>JAADHS010000060.1 GCA_013151745.1 Gammaproteobacteria bacterium | reverse complement strand
GACGCGCGGGTCTTCTATGCCTGAAAAGTGATGGAGTATTGAAGCTGTCGGTGGTGTTGTCATTTGATTCCATTCAAATGGATAACTCCAAATACCTCATCTGAATTCTTGTTTCAAGACTTTTAAAGCCCGGTTGCCTTGCTTGCCCCTTGTTTTACTATTGACTTTTTAGCTGAAGGTGGGCTAAGTCTCTATCTCTGTGGATTTGGGAGATTGGGCCGAAGTAGTTACTAACTTTCTAACATAGAGTGTATGTATACGGTATCGGGGGGAGTGATTTAACTCATTGTTTTTTAATGAAATAAATGAAAAATTCGGTTTTGTGTGAATATGTCACATAAATATGTGTGAATTTCATTACAATGGGCCGCTATCGTTGGTGCTGTTGGTAGCACAGTCCCAAATACTCCTTCAAAACATCGAGGCTGGTGCAAGGTGCCAAGCTTTCGTTTGGCCAGGGTCTGGTGAGAAGAGGTCATGGGGCGCAGTGATAGGCTATGTTAAACGACTCAATATAAAACGTTTGGAGACACATGGTTTACAACGGAATGCTGGTTGTTCATCGCTAACAATTACCCTATTATTGCAAGTCGATTTACGGGTATTTTTTTGTTTAAACAGGACGGAGAGAGGAAAATAAAATGGCAATATATCTTGATTATGATGGAATACCGGGAAATGTAACGGCTGAAGGTTTTGAAGGATGCATCAAAATCAGCTCAGTGAGTTTTGGTACTTCACGCCCGATCACCATGGAAGCAGGTAAAATGGCTAACCGTGAAGTCGGCAAGCCCAATGTTTCTGAAGTAAATTTAACGAAAGAAGCTGATAATTCTGTTGCTGCACTGTTTAAAGAGTCTGTTTCCGGCTCATCAGGCAAAGGTGCGGTTCTTAAGTTCACCCGTACTGGCAGTGAAGGTGTTGAAGAATTTATGGAATATTCGCTGGAAAACTGCTTGGTTAGTAGCTATTACATTGCTGCTGCGGGTGATGCCGAGCCTGAAGAAACGATTACACTGAGCTTCTCCAAGTGTGAGATCAACTATAAAGATCACGATGCAACCAATAAAACGGGTAGTCCGCAACGTGCAGGTTATGATCTGACAAAAGCCGTACCGTTATAAAGCCAAATACATTGGTGCTGCCTGTTCAAGGGCAGCACCAATGTTCTTTTCTTATTGCATGCATAACCGCATATCCGCGAATCGGGGTGTGCCTGCTACAAATACTCGGGTTAGGGAGTTCAGTAAATGAGTGATTTTACTCAGGACAGCCGTCTTATCGCTGTTGACACACCTTTAGGCAAGGATGTGCTTTTGCTGACCTCGTTTGATGGAGCCGAGCTTGTTTCCTCCCCGTTTGAATTTCACTTGACAGCACTGTCTCTCGATCTTGAAATCAAACCTGAAGATCTTATCGGTAAACAGATTACCGTTAAAATTCAAAATGAACATGGTCGAGTTTTTAATGGCCTTGTCAGCAAGTTTGCATTTGGTGAAATAACCTCCAGCAGTTTTCGCAAGTATCATTTGGTGATGGTGCCATGGTTTCAGTTCCTCTCCCACACCGAAAATCGCCGTATTTTTCAAAACAAAAACTCAAAGGATATCATCAGCCAGATATTTGCTGACTTGGGGTTTAGTGATTTTGACTTCAGGGCAAGTGGTGGTGTGCCAAGAGAGTATTGCGTTCAATATGGTGAAAGCGATTTGGAGTTTGTCTCTCGGCTACTGGAAGAAGAAGGGTATGCCTATTATTTCACTCATACGGAAGACAAGCACACGCTGATCATCGTTGATAAGGCGAATGCTTATGATGAATGTACTGAAACGAATTTAACTTGCGCAAAGGGCTCGTCGCCAGATTCTGAAATACAGAGCTGGAAACATCATTATGAATTCAGGAAAGGTGGCTGGATTTTAAATGATTTTAATTTTAAAGAGCCGAAAAAAAGCCAGGAAGTAGAAACAAAATCAAAAAGCAAATTTGCCAATAGTAGCAAATTCAAACATTACGAATACCCTGATTTATATGATGTCGGCTCGGGTGCTGATCTAGTCAAAGTCCGTATGGAGGCAGAAGAGGCTCCGATGGATACCATTGCTGGATCCAGCAATTGCAGTACATTTTATGCGGGTGGATTTTTTAAGCTGGACAAACACGACTCGAAAAACGAGCAGGGTAACTATACCTTGCTGAGAGTTGAGCATCATGCCTCTGATTCCAGTTATTTCACGGGCGAAAGAGGTGAGACAGGTTACAATAATCACTTTGATTGCATTTCATCTGAAATACATTTTCGCCCAACCCGGGACCATCAGCGCCCTGTAATGAAAGGGCCGCAATCTGCAATAGTCACAGGCCCAGCAGGCGAAGAAATTTATATTGATGAATTTGGTCGAATCAAGGCCCAGTTTATCTGGGATCGTGAAGGGAGTAATGATGAGAACAGCTCCTGCTTTCTGCGCGTGATGCAAGCCTGGGCAGGTAACGGGTGGGGAACCTCCTTTATTCCGCGTATTGGCCATGAAGTGATTGTCACGTTCCTTGATGGTGACCCTGATCGACCGATTGTGACCGGAACTGTTTATAACGGGGTCAATAAACCACCTTATAGCTCAAAAACACAAAGCGGCATCAAAACACACTCAACTAAAAGTGGTACAGCCGCGAACTATAACGAACTGCGCTTTGAGGATAAAAAAGGTTCGGAACAAGTTTATATCCATGCTGAGAAAAACCTGGATACGATGGTTGAGAACGACGAAACATTAACGGTTGATAATGATCGTACCAAAATTATCAAAAATGATGAAAACTCAACAATAGAAAATGATCGCAATAAAACTGTTAACAACAACCAGACAGAAACCATTGCTAAAAATAAAACTATTAGTGTTGGGGATAACCATAATGAAAAAATTGGTAAGAATAAAATTCTGAAAATTGAAGGTAAACACACCGAAGAAGTCGTTAAAGATATGACAATTAACGTGGGTAAAGACCTGAAGGAAAATGTTGATGGTCAATACCTGGAAACGGTAA
>JAADHS010000247.1 GCA_013151745.1 Gammaproteobacteria bacterium | reverse complement strand
ACTCCAATGATGCAGCAATATTTACGCATCAAGGCAGAGTTTCCCGATACCCTTGTTTTTTACCGTATGGGAGACTTCTACGAATTATTTTTTGATGATGCCAAAAAAGCATCTCAACTCTTAGATATTACCTTAACCAAACGTGGACAATCCGCTGGCGAACCCATTCCTATGGCAGGTTTGCCGCACCATGCTGCGGAAAATTATTTGGCTAAACTGGTCAAGCTGGGCGAGTCTGTTGCCATTTGCGAGCAAACCGGAGACCCAAGCCAGTCCAAGGGGCCTGTTGAACGTAAAGTGGTGCGTATTTTAACGCCCGGCACCCTCACCGACGAAGCGCTGTTGAATGAACGTCAGGAAACGTTACTCACGGCGATACACTGTGAAGGTGCACAATATGGCATCGCAACACTCGATTTATCAGCCGGATTAATCCGTTTAATGGAAGTTGTGGGTCAAGAAGCCTGTATAGATGAATTGGCACGCCTACGTCCCGCTGAGCTGCTGATCAACGAAACTATCAACTCTGCTATTAGTCAGACCGATCAACCCGGAGTACGACGACAAGCCATCTGGTATTTTGATTTTGAAACCGCGCAGCGCCTGCTAACCGCACAAATGAAAACTAAAAATCTGGATGGTTTTGGCTGTGCCGAATTGACCACCAGCATCCAGGCGGCAGGTTGTCTCATACAATATGCAAAAGAAACACAACGTACCGCCTTACCCCATATACAAACAATACGTCACGAACGCCGTGACGAAACCGTTATTCTCGACGCCGCCACACGGCGTAATCTGGAAATAGAATTCAATCTCCATGGCAGTACCGAATTTACTTTATGTGCAGTACTGGACAAAACAGTCACCCCGATGGGGAGCCGCATGTTACGCTCCTGGTTAAACCAACCTATCCGTAATCATGAGCAACTACAAAGCCGCTATTTCGCAATTGCAACCTTATTAGACGATCATAACTACGATAAATATAAAGAACAACTCCATGGTATCGGTGATATTGAACGAATACTGGCCAGAGTTGCATTAAAAAGTGCACGCCCGCGTGACCTCTGTCAACTGCGCAATGCCTTTTATTTGTTACCTGAAATTAAACAATTACTCGAAGAAACTGCCAGCCCCTTGCTCTCCGAACTCAATCATGTAATCAATGCTTTCCCTGACCTATATACTTTGCTTAGCCGCGCCTTGATCGAAAACCCACCCATGCTGATTCGCGATGGCGGCGTGATCGCAATGGGTTATGACAGCGAACTGGATGAATACCGAACATTAAATGATCACGCGGGTCAATTTTTGATTGACCTTGAAATAAAAGAGAAAAAACGTACCGGAATCAATACGCTAAAAGTGAATTACAACCGGGTTCATGGCTATTATATTGAAGTCAGTCGCAACCAATCGGAGCAAGTACCTGCTGACTATATTCGCAGGCAAACTTTAAAAAGCACTGAGCGCTATATTATACCGGAACTGAAAGAATTCGAAGACAAGGCACTAACTGCAAAAGAACGCGCCTTGGCCAGAGAAAAATTACTTTATGAGGCTTTACTCGAAACACTGCTACCCTTCATTCCTGAATTACAAAAAACAGCAACCGCCATTGCTCAACTCGATGTGCTAGCCAACCTGGCTGAACGTGCCTTCACCTTAAATTATTGCCAACCCAGACTCACAGATCAAGCGTGTATGGAAATAACTGACGGTCGTCACCCGGTAGTAGAACACACTCTGGACACGCCCTTTGTACCCAACTCGGTCATGCTCAATGATCAAACCCGAATGCTGATTATTACCGGGCCTAACATGGGTGGTAAATCCACCTATATGCGACAAACGGCATTGATTGCGTTACTCGCCCATATAGGCAGTTTTATTCCTGCTCGCGATGCGTTACTCGGCCCTTTAGACCGAATTTTCACTCGCATTGGTGCGTCAGATGATTTAGCAAGTGGACATTCAACTTTCATGGTGGAAATGACGGAAACAGCGAATATTCTGAACAACGCCACGCCCTATAGTCTCGTGCTGATGGATGAAGTAGGCCGAGGCACCAGCACCTTTGACGGCTTATCCCTGGCCTGGGCAAGCGCGCTTCATCTCGGTAAAAAAATTCAGGCGCTTACTTTATTTGCTACCCATTATTTTGAATTAACCGCCCTGCCTGAAACCCTAGAAACAGTGGATAATGCACATCTGGATGCCCTTGAACATGGCGAAAAAATTGTTTTTTTACATGCAGTAAAATCGGGCCCTGCCAATCAAAGCTATGGCTTACAAGTCGCCGCATTGGCAGGTGTCCCTGCCGACGTGATTAAGCACGCACGCCAACGATTAATTGAACTTGAAAAACAAGCCGTCTTCAATACAGACAAAATAAACCCCTCACAACAAATCTCATTATTTGAGACACCAGAACAACCTGTACTGGCAAAGCTCATTCGCAGCAATCCGGATAATTTAACGCCCAAACAAGCTTTGGAACTTCTTTATGAATTAAAAGCCATGACCTAAAAAACTTCGTATTAAATTTCCCTACTCGTAAATTTAATTTTAAATAGAGCACGCTACTAAGTTAAAGTACCTCCGGCAGAGCCGGAGGCTTATTGAATGACGCCCTCTAAGGGCTCAAGTAAGCGCCCAGGGCGCAGCTATATTCCAAGTTGCAGTTGATCTCGTTGCTCATCAGCTTTTTCCTGGTTTCGGATATATTCCACCACCATGTCCTCATCCAATCCCACTGTTGAAACGGAATAACCTCTTGCCCAAAAATGCTCACCGGAGAAATTTCTCTGTCGACCTTTAAATTTTCGCGCAATAGAAATTGCGCTTTTACCTTTCAAATAACCAACAACATTCGATACGGCATATTTCGGTGGAATACTAATACACATATGAATGTGATCTGGCATCAAATGTCCTTCTTCAATAGTGACACCTTTCCGTTTTGCCAGATCGTGTAATATTTTACCTAAATATTTTCTAATCACCCCATAAATCAGCTTCTGACGTTTCTTTGGAATAAAGACAACATGGTATTTACAATCCCAGCG
>JAADHS010000115.1:3176-24372 GCA_013151745.1 Gammaproteobacteria bacterium | reverse complement strand
ATAAATCAGGATCCTTATTTTTCTATCCCATTAAAAATGGAAATGATACCTTAAAGCGTGAAAAATAACATCTAAATATAGCTACACCCCTTGGCAACATCGCCGTAGGTGGTGGCGTATTTATCGGCAAGGTGTTGTACTTTGGTGGTAAGTTGATTAATCAGGTCATCGGGCAGTTTGTTGAGTTCGCTAAGGAGCGGGCTGATCCATTTGCGTTCTAGCAGTTCATGCACTTGTTGATCACTGAGTGTCTCGATGGTGGCTTTGGTTTGCAAGTGCAGTGTGTCAGCGTCGGCTTTTACGGTTTTTTTAAGTTTTTTCTCTTCGGTAATTAAGGCATCGACTTTCAGTATTTTGGCTTCATAGCTTTCATCTTCAAATGCGCCGTTTTCTTGGGTCTGTTGTTTCGCGTCTTGTTTTATTTCTGCCTTGAGTTGCTTGGCAGCTTTAATCACGGCGGCATTGATAAAAGCGTCGTTGCTTTCTTTGATGGTATCGGCTTCTTTTTCTTCTTCAGAGAGCGATTCTAATAGAGCTTCAAATTCTGCGCTGATTTCCGCTAAACGATTTTCTTTTTGCTTGAGTGCGTGCAGTTCATCATTGAGGTAAGTGGTTTGCACTAAATCAAACGGCAGTATATGCCCCACCCAGCCCTCTTGTACTTCGGTGTCTTTGCCTTTGACTTTTTTGCTGACCATGTGTGGGTCAACTTGTTTGCTGCCGGCAAAGCCTTCGCTTTGTAGCATTTCTAAATCGATAGCGATGGTTTGCCAGCTATTATCTAATAATTGATACGCTTGGTATTTGTCGATTAGGGGGATGGGGTCTAAGCGTGTAAACAGCTCTTGGCTCAATATGGCTTCTTGTTGGGCTATGTTGATGCTTTGCCCTTGCTGATCTTCTATCTCAATAAAGGGGGCTATTAGTTCGCTTTTTAGATAGTCATCAAAGCTACTAAATTCGTTTAAAAAGTCTTGGCTAAATACCTTAACCTGCTCGTGCTGAGTGATGCCGTTTTTTAACGCATCTGTACTTATTTTTAACTGAGAATAATCGCTAGAGGTTTTCTCGAATAAGCTATCACGCAAGACAGGAAAAGCTTGCCAGTAGCGATCGAGCTGGTTGATCTCTTTTTCTGGAATACCTCCGAGCATAGTAGCGTGTAAATCCCAGCTTTCGGCCTCGTCTGAGGCATCGACATATCTTGGAATATTGAGATTGTAGTCGTTTTTGCGAATCGTCGCTTTGCTCACCACTTTTGAATATTTAGCGGTGGTTTCTCGATGAATGACGGTATCGGCGATGCGTTTAATATCCGAGGCTTGCAGTTTGTTATTTTTGCCCACTTTTAAAAAGTGTTTTGAGGCATCGACAATTAGCACATCGGTATTTGTGCGTTTTTGTCGTAACACCAAAATAATGGTGGGAATGCCGGTGCCAAAGAAAATATTGGCGGGCAGGCCGATAACGGCATCAATATGGTTTTGTTCTATCAGTTGTTTACGGATAACGCCTTCTTCACCACCACGAAATAACACGCCGTGGGGTAATACAATGGTCATGATGCCGTCGGGTTTGAGGTGATACAGGTCGTGCAGTAAAAAGGCATAGTCGGCTTTGGTCTTGGGTGCCAGACCAAAGCGCGAGTAACGCGGATCGTTTTCTTTATGCTCAGGCTCCCATTGTTGTGAATAAGGCGGGTTGGATACCACGGCATCCACATACAGTGGGTTGTACGAACCAATGGGGTCGTTTTCGTCAAAGTAAGGCCAATCGTCTTCCAGGGTGTCGCCGTTTCGGGTGAGTATGTTGTTGGGTAATATGCCACGCATCACCAAGTTCATACGGGTGAGGTTATAGGTGTTGGCTTTGAGCTCTTGCGCATAGTATTTAATGTTGTTTTCATCATCCACATGCTTGGCTACACTGTTACCAATATTGATAAGCAACGACCCCGAGCCGCTAGTAGGATCGTAAATTTCTATCTTTTCTTTATCTTTTACATGATCCGCGACAATCTCTGACATTAATAACGAGACTTCATGCGGCGTGTAGAACTCGCCCGCTTTTTTTCCGGCATTGGCGGCAAATTTTTCGATGAGATATTCGTATATATAACCCAGCACGTCATAGCCTTGTTTGCCGTCCATGGGGATGTCTTTAATGAGTTGCAACAGGTCACTGATGGCCTTGGTTTGTTTTGCCGCATTTTCACCTAATTTACTTAAACCCGTTTGCAGGGTGTCAAAAACACCGTCGAAGAGTTTTTTATGATTCGGGTGTATTAAGCGGGCAAAAGCCGATAAGGCATCGCGCACATTGGAAACATCAAAGTCGCTGCCTGCATTAAGCCAGCTTGAAAACAGGTCGTCATAGGCGATGAAATAACCCAGCTCTTTTTTAATGTAGTCAACCGTGTCGGCATCGCTTTCACTTAATGCGGCGATTTCTTCGTCTGACATGCCTTGGCTTTTAGCAAACTCAACTTCTTGATCAGATAAGTACTTATAGAAAATGAACCCTAATATGTAGTCTTTGTATTCGTTGGCTTCAATTTTTGACCGCATCTGGTTAGCGGATTCCCAAATTTTTGCGGCTAATTGTTGTTTATTCAAAATTTATGCTCTTTTCCTACTTGTCGGGGTTAGTGTTTTTGATGTATAACGCCATGCTCATTGGTTGCCCGAAGTGGCATTTTTTTGTGTAATATGGAGCTTGCGACAGACACAAAAAAATGACGATTTGGGCAGTCCAATGGAGCATTTTGTGTGTGCCCGGCGCGGGCACGATCTAATGGGCTGCAAGTCCCCTATACATTATCCGTGAAGGAGTCTAAATTGACAACTTTAAAAAGTATTAGTCGAAGGCAAGGGCGAGAGGGTGATCTATAATACTCCCACAACGCCCTCAAGGAGGCTGTTCTGTCATCCTCTCAACGCCTGGCTTTATATCCTTTTTTAGCCGCTTCTTTTGCTCTTAGGGTCTGTAAAAAAATAACTTTATATTCTGCACCGACTATCGTTTTGCCTTCAAGGCACACCAACGAAAATACAAGATCAAAAAAAGCGGGTAAAATCGGCGCGCAGGCGCACGTCGTAGTCGTTTTTAAGTTGCGCCAGGTCTTGCTCCAGCCAGAGGTAGCGATCGAGTGTTTCTTTCGCCTTGACGTACTGCGTCTCCATCCAGTCCAGGTTGGCGGTTCACGCGCATGACTTTCCTTAGTCTTCAATGGCCGCAAACACCGGTGTCAGGCCGGGGTCGATGTCTAGGTAAAAGGTTTTAAAGACCGCGTATTTTCGGGCGATGGCCGGGTAAGTGGCGGTCAGGGTTTTCATTCGCTGCGGTTCCACCAACAACCAGCAAGGCCGCGCCACCGGCCAATGCTAATTCTGCCCAGATCGTATCTTTTCCTTTTTCAAACGCGTCTTTCTCCCCCGCCACTTCAATCTCAATTCCAATTTTCTACCAATAAAAGTATGGTTTCCTAGTTTACCTTTCACCAAATCTTGGGTCATGCTGCCGATCAGTGCGAGCTTTCCTTGAGCATTCGTCTCGAATGCGAGTGAGACGCTGGGGTGATTGGGTAAGTTAGATTGGGTGGTGAATTTGTTACTGAAACTGACCGTCTTGGTCTTATCGTTAAATTTGAGTGTGGTTTCGCTGAACAATTTACCAGCGGTGGTCTCGGCCTGCTGCTGGGCCGAGAATTTTAAATTATCCAAACCTTGCGTTGGTGTTGCTCCGTGGGTATTTTGCAGCAGCAAGGTACCGCTGGCACGCATGACAACACGAAGAATCCCGCTTTTGACTTCACGGATGGGAAATTTCCCGAGGTCGAACTCGAAAAACGGCGATTGAACCCTTTTTGCCTCGGTGCGGGCAATTTGCTCATTATTGGACTGGTATTGACGCAGTTCATGGATTTGTGTGCTGTTCTGGGGATTTTTTCGTGCCTAGCTCGGTTTTCGCAAATGTTGCTTATGACCTTTTTGAGTCCCTGCTCGCCGAGTTTAGTGGCCAGTTTTTTGTTCGGAATAATGAGTTTCTGGCCAATAAAGATCAAGTCGGGGTCGATAATACGGCTGCCAGTTTTTTTGGTAATGCGGGGCAGGTTGTTGTATTCAAAAATCAGCGGTCACAAAGTGGGGTTGCCATAGAATTTTGAAAGACCCCACAGGGTATCGTGGGTCTCGACGATGTGTGTTTTTGGCATGTTTATACTATCTCTTTATTTGCATAAAATCCAGAATATCACCAGGCATATGAGGCTCAGGCCGATAGGGTGTTTCGGCAAAAAATAAGAAAGAGACTCATAATAACTTATACATCTGGTACATCTGGCATCACAACTTCGGCTTTTCTTTGAGCGTTATTTAATAAAAAAATACTCACTTTAGCCCCCACTAAAGCTGCGTTTTTTTCAATCAGAATGTTCAAATAGAAACGCAAATTTGTGCGTCATTTGCATAAGTTATTGTGTTTCATCCTTAAGGTATTGTCACAAGGATTATGAATTTGCTTTGTGACTTGTTACTCAGAATTTTTTTGAAAAAACAGGCATAGAAAGTAAATTTTGTGAACTATATCGCACTATTTTTTTAACAAGGAGACGATAAGAGAGAAACATTTTTATACTATGGATAGTTGGAGCAGAGATGAATAAATGGAATGTGGTTGGGGCCAGGTTGGGTTTTTTTTCCCTTATTATATTAGCGTTAACGGCTTGTGGTGGTGGGAGTAAAACGGAGCTCAGCGAGAGGAATTCTCTCGATGCGGTTCAAGCAAATTCAGATAAGCCTGAAAATGATGAGCAAGTCGTTGCAAGTTCGCAGAGTGATGTCGCGACAGGAACGAATACTCGCACGTTGATTGAAACCAATACACGCACTAACTCCATTACGAATATGAATACGAATATAGAAACAAATACTTGTTTCTATATGTATAATTTTGTCATGCTGCCCTGTGATCCACAAACAGCAGATGAAGAAAGTAACCCGCCACAAAATTTATCTTGCCGTTTTGATGATGTTGATTCTTTGGATGTGAATGATCCAGGGTTGAACTTGGTGCAGTTACGCAGTCCTGACCAAGGTGGTATTCAGTATCAAGTTGGTACTTTAGAAGAATTTAATCATGCTGCTTCGGTTGCTCAGAGAGGGGATGTGGTTGTCATAAACACAGGGACTTATGAGCATTGGGATATGCAAATTCCATCAGTCGGTGTACGTTATGTTAGCGCGGTAGGTGGCGTCGCTTTTTTCAAAACAGCGAGTATGATGATTACGGGCTCAGACAATATCATCGCGGGTTTTATTTTTAAAGAAGTTGAAAGTCTGAAGGTTATAGAAGTTGATGGCGGTGATAGTAATCGTATCACGGGTAACGTTTTCGTTGATTTGGGCCGAGAGGTTAAAGCCCACACAATGTCAGCAATTACCCTGAAAAATGGCGCAAACTATAACCGAATCGATCATAACTTGATGCAGCGTAGTCGCTCAGTTGGAATACATATTGTTTTACCGGATGACCGTGAAGGCAATATGAGCTATAGCAAAAATAATCGTATTGATAATAATCATTTTGAAGATGGTGTTCTGTACCCAGGGTCGGTTGCGCCGATCAGTATTCTTATTGGTGATAAACAGAGGCAATCTACTTTAGACCATGTTTGTGTCACGATTGATAATAATGATTTTAGCCATAATGAATTAATTAATATTGGCGGCTATGCCAAGGGTATTCAGATTGCCTTTAATTTTTTTGAAAAGGTAAAAAACGCTGTGGCGATAGACCTTGTCGGTGAGTCGTTATTTATTAAAGGTAATGCTTTTGATAAAGTCAATTTGCCCATGTCAATCACCAGTCGTGATCAAGCTCTATTGCTGGAAAACGTGATTTTAGAGCAGGCTGTGTATGTGCCTTATGTACCTTAGAGGCAGGCGAAACGGGCACTATTTTTTATAGTGCCTTTTTATATAGTCCATCATGATACTTTGAAACTCCTGGGCTATGTTATCGCCCTTGAGAGTGACCGTTTTTTCGCCATCGATGTAAACCGGCGCAACAGGTCGTTCACCTGTACCCGGCAGGCTGATGCCGATATTCACTTGTTTGCTTTCGCCAGGGCCATTAACAACACAGCCCATAACTGCCAGCGTCATATTTTCCACGCCGGGATATTGTTCGCGCCATGAGGGCATATGTTTTGCCAGGTAGTCTTGAGTATCTTTTGCCAGTTGTTGGAAAACGGTGCTGGTGGTGCGGCCACAACCTGGACAGGCGATAACGGAGGGGATAAAGGATCGTAAGCCTAAGGATTGTAAAATTTCTTGTGCAACGCGAACCTCTTCAGTACGCGCGCCGCCCGGTTCCGGTGTTAAGGAGAGACGGATGGTATCGCCTATGCCTTGTTGAAGTAATACGGCCAAGGCGCAAGTGGACGAGACGATGCCCTTGCTACCCATGCCTGCTTCAGTCAGACCCAGGTGTAACGCATAGTGACATTGTTGGGCTAGATCCTGGTAGAGTGCAATGAGTTCTTGCACATTACTTACTTTACATGAAATGATAATTTGATCTTTTTTTAAGCCCAGACTTTCAGCTTGTTGGGCACTGTCTATTGCTGACGTCACCAGGGCTTTGCGGACAATAATCGCCGGTTCTTCAGGCGTCTTTTGTTTGCTGTTCTCATCCATTAAGCGAGCCAATAAGGCTTGATCAAGACTGCCTCCATTGACGCCAATACGTACCGGTTTTTCATATTGGCACGCCAGCTCTATCATTTCAGCAAACTGACTGTCTCGTTTGCTGCCTTTGCCAACATTGCCCGGGTTGATACGAAACTTGGCCAACGCTTGCGCGCAAGCAGGTTCTGCAGCCAGTAGCTTATGGCCGTTAAAATGAAAATCACCGACTAAAGGGACATCACAAGCGGCGCGTTCCAGTTGTTCTTTAATTTTAGGTACGGCTTGTGCCGCTTCCATAGTGTTGACCGTAAGACGAACTAATTCCGATCCTGCATTGGCCAAGGCAATGGTTTGACTCACCGTAGCAGCTATATCTGCTGTATCGGTGTTGGTCATGGATTGCACAACAATGGGTGCGTTGCCCCCTATTGACACAGAACCCACATTAACGGGAATGGTTCGATGGCGATTTAAAAAATGAATGGTCTGCGTCATGACTGAAAAAATATCCTTGTCAAAAAAGTCAATCGGTAGAGGTTTTAACTCACCTATGAGTATTTGTTCATAGGTGAGATGCTAGGAAGACTTAAATCATAAGTTTTTAGCATTTTCGTTCAGATAACTGGCGACGCCATCCGGTGTTGCTGTCATGGCCTTAGACCCTTTTTTCCACCCTGCAGGGCAAACTTCGCCGTGTTCTTCAGTAAACTGCAAAGCATCGACCATGCGTAACATTTCATCAATATCACGACCCAATGGTAAGTCGTTGACGACTTGGTGGCGTACATTACCTGCGGTATCGATTAAAAAAGAGCCGCGAAATGCGACTCGACCATCCGGTGTTTCTACATCATAGGCTTTGCATATTTCATGCGCCATATCTGCAACGAGGGTGTAGCCGACTTGACCGATGCCGCCTTTGTTGATGTCCGTATTTCGCCAGGCATTGTGTGTAAAATGAGAATCTATAGAGACTCCGATGACTTCTACATTGCGTTTTTTAAACTCATCGAGACGATGATCAAAGGCGATGAGTTCTGATGGACAGACAAAAGTAAAATCGAGGGGGTAGAAAAAAAGTACTGCATATTTTCCTTTGGTAGCCTCAGAAAAAGTATAGTTATCTACAATGGTGCTATCACCCAGTACGGCTGGGGCGGTAAAATCGGGTGCGGGGCGGCCTACTAATACACTCATGATATTCTCCTTTTTAAAATTGAGCAATTAATTAAAAGTCTCTTTCAGAATTCTGTATTTGGTAACTGATATATAATCAAAACAGCTTCCTAGTAAAACACAGCTTGCTCTACTTGCAAACCTTAAGGTGAATGCTGGAAAAGGCGTGTCTAGATTGTGCCGGATTTTTGTTCGAGGATCTATTTTTTGACAAAAATACTCCTGATCTAATTCCTAAACCCTTTCGTTATGCTTCGAATCCCAGTTTTAAATGAGTCATTTAGATAAAACAAAAAAACAAACAAAAATATGGTTTAATACGTGCCCATGTTAAAAAATTTATCTCTATTTGTCGGGCTACGCTATACGCGTGCTAAGAGACGGAATCATTTCATCTCTTTTATTTCTCTTATTTCTATGCTTGGTATTGCGTTGGGTATCACGGTGCTGATTACCGTGCTTTCCGTTATGAATGGCTTCGAAAAAGAGCTGAGAGAGCGAACATTAGGGGTCGTTGCGCATATGACGATTCATGATGGTGCTATTCGGTCAGCAGATTGGACGGAGATCAAAGCAAGCCTTAGTAAGCATAAAGAAATTGTGGGTGTTGCGCCCTATGTGAGCGGTGAGGGTATGTTCTATATAGGTTCGCGTGTGAACGGTGCGATGATCCGAGGCATTCAACCGGATTTGGAACCTCAAGTTTCAAATATCGGCAATAACATGATCGAGGGCAGTCTGGCGGCTTTGCAAGCCGGGCACTACAACATTATTCTTGGTAAAGCTCTGGCGCGCGTGTTGGGTGCGGGTATGGGCAGTAAAGTGACATTGATGATTCCACAGGCCAATATTACAGCTGCTGGAATTATACCTCGCCTTAAGCGATTTACTGTCGTGGGTATTTTTGATACAGGTACTCATATATATGATGGTTCATTGGCGTTGACCCATCTTGACGATGCCGCCACGCTGTTTCGCATTAAAGGAGAATTTACGGGGATCCGTCTAAAGCTTGAAGATATGTTCGATGCGCCACGCTTAAGCAAGCAAATACAGCAAGCACTGGGTTATAGTTATCGTGTTCAGGATTGGACACAGCAACATGTCAATTTTTTTAAAGCGGTACAAACTGAAAAAACCGTGATGTTTATTATTTTGTTACTGATTGTTGCGGTTGCTGCCTTTAATCTTGTTTCGACCTTGGTCATGATGGTGGCTGACAAGCGAACGGATATTGCTATTTTACGTACTCTGGGTGCAACACCAAAAACGATTATGGGTATTTTTATGGTTCAAGGGAGTTTGATTGGTTTTGTTGGCACCGTATTAGGGACGGTAGGGGGGGTGTTGTTGGCGGTTAATGTTGAAAATATTGTCCCTGCTTTGGAGCGCTTGTTGCACGTCGATTTTTTGGCTGCTGATGTGTATTACATCAGTGATGTTCCTTCTGATCTACGCGGGTTGGATGTAATTAAAATAAGCAGTATTGCACTGATTCTGAGTATTCTAGCGACACTTTATCCAGCATGGAGGGCTTCTCGAACGGAACCTGCTGAGGCTTTACGTTATGACTGAGGTGTTGCGTTGTGAACATTTAGCAAAAGTGTTCACTGAAGGGGGGTTGGCGGTCAACGTGTTGCAAGATATCTCCTTTAGTGTACAAAAAGGTGAGACGGTTTCTATTATGGGGCGTTCGGGCGCGGGAAAAACAACACTATTACAGCTGCTTGGTGGACTGGATTTACCGACAACGGGCACCATTACTTTAGCGGGGCAGAATTTAGCGGAGCTGAATGCCGCAGAGAGAGGCCATCTGCGTAATAAAAAAGTAGGCTTTATTTATCAGTTTCATCATTTATTACCTGAATTTTCTGCACTTGAAAATGTGGCTATGCCCTTGCTCATCGGCGGTTGTTCTCCTGCGGAGGCTGCAGAGCGAGCGACACAGCTATTGACTCGTGTTGGACTGGGGCCCAGATTAAAGCACAAACCGGGAGAACTATCGGGTGGAGAGCGTCAACGAGCGGCCGTTGCCCGAGCATTGGTGACCCAGCCGGCCTGTGTTTTGGCAGACGAGCCAACAGGCAATCTGGATTATGATAGCGCGAGGCAAGTGCAAGAGCTGATGCTTGAGCTCAATCAGGAGCTGCAGACAAGTTATATCATTGTGACTCATGACCCTAGTTTGGCGAAGAAAATGCAACATCAACTTGTTTTGGCAGAGGGTCGTTTGAGCACGATGACTTAGGAACGGACACGTAATAACTTCCCAGTTTTGCATCCCATCTTCAGCCCGTCTTTGTCCGTTCTTCAATCACAAAAGCTCGAAATAAGAACAACTATTCCTGTGCTTTTGCTCAATCAGAACGAACAAATATGAACTAAATCTGAGCGCCAAACAGGGAAGTTATTACGTGCTCGTTCCTAAGCCTCCATTTCTCAGAGGAACGCGCGAAAATTGCGCAGTAAATTGTTTTCACAATGGATATGGTGAGCGAGAGGAATAACCGTGTCTATTTGCTAGCGAACAAAATTAGAAAAATTTGCATGTCCCTCATCAATGCCTCATCTCTTAGATTTTTTTCTCCGCGCCCGGCGTGCTTTCAGGTATTGAAAGATATGAAATCGCCAGAAGGCATGTACCATAAAATGACCTAAAAATGCGCCGATGATAGCGAGAATGAAAGACCCCAGTAAAAAAGGTTGCCACACAGCGGCCAGACCTGTTGATAACCACGTTATTGAGGGTTCAAATAAAATGGTTTGGGTGGGGGTATGCATTAGCCAGGCACCGATGTGATAAGCACTATAAAAAATAATTGGTATGGTGAGTGGGTTCGTTATCCAGACCAGCCCTACAGAAATAGGTAGGTTTGCTTTTAAGGGTATAGCGAGACACGCGGCTAATAACATTTGGAATGGCACCGGTATAAAAGCCATAAAAATACCCACAGAAAAAGCCCCAGAGACGGAATGTCTGTTTAAATGCCAGATATTGGGATTGTGTAAAAGCGAGCCAAAACATTGTTTCAACCGAGGGTGAGCTCGAATGCTTTCTTCGTTTGGCATGAGCCGCTTAAAAAAACGCTTGGGCATACATTTTCACTTCTCATCCGTGTATGGTATGAATCTATTATCCACATTTCTGAGCTTAACAGAGAACACAATGTTATTGCTAACGGCCTCTTTTTTGACGGGAATATTGCTCTTTCAGCAATTAGAGGTCTTGCCAAATATAATGTGGGGCTTTTTACTGCCGTTGACTCTATTTTCCTCATTATTTTTAAAGCAATATAAATTTATTAGTCTCTGTGCCTGTGGTTTTCTTTGGGCCTTGATTCGGGCTGATATTACCTTGTCGGCCAATCTTGATTTTGCATTAGAAGGTCAGGATGTCGTTGTTGAGGGCTTTATCGCTTCAATGCCAAAAACAGGGGAGCGTAGCCTCAGGTTTGATTTTGATGTGAGTCGTATCAGCTTTGACAACAAAGTATATCCCTCTCCAGGGCGTATTAGGTTAAGTTGGTATGATAAAGCGCCGGATTTAATCCCAGGAGAAAAGAGAACGTTTACTGTCAGATTGAAGCGACCTCATGGTCATTTAAATCCGGGTGGTTTTGATTATGAGGCATGGCTCTTTCAAGAAGGGATACGGGCGATAGGTTATGTTCGTTCAGAGCACATTCAGCAAGAGCTTGCATTGCCAAAAACAATATCACCTTATGCTCTGGCTCGCTTTCGCCAGGGGGTCATGACTCATCTGCAAACGGTACTGGCAGGGTTGGAGCATACGGGGATTATCATGGCGCTTGCTGTGGGTGAGCGGCAGAGCCTGGATCATCATGACTGGGCTGTGCTGAGAGCAACAGGGACGAATCATTTGCTGGCTATTTCCGGGTTGCACATTGGTTTGGTGGCTGGCTTGGGCTTGCTGTTTTTTAGCTGGCTCTGGGCAAGAAGCGCGACCTTATGCCTTAAATTACCTGCCCGGCAAGCGGGTTTGATCGGTGGTTTTTTATTAGCATTACTTTATAGTGCCTTAGCCGGCTTTGCTATTCCGACCCAGCGTGCTTTAATCATGTTAACCGTATTTGCTTGGGGTAGTTTGCTGAAGCGCTCGATTCCGCCCGCTCACTTGCTGGCGACTGCACTCATCGTCGTATTGGTTTGGGATCCGTTTGCCGTAATGTCAGTTGGGTTCTGGTTGTCATTTGTCGCTGTGTCACTGTTAATTTATGGCATGTCAGGGCGTTTGGCTGTCCGTTCGTGGTGGTGGCGCTGGGGTTGGGCACAGTGCTTGTTGGCTGTCGGCCTGATGCCATTTTTATTGTTTATGTTTTTCCAGGTTTCCTTGATTGCACCTTTGGCCAATATTATTGCCGTACCCTGGATGTCTTTTTTAATTGTCCCCTTAGTTCTTTTTTCTACATTGGTTTCGTTTCTTTTTAATGATCTGGGAATATTCCTGTTTACGATCACCGATCGACTCATTGCAGTCCTTTGGTATACACTTGAGTTTATGGCTGCATTGCCGGTTGCGCAGTGGACGCAGCACGCTCCTCCTTTCTGGGCGGTATTATGCGGCGTGCTAGGTGCCGTGTGGCTGATTGCACCAAAAGGTATTGCGCTACGCTGGGTGGGAATCATTTGGCTCTTGCCTCTACTTGTTGTTGTGCCTGATCGACTGCCCAAAGGTCAGTTTGAAATGACTTTGCTTGATGTTGGACAAGGGCTCTCGGCGACTATTATGACACGCAACCATGCCCTTGTTTATGATGCTGGTATTAGTTTGGGAAATGCTTATGATATGGGTCGCCAGGTTGTCGTTCCGTTTTTGCGGCATCAAGGTCTTTCAGCCGTTGATGTTGTGATTGCCAGTCATGGTGATAATGATCATATTGGGGGGTTGAACTCCGTTATTGAAGCGGTTGATATAAAACGTTTACTGAGCAGTGTCCCGGATAAAATTGATAACTTTAAAGCGGAACATTGTGCTCAACAAAGCTGGACATGGGATGGTGTGTATTTTGAAATACTGCACCCGGAAAATGAAAATACAAATTGGCAAGGGAACAATGCTTCTTGTGTCTTGCGCGTCTCTTCCGGCGAAGACAGTATCTTGTTGACGGGAGATATAGAACAGGCAGCAGAGCTCAGTATCGTGGCTAGATTGAGAAATAACTTATCTACGGATATATTAGTCGCGGCTCATCATGGGAGTAAAACCTCGTCGACAATCGCATTTGTTGATGCCGTGCAAGCTAAAATAGTTTTGTTTCCAGTGGGCTACCGAAATCGTTGGAATTTTCCAGCAGCTCAGATCGTTGATCGTTTTACTGTAAGAGGGGCGCAAACTTACGATACAGCGCGAGAAGGTGCGATCAGCCTGATATTAGGTCATTCTGAAAATGAAATATTTAGTCCTAAAAGTTTTCGTGATACCAGCCGTTATTATTGGCATTGGGTTGAGGAAAACTAATTTTACAAGTATATAATGGCTAGATTAAGCAGCGTAATCATGCTTATCTAAAATTTTATGGGTATGACTAAACAAAGAAGGTGACAGTTAGTGTTTGAATTTATACAAGCGGGTGGTTGGTTAATGGCCCCAATTCTGTTGTGTTCCGTAGCCTCTTTTGCAATTATTGTTGAGCGTTTTTGGTCGCTGAATAAAAGCAGAATTTGTCCTGATGGTTTAGTCGCGCAAGTTTGGAAATGGGCTAAAGCAGGTCAGTTAGATAGCCAGCGTATCGCTTCGTTAAGAGCAGAATCGCCACTAGGACGGGTGTTGGCGGCCGGGCTGGTTAATCTACGTCAAGACCGAGCGGTGATGAAAGATGCGATTGAAGAGACCGGACGTCATGTGGTTCATGAGCTGGAACGATTTTTAAACACGCTGGGTACAGTAGCAATGGTGACGCCTTTGTTAGGTTTGCTGGGTACTGTGATCGGTATGATTGATGTCTTTGCTGTCATTACGAGTCAAGGTGTAGGGAGTGCTACGGCATTAGCAGGTGGTATTTCCAAGGCACTTTTAACCACCGCTGCAGGTCTGTCTGTCGCTATTCCCAGTTTAATGTTTCATCGATACTTCGAAAGAAAAATTGATGAAATTGTTGTGACCATGGAGCAGGAAGCATTAAAAATGGTCGAAGTTTTACATGGTGAACGTGATAAAGACGATCTGGGAGGAAGTCACTAGTGCGTATGCGAGCGCCCCGAAGGAATGGGCCAGACGTTAATTTAACACCGCTTATTGATGTTGTATTTTTGTTGCTCATTTTTTTTATGGTGTCGACAACATTTAGTAAGCAATCAGAAATTGTTGTTGAGTTACCCGAAGCGAGCGATCAGCCGGTGCAAGAAAAACAAGCGCCTATAGATTTAATCATAGATGCTGCCGGGGTTTATTATGTTAATGATAAACAGCTCATCAATACTCAGATAGAAACACTGATGAGGGCGTTACAGGACGCCAGCAAAAATAAAACGGATACCCCGCTGATCATTAGTGCGGATGGAAAAGCATCGCATCAATCGGTGGTGATGGCGATGGATGCAGCAAGACAGGTGGGTTTGTTGCACTTGTCTATTGCCACAAAAACAGCAAAAAATTAAGGGATAAGGGCGTAACAATTTTCATATTTGGTGCTCGTATTTGTTCGTTTTGATTGCTTGTATGGATGTAAGAGATAGCACCCAAAGAGAGCCGGGTAGGAGGTAAAGCCGAGGGCACTTTGAGCAAAAAAGAGCTGAAGATGAGATACAGACGGACGTGATGAAAACGCCTAAATTCATAACGCCATGCACATAGTGCTGATTCAGTTGAAAAACCTATTTGTACCTAGGTTCTTCATTTCGTCTGGTTTTTGAAAATTGTAATTCAAACGCTCATATTTTTGTATAATTGAGAGTATGAAGCGAATTGATCAATATTGGTACAGTTACAATGGCATAGCTATTGTATTGTTACCCCTTTCGTTTTTATTTCGTGCTGTCTCTATAGTAAGAAGATTTTGTTATCGTGTCGGTATTTGCACCGTTTATAAATTAGCTGTTCCTGTTATCGTAGTAGGGAATATTAATGTAGGTGGAACGGGCAAAACCCCTCTCGTTATCTGGCTCGCTGATTTTTTGAAAAAAGAAGGATTCAGTCCTGGCATTATTAGTCGGGGTTACGGTGGGCAGGCGCAAACCTGGCCGCAACAAGTGAGAGCGGATAGCGACCCCCAGGTCGTGGGAGATGAGGCAATACTTTTGGCGCGGGGAACCCGGTGTCCTGTCGCTGTGGCACCGAAAAGAGTAGAGGCGGGTGCGTCTCTGCTTCAGCATGAGCAATGCGATATAATCATTGCGGATGATGGGTTGCAACATTATGCTTTACATCGTGATTTAGAAATTGCAGTGGTTGATGGTGTACGGCGCTTTGGTAATGGTTTTCACCTGCCGGCAGGCCCTCTTAGAGAATCTACAAAAAGATTACAATCAGTTGATTTTGTTGTTGTCAATGGACAAGCGTTAGACAGTGAAAATGAATTTGTCATGGTGCTGGAAGGAAAAGAAGTGATTAATATTAGAGATCGCCAGCAAAAACGTTCTCTACTGGATTTTAAAGGGAAAGAGGTACATGCTATTGCGGGCATTGGTAACCCGGATCGTTTTTTTTCCTATTTGCGTCTGTTGGGGATGGACGTAATAGAGCATGCTTTTCCAGACCACTATGCGTATACACAAAAAGATTTTATTTTTGATGATAATCAAATCGTGATGATGACTGAAAAGGATGCGGTGAAATGTACGGGATACTGCCATACTAATTCTTGGTATGTTGCTGTTGAAGCGAATATGGATGTTGGTTTTTCGCATCTTATGCGCAATAAAATCAAAACAATGGAGGGTAAAATAAAAATATGATAGACAGAAAATTACTTGATGTCTTGGTGTGTCCAGTCTGTAAAGGATCCTTGGTTTTTAAAAAAGAAAAGTGTGAATTGATTTGCAAAGGAGATAGACTTGCCTTTGCCATAAAAGAAGATATTCCAGTGATGCTGGAAGAAGAGGCTCGCCAGCTTGATGCTGACGAAGTTATTTAAGTCAAAATGGGTTATGTTGTTGTTATCCCCGCTCGTCTTGGATCTCAAAGATTACCTGGAAAGCCCTTATTAAATATTGCCGGAAAACCGCTGATTCAGCATGTTTATGAAAGAGGCTTGGCTTGCGGTGCAGAGGCTGTTTACATCGCGACAGATCATCAAGATATCATCGATGTTGCGCACTCTTTTGGGGCTAATGTCATTATGACTTCAACGGATCACGTTTCAGGCACAGATCGGCTTGCTGAAGTTGTGAATCAATGTGCTTTTGATGATTCTCAAATCGTGGTGAACTTACAGGGGGATGAACCCTTAATGCCTATGGCACCGCTACGCCAAGTCGCTCTCAATCTTGCGCGAGACAAGGCGGCATCAGTTGCCACATTATGCGAGCCTATTACTTGCGTAGAAAGCCTGTTCAATCCCAATGTAGTCAAAGTGGTGTGCGACCACGCAGGTTATGCTCTATATTTCAGTCGTGCGCCCATTCCCTGGGACAGAGCCGAGTTTACTAATGAACCGGGTCAACTCCCATTGAAAAAACAACAACATTTTAGGCATATAGGTTTATACGCATATAGGGCGGGATTTTTAAGAAAATATACTCAATGGGCATCTTGTGCTGTGGAGCAGGCCGAAGCGCTAGAGCAGTTACGGGTGTTATGGCATGGAGGCCGGATTCATGTGGCGCTTAGTGAGGCTGAAATTCCACCTGGTATTGATACCGAAGCGGACTTGGCCAGAGTTCGGAGATATTTAGAAAGTGTGTCATGACTCAGTTTATCTTTGATTTATTCTGAGAAGTCGGAATATCGCCCAGTAAATTTAAACCTAAAAATGTTGGGCTCCAGTCATGCTGGTCGGGGCATAATATGGGTACTGTGCGCGTAGTCGGTACTCTGCGGTGTGCTTCACCATATTGGTCTGCTTGAATAATGGGGTGTTTTTCACAGTCTTGTAAAATAAGGCTAGGGCCATCTTCCAAAATCTCGATAATTTCGCAAACCGTACCCTCAATTTCAACACGAGTGCCAATGAGGTTTCTCAATTGATCTATGTCAATGTTGCTTGCAGGTATGCTCATCAGTGATATGCTAGAGTGTTAATTTATGAATATCGATCTTATAGAAGCGAGTCTGAAATATCAAGATGGTTAGAGTATTATTTGTTTGTATGGGCAACATTTGTCGTTCGCCTACCGCTGAGGGGGTATTTTCATCGCTTTTATCTGAGTATAGTTTAGATGACAGAGTGTTTGTGGATTCTGCTGGAACGCATGCTTATCATATCGGTAGTTCGCCAGACGATCGTTCTGAGCAAGCTGCTTTGCGTAGAGGGGTTGATATCAGTCGACAACGTGCTCGCCAGGTCGTAGAGGATGATTTTGTAAATTTTGATTATATTGTGGTAATGGATCAAGATAACTTGAATAATTTGAATGCCATTGTTCCAACAGAATTTCGCAGTAAGCTGAGTCTGTTTATGGATTATGCGCCACATTTATCTGGAACTGCCGTACCTGACCCGTACTATGGCGGAAAACGTGGTTTTGAGTCTGTTTTAGACCTGGTAGAGGAAGCTTCAGAGGGGCTGGTTAAACATATTAAATCGAAGTTATCAAACTGCTCCTGCGAGAAATTATAGATAGATATATATACCCGGGGTGATTAAAATTTAGGTGTGATTGCGGTATCCTCTTCATTCCCCGGTTACGTTGAAACTTCTCGCAATAGCCCGCTATTACTCGTCATTTCGCCTTGCCAGAAAATGAATAGAACACACTCTCAACATCTAAATCTCAAACGCCACGGGTATAGTTAGATGAATCAAGAGCTTGTGCTATGTGCCGAGGATTAACTGATTTTTTAGGTTTAATCGTTGTTTTAAGACGCTCATTTTTTGCTAGACCTTAATAAAGATACTCAACTTGGTTTGCTTCGGCTCATACTTTTTCTGTACGATTTTATAATCGCTTTATGGCAATCCCGGCTGAGGCTTTGCTCAATAAATTACCGTACTTTTGAAAAAGCCCTCGGGTTGTTTTCCGAGGGGCTGGTTTTATAAGCTACATTGACTAAAAAGGCATTGGCTGAGGGGTTTTGTCGCTAGAGGGCGGCAAGATCGGTAAATTGAAAGCGGGTTGGTCACCGGTCAGTGTCTTTAAAAAAGCGACAATTTTGATATTTTCGGCATCGGTGAACTGTTTCCCAAGTTGTATACGTCCCATGGTGTCTACTGCTTCCCGCAATGTGGCTGCACCGCCATCATGAAAGTAGGGATAGGTCAGCTCGATATTACGTAGTGATGGGACTTTAAATACCAATCGGTCAGACTCGTTGCCCGTCACATCAAAACGCCCTTGCGCCTTATTGTCGGTTTGATAAGGCGCAACAAGCCCCATTTTTTGATAGGATGTTCCTCCTACTGCCGGGCCATTGTGGCAACCGGTACAGCCTGTTTCCTTGAACAGCTTATACCCGGCCAGTTCGGTGTCGTTGATTGCCTCATTGTCTCCCATGAGCCATTTGTCGAAACGGGAGTTTGGTGTGACCAGCGTTTTTTCAAACTCGGCAATCGCGCTGGTGACATCGTCGATATTGATTTTGTCGTTACCGAATATCTGCTGGTATTCGGTGACATAGCCGGGAATAGATTGAAGCACCTCAATGGCAAGCTCATGTGTGGACGCCATCTCACCCGGATTGGCAATGGGCCCCCCTGCTTGTGCCTTCAGATTCTTGGCTCGGCCATCCCAAAATTGAGCCAAAATTAGGCTGGCATTGAGTACTGTTGGGGCATTGATGGGCCCCTGGTTCCAATTATGGCCAATTGAAGTCTTAATGTTATCTGTGCCACCGAGGCTTAAGTTATGACAAGAATTACAAGAAATAAAACCAGACTTTGAGAGGCGGGGATCAAAAAAAAGTTTCTTTCCGAGTTCCACCATCGCTGGATTGATGTTCGTTACCGGGGCGATGACCTGGATTGGTTCATTTGATTGTTGGGCTGCCCAAGAGCCTGATGTGATGGTTATGATTGTCAATGCGAAGCCCGGCAATAATGCTTTATACCTCATGTTTTTTTCTCCTTTTTCAATTGTTTGTATTCCTGCTTGAAGTGTAAGAACGAGTTAAAATATGCGTGCAAAGTAAGGATATAGCGGATGCCGCAATTGATCCAATTGATATTTTCTAATTCTGTGTTCGTTTTTTTTGATTTGTTGGCGGTGTGATGTCGGAGAGGAGGGACGTCATGGATGAGCCCCTATCGTTCGGAAATGAAACAACAGTAAGAAAACAGGTACGAGATCAATGGATGAGAGGCATAAAACGACTCGATCAAAGCCTCTGAAGGATTCTAATTTTTTGTTTTTCAACTCGCCATCATTATCGCCAGACGATGACGTTTTTGGTTCTTACATGCTGGGTTGCTGGCAGTTGAGTTTTTAATGCAAAGTGCTTTATTTGCCAAAAGAAGCCATACACATGCCTAGAGCACACAATGTTATACTGCACTGATAAATCGAGTATTAATGAATTCATTTTCTAAATAAGCTATAGTATGAGTTCTTAATTTACACATGATTAACTATCAGCAAGATGAACTCAAATACTGTAATTTACCCGGGTACTTTTGACCCTATCACTAATGGCCATACTGATCTGATCAGTCGAGCCTCTCGATTATTTAATCATGTTATTGTCGCCATCGCAGAAAACCCAAGTAAAGATCCAAAATTTACCACGGCAGAGCGCATGGCTTTTGCTTCTGCTGCTGTGGGTAAAAAAGAAAATATCGAAATTTGTAGTTTCAATAAACTATTGGTTGATTTTGCTCAAGAAAAGCAAGCCAGTGTTATCTTACGCGGTCTCCGGGCCATTTCTGATTTTGAGTTTGAATTTCAGTTAGCGGGTATGAACCGTCATCTTGCTCCTGATCTGGAAACTTTATTCTTAATGCCTGCCGAACAATATGCTTATATTTCTTCTAGCCTGGTGCGAGAAATAGCCGCTTATGGCGGTGATGTAAGTAAATTTGTTCATGATTCTGTGAATCATGCGCTTGCATTGCGCAGGCAACATCATAATAAAAAAGGAACAAAATAGTATGGCACTGTATATCACTGATGAATGTATTAACTGTGATGTATGTGAACCTGAATGTCCCAATGAGGCCATAACGCAGGGTGATGAAATATATGAAATTGATCCCGGTAAATGCACTGAATGTGTGGGTCACTACGATGAGCCCCAGTGTATTGAAGTGTGTCCGGTCGAGTGCATTCCTAAAGATCCCAAGCATGTAGAAGATCACGAGATGCTGTATAAAAAGTATCACAAGCTCATTGAAGGAAAATCTTAGCCATTGACTTTCATGACCTCCTGTTTCGTTCCGGATCGCGTTTGCGGGGTCTGTTGACTTACGGGTATCAGTGACGGAGAATGCGCTAAATAAATTTGAACTCAGCAACGAGGATGCCATGCAATCAATCCATCGTCAATTTTTCACCTTGGTGATACGCTATTTTTTTACTCTTTCCCTGTTATTGTTTTTCACTGTAAATAATGCTCAGGCTCATAAGCTCAATATGTTTGCGTATGTTGAAGGAGAGGAGGTTTATATTGAAGTGTATTTTGCTGATGGTAAACGAGCAAAAAATAGCAAAATCAAAGTCTATGATCCTCAGAGTCAGTTGCTTTATAGCAGTATTACAGATGATAAAGGAGGACACCAGTTTGCTATTCCTCAAAAAACTGAATTAAAAATTGTAGTGGATGCGGGCATGGGACACCAAACTGAATATACTCTGCCGGTCTCCGAGTTCTCTGACGAACAAAGCAGCAATATCGTTGCCGCTAACGTTACAACATCAAGCGAACAAACGACGGCGGATGTCGTCACGGAAACTGCGCCGGTAATAATCGCTTCAGCGCCGCTTAATATGGATATGGATCAATTGAAACCAATCATCACTCGCGCAGTAAGTCAGGCGGTTAAGCCACTACAACGTGAAATTTCCGAATTAAAAAACAAAACATCCGTCTCTGATCTCATTGGTGGTGTGGGCTATATTTTTGGTTTACTTGGTCTTTTCGCTTACATGGATGCTCGGAAAAAAAGTAATAAAGTCACGTAGTACTCGGTCGCACTTCTGAAACCGGTTATTTCAGAGTTTTAAAAAATGATGATTAGCCCCTGTAACTCACACAATCGCCTTGATATACCCGTAGCGATTAA
>JAADHS010000115.1:0-3120 GCA_013151745.1 Gammaproteobacteria bacterium | reverse complement strand
CTACACCTCGTCATTTCGCCTTGTCAGGAAATGAATAGGTCACACACTCAGAACCTAAATCTCAAACGCTACGGGTATATCTGACGGATTTCAGGAGTAATCCAGTTGGGACAGTGTGCTTTTTACTGTTCTCTGAGTCGTGATAAAGTAACGTAATTATCCAGCTCAGTGGGCGCGCGGCTATCATTTTTGGGATGGTTCTGAGTTTGTATCCTGTTATTTTTTTCAATTTCGTGCTACTATTTTATTCAATTACGCTATTTAATAAATAATGGTATCCAACCTATGCATGTTGCTGACGGTATATTATCTGGTCCGGTTCTCGCTGTGGGTTTTGCTGGCACCGTTGCCGCTGCGGCTTATACCTTACGCAAAGTTGACCTGGAAGACATCCCCAAAATCTCGGTTATTACGTCGGCCTTTTTCGTTGCCTCATTTATTCATATTCCAATTGGTGTCACCAGCCTTCATTTAATATTGAATGGGCTGGTTGGGATTATCTTAGGCGTGCGTGCCTTCCCGGCGATACTGCTGGGGATCGTACTCCAGGCTATTTTATTCGGTCATGGTGGTGTCAGTGTCATCGGAGTGAATGCTTTGATGCTTGGTGGGGGCGCGTTGTGTGCCTATGGCGTTTGGCAACTGCGCCATCGCATTACACTTTTCACTTTAGATCAGAATAAAAATAGCATTGCCTTTGCTGGTCTTGCCGGTGCGACGGGTATTATCACATCAGGGTTTGTACTCGCACTGGCACTTTTTACCACGGGGGAAGCTTTTTGGGCTATGGCCGGCGTGGCTTTTGCTGTCCATATTCCATTAATGCTGATTGAAGGCGCGGTTGCGGCAACTTGTGTTGCTTTTTTATTGCGCATTAAGCCAGAGATTCTGGCTGGCTATCAAGCCATGCCCCCGAAGAAAGATAAGCCAACGCCTGATGGCGAGACTCGATCCTGAAAACACGAGATTAACAGGTAAGCTATGGCTCTTGATATTGATCGTTATGCTCATATTGAATCTCAGCTGCAAACCTGGGATCCACGTTACAAGATTTTTTCGCTTTTTCTGTTTATTATTATTGTCGCATTGCTCAAGACGCTGCCCTTGGCTGTCGTCGCATTGTTTTTGGCGCTGACATTATTAAAGCTGGCTCAACTTCCTCTGTATTTTGTCAGTCAGGGTCTTAAATGGGTTGTTTTATTCCTGCTTCCTTTTTTGCTTATTTTACCACTAAGCCATCCTGGTGATGCTGCATTCCGGATATTTGGGCTGGGTTTTGCCTGGGAAGGTTTTCGCTTGGCGATCATTATCATTATTAAAGCCATTAGCATTGTGATCACCTCCTATGCCATCTTTGGCACTGCCCGCTTCGATGTCTCCATGATTGCGCTGCGACATCTTAAGTGTCCCACCGTGTTTGTTCAAATGTTACTCTTCACTTATCGATATCTTTTTGTTTTTATGGATGAAATGAAGCGTATGGATACGGCGATGAAAGCACGAGGCTTTATTAAGAAAGCAGACAGGGCCACCCTGACCATTCTGGGCAACTTTGTGGGTACGTTATTGGTGCGTAGTTTCGAACGTACGGAACGGATCTACAAAGCCATGCTGTCGAAGGGCTATCAAGGTGAGCTGCATTCCTTGGTTGTTTTTCAGAGCAATACGGCTGATTTACAAAAAATGGGCGTGACCCTCATCATCACTGCTTTGCTTATAGGTCTGGATCTAGGTGGGCCTTTTTCCACCGCAGAGCAAAACTGGTTCTAGTGAGTAAAACTAAATGAAAAATACTGCAATCGCTGTTGATAATGCCTTTTTTTCTTACCCGGATGGACATGAGGTGCTGCAAGGAATTTCTTGCAGTATCAAACCGGGAGAAAAAGTTGCGCTGATTGGCCCTAATGGCGCGGGCAAGTCTACATTCATGAGTTTGCTCAATGGCGTCAGCCTGCCAACATCTGGTGCGATTCATATTGCGGGTATGCCCGTGATCAAAGAAAATCTCATACGTATCCGCCGTAAAGTGGGTATTGTGTTTCAGGATCCAGACGATCAGCTTTTTTGCCCTACTGCGTTTGATGATGTCGCATTTGGCCCCTTAAACCTGGGCTTACCCAAAGATGAAATTGAACTCCGTGTCAAAGAGGCGCTGACAACGGTTGGCCTGGAAGGTTTTGAAGAACGTTCATCATTTCATTTGTCATTTGGTGAGCGTAAACGCCTGGCTTTAGCCAGTGTCTTATCGTACCAACCTGATATTTTGGTCTTTGATGAACCTTCAACCAATATGGACCCTTTAAATCGTCGTCGTCTGATTGAATGGTTACAACAATCCGATAAAACTATTTTACTTTGTACGCACGATTTAGATATTGCTTTGGAAGTTTGCTCACGTTGTTTGGTGCTCTCAGAAGGCAGTTTTAAGGAAGATGGCTCTGCTAAGGATATTCTGCATGACCGTAAACTGTTAGAGCATTATAACCTAGAGTTACCGCTGGCGCTGATGACCCACGAGTTACTGACTGAGAAACTGCGTACCGGCCAAATGGATGAAGAACATCGACAAATCATTGCGTCTTTTTTACATGCCCATCGCCACTCTCACGGCGCAGAGGGTCACGAGCATGTTCATATTCACTTTCATGATCACGAACATGAACACTTGCATGAAGAAGTGGCAGACCAACATTTTCATGATCCAAAGGGGGCGCATCATGACCATTCCCACGAAAGTGAGTTTATTCAACATAGCCACGATGAATCCACAACACACACACATGATCATCACAGCCATGAAGCTTCACATAAGCATGGCAGCAAAAAATAGCGGATGAGTGGTACTGCAAACTCGAAAGAAGCACTTCGTTTTTTTGTAACTCAACCCCAGCCATGTAGTTATTTTACACCGCGTGAAAGCACCTCGCTTGTACTAGATCCAGATATCAGGATCAGTACCGCCCTCTATGAAGAATTAATTCAATATGGTTTTCGTCGTAGCGGTAATACCCTTTATCGTCCTCACTGCGCAACCTGTCAGGACTGTATCGCCTCTCGTGTTCGCACGACTGATTTTTGCCCTTCACGTAACCAGAGACGCAACATCAAGTTGAACCAGGA
>JAADHS010000153.1 GCA_013151745.1 Gammaproteobacteria bacterium | reverse complement strand
TTTCTATGTGATATTAATGCTAATCACGGGCGCTATTGGTCTGTTGATTTATTTGTTCATTCATGTCTTCAAAAAACCAACGACCGAAAACCAACCCGACGTATATCGCCCTGCCGTTTAATAAGACATATACCGATAGAGCAATCAAAGGGCTAACATTATGATAAAAAATATCAGTATCAGCCGAGTTGTTAATGCCTCAAAAACTGCTACCTGGGCAATCATCTCAGACGTCGCTGGCTACGCTAAGTATGCACCCAACATAGACAACTCAAAAATTTTGTCGGGGCAAGGAAAAGGGATGATTCGTGAATGTTCGAATAAGGATGGTAACTGGCGAGAAATTTATACGGCCTGGCAACCGGAACATTACTATGACTTCGAGATTGAAACCCAGAAAAAAGGTTACCCCTACCCGTTCAAATTGCTAACGGGCCATTGGGAAGTGAAACCCAAGGGGGATAACAAAACGCTCATAACAATGAACTTCGATTATGAATTTAAAAATAAATTGCTTGGATTTATGATCGGCCCCATGATGCGAAGGCAGTTTATCAAAGCCTGTCAAACACTACTCGATAATTGGGAAAAAAGCGTGATAACAACGGCTTGACATTACTGGCTATAAAGGAATGCTAGTTAACTAGCATTCCTTACAAACTATTTAGTTATTAAAGAATAAACCGCACAAGATTTATCGTTAAACCGTGATCTCATCTATACCCGTAGCGTTTGAGATTTAGGCTTTATTGCGGCTCTATTTTTTCCCTGACGGTGTCGCCTAAAGCGCCTACGGTTGGTGGCACTCCTTGCAATAATCCCGCTATTACTCGTCGTTTCGCCTTGTCAGGACAAAAATATACCTTGCACTCAATACCTAAATCTCAAACGCTACGGGTATATTGAAATGATTTATTGTTCTTACTTGCCCACCGTAATCCTAAATGCTATGGGTAGATTATTAACGGGGCAACAGTGGTTCATCGACTTTAATCGCAGGTGCTGAAAGAGCCAGCGTCACTGGAAAAATACGAACACTTATCATCACTGATAAAGGACGCATCTCCACTTTTATAAAATTGATTCTTGCCTTCGGATCGTGCGACCGGTTGTTTCACCGTCAAACTGTTAGCCAGTTGCCGAGTTACCTGCGTCACCTGTCGCGCTGTGGCAGCATCGGCCGACAAGGCAATAAGTGCCACCCCGAGCGATGACGGCAATATCTGCGCGGCAATAAAACCTGTCAGCTGCGGCGCACCTGCGATGGTGTAGTTCGCGGTATAAATATTACCCGTTCTTTTCGGGGCCGAGGCGGGTACCAGTTGCGTACTCGCATCCAGCGGAATTGGATTCGACATCATGGCCCTGAGCCCGGCTTCGTTGCCCTGTTCAAAGCTTATAAAAATATTGGCCTTCAGGCCCACCGATTCCAGCACAAAAACCTCGGAGCCTGCAGGCCATGCGCCTTGCCAGCCCTGGGGAATGATCAGGCCAACCCCTGTCTGACTGGATTCAACATAAGTACCGCCCAGATAGATTTCACCTTGCTGAACTTCGACAGCCAGGCAGACCGACGTACTCAGCACCAGAATAATTACGTGCCAGAATTTCATAATGATATCTCCTTAAATTACGCGTCCCTAGGAGGCTCTCCGAGAATGAAAAGCCGACTACGGAAACCCTATTTTATAATTTAGCATTGCTACTGCTTCTTCCCAATAGCGACCGTCAAATTGAATCACTTCATATGACGCTGTTTCAAGATCGAAATCATTGAGGCACCTTAAGGAATGGGCACGCAATAACTTCCCGGTTTTGCATCCCATCTTCGGCCTGTCTTCGTCTAAAGCGCCTACTTTTGATCCCCGTTCTTCACTCAAAAAATACTCACTTTAGCTCGGCTAGAGCTGCGTTTTTTCTCAATCAGAACGAACAAATACAAACCTAAATGTGAGCGCCAAACAGGGAAGTTATCACGTGCCCATTCCTAGTCCATACTTCAGGGTCTGTTATCAGTTTTTCCATGAAATGTCCTACGTTAATTCTACTCGTTATACCTGCATCAAATATTGTGCTACAAATTGGTAATGGGTATAATTCGTACTCTGTCACCTTGCTTTCATTTATCAAATTGTCCGGACACACAACCACCCACTCTATTTCACTATCATTTCGACCAATTTCAGTACGCAGATAATCTGCCGCCTTCTCATTATCAACGTGAGATTATCAGCAATTACCTACAGTGACGCTTTTGGCAATCCAACCAGATTTTTCGCCCATAGTGCACAATTGGTTGGAGCAGCACATTGAAATCCAGCAGCAACTCAGCACTTACCCTTTAAATAAGGTGTTCACGCTGGCTTATCGCCACGTTCTGGTGGATGCGCTGCGCTTTTATCCACTAAAGACTTCGATCAACCGAAAATAAAAGACCGCGAACTTGAAGGCGGCGGCAGCCAATCCGCAGAAACATACTGGCTACCTTGAGAACGATAGTAACCATGTCGTTCTAGCGATGATGCATCGACAAACAAGCCTTCGGGTAAGGCTCGTTCTAATTTGGTTTAATTTACTTTTTTGCACACTCAGAGTGAACAAAATAGCGCATTTTCAAACCTCTATCAAGTTTAAATATTGTCGATGTTGCACAATTTAACTCTGCAACATATGTACATAATTAAACCAATATGTGGGAATTTTCAGACTAAAAAGTATCCAAGGAAGCTCCTTGGTCGTCATCCACTAGCGAAACAGTGATCGAAATTGATTGACGAAACAATCAACCACCGCCGAAAAGTACCATCTTTCGGTGGCGGTTTTTTGCACCTGAGCAAAAAAGACTCAGAAGAGACTTTATGTAAAATAGAATCTGATTAAAACGCATCATTCAGGCGATGGGCTAGCCGATGCCCAGCAATTTGCCGGCGATTACTGGCGAATATCTTGCTATAGTTCTTCGCAAATGAGTTGATTGATTTTGTTACGTAATTTACGACCTGTTTTGTCGAATTTCTCTATATTTCCCGATCCATTAGGGCATCATCTAATTGGCTGAGCCTATTTTCCATCGTGAA
>JAADHS010000135.1 GCA_013151745.1 Gammaproteobacteria bacterium | reverse complement strand
TGTGTTGGCTGAAGGCAGTATGGACGAAGTGCAAAATAATCCAAAAGTTATTGAAGTCTATTTGGGAGAATAAGCATGTTGGAGATCAAAGGACTCAATCAATTTTATGGGGAAAGTCATACCTTATGGGATGTGGATTTAAAAATAGAACAAGGTGATTGTGTTTGTTTAATGGGGCGTAACGGAGTGGGTAAAACCACTTTGTTAAAAAGCATAATGGGTTTAATACCGTGTAAATCTGGCAGCATACGCTATGAACAAACAGAGTTGTTAAAATATTCCGCCGAAAAACGCGCCAAATCAGGCATTGGTTATGTACCCCAAGGCCGTGAAATATTTCCGCAGTTAACCGTGGAAGAAAATCTTAAAATTGGTTTGTCATCCCGTCGAGACAAAGTAAAAACCATACCGTCAAGAATCTTCGAATTATTTCCCGTGCTTAAAGAAATGATGCACCGACGCGGCGGAGATTTATCCGGTGGACAGCAGCAACAACTTGCGATTGGTCGTGCATTGGTGCTTGATCCAAAAGTTCTCATACTCGATGAACCCACCGAAGGTATCCAGCCTAATATCGTTCATGATATTGGCAGTATTCTTCTGAAACTTAATCAGGAAGAGGGCATTACGGTTCTTATCGTTGAGCAAAAACTCCCATTCGCTCGCCGTGTTGGAAAAAAGTTTATGTTAATGGATAGAGGACGCAATGTCGCGCTTGGAAAAATGGAAGAGCTTGATGAAGCGTTGATTCAGAAATATTTGACGGTTTAATTTGATTCTTGTTTTTTGCTATTTGAAACAGATAGTATACCAAGCGTGGTAAATCTACTGGTCTAAGGGGATGGGTATTTATTACCTCTTGTTTTGCACGATTGCTCAAACAGGTCTTTGATTTTCATCATCGACCCGGGAATGTGCATGATTCCAACGGCGCAGACACCTTTATTGCAGCTTGAATCAAGCAAATTCGAACCGGCACGACAACTATTGGAGAGGCATGCGATGCCAGATCATATTCATTTGGTGCTGATGATACCTCCAAAATTTAGTGTAGCGATGGTGGTTGGATATTTGAAAGGAAAGTCAGCGATTCAGATACATCGAGAATCACTTGGTGTACGGGTAAGATTTTTTGATCGAGAGGGTACTGTGTAAGTACAGTGGGTCTTGATGAGAAAACGGTTCGTGAATACGTGAGAAATCAAGAAGAACATGATAAGCGACAAGATGAACTTGATTTCGACTAACTAAAATAGCCCCTTTTAGGGGCTTTCCTCAAGCTCCCCGCTCCGGGTGGTATGACTATATCATCAAATGTTTATGCAATGTTGTTATGCTGTTTTATAATTGATTTAAGGGGCAAAAAGGTATAACGTCATAACATCTGTTCCTAACCATTTTTTTATCGGTGTAATAAATAAGTGTATGAAAAATAGTATAAAAATAAGCTGGGGTTTAATTATGAGGGATAAACGCACGTTTTTGATAGTCAGCGTCTTCATGAATTGTTGCTTTGCAACTTATTCTGTTAACAGTGCCCCCCCAACTTCTTTTGATAACTGGCAAATAAACAACGGTGTTATATCGGCGGTTTGCCCAGATACATATTCCTGTGGAGAAAGCGATCTATTGAGTGGTGTATACCAAAGAACTATTACTGATTCTTTGGGAAATGAATACATTCAACAAATTATTGCCAGTGATAATAATTTTGCATCCGAGAGTTTCACTAACTCCGACTCCATACAGCAAGACCTCAATGGCATATCAGTAAAACTGACAATTGACGAACCTGACCTTTTGACAACGACAATAATTAATACAGGTTGGGCCAATACCGAAAGTGTTGCATTGCAAATTGAGCAGGAAGTTACAAGCCAGGATTTCCCGAATGCTGGTTTTCTTAGTCAATTTAGTTTTAGCGGGAGTCGGGATGCTGATGATAACAACATTGGGCATTTAACGGCCATTCGTCAAGAGATTCATGCTGGTTCCCAGTCTAGTGGTTTTATTTATCCCAGCAGTCTTGATAACCAGGTTTTTGAAGTCCGCAAAGCTTCTGGTAGTTTCGTTAGTAGTACCGGTAAAGTTTCACTTCCTTGTGTCGGTATTTTTGGAAACCTTTGGGGTGGTGGTGGCTTTTTTGGGGGCGGTGGTTCGACAGTCGATCCTTGCACCGAAGGCAGAGGTGGCTTTGGTTTTGGTTTTGGTTTTGGTGGTGGCTTTGGCACCTTTGGCGGCTTTGGCTTTGGAATAACCCCACCTGGCGGTACTGTAACATGGGAAGCGGGTGACGAAGTGGCCGCTATTTGGATAGGTCAAAGTGGCGGAAATAGTTTTGGTGGAGGTTTCGGCTTTGGTGGCTTTGGTGGCAGTGGTGGTAAGTTTTCTTATCAATCTTACCAAAATCTTTCAAATTCAGAAGGTCCTATTGCGGCTCGTAACGTTTTTAGTATTCGATCAGCCATAGATTGGCCAACAGATCTCTTTGGACCTGAACCTGAATATATTGAGTAGAGTATGTGAGCGTTATCATTGGTATTGCCATGCCTACTGCTTGATGGATAATCATTACCATTTGTTGATAGAAACTCAACAACCGACATTGTCCAAAGGAATGAAATATATCAATGGTACATATACACAGTGTTTCAACAAGAGGCATAAACGGGTAGGCCATATTTTTCAAGGGCGATTCAAAGGGATATTAGTTGAGAGCGAGACTTATTTATTGGAGCTTTCACGTTATATCGTATTAAATCCAGTAAGAGCACGCAGGGTTCGTTCGACTAAAGATTGGCGTTGGAGCAGTTACCGAGCAACAGCCGGATTCAAAGAGCCGCACGCTTGCTTAATGACAGACTGGATATTATCTAGGTTTGGTAAACAAAAAAAGCGGGCGCAAGAAGGATATCGACAGTTTGTGCGAGAAGGAAAAGGACAGCCTTCCCCATGGGAGTCTTTAAAGAATCAAATTTACCTTGGCTCAGATCAGTTTGTGGAGGATATGCAGCGTAAAATACAGCCAGAGCAATCATTGCTCGATATTCCAAAACTTCATAAACAAGCACCGCCAAAACCGCTGAAATTTTTCCAGAAAAAATATGCTGATAAGAAAATAGCGATGGCGAATTCTTATTTGAGTGGACATTATACGTTAACGGAAGTTGGTGACCATTTTGGTGTAAGCTATGCTACGGTGAGTTGAGCGGTTAAGGCATTTGAGAATGTGAATAGAAAGGCCTGACCCCATTCATGTGTAAATAGAAAGGCCTGACCCCATTCATGTGACCCCATTCATGCATGGAATGATGCAGCGGAAAGCATGTTAGGCACATTCGCTGGCGGCGGGTGTCAACTCAACTATAGCACTCATTCATTCTCTTACTCACTATCTATTTTCAGCTCAAGCGCCTAAAATACATTATGAATTTAGAATAAAGGGGTTCATGAATGTCGACGCTGAAAAAGTTCTGTTGCATATCAATTTTTGCATTTCTCTCTATCACAGCAACGGTTAGTTTAGCTGCAGATGTGGATGCAGGAAAAGAAAAATCCATGCTTTGTAGTGCTTGCCATGGGGCGGATGGCATTAGTCTGACGCCTGATATTCCGAACCTAGCCAGCCAAAAAAAAGCGTATTTGATTAAGGCGACAAAAGATTTTCGCAATGGGAGTCGTAAAAACCCGATGATGAACTCCATCGCCCAAGGTTTGAGTGACGATGATATTGCAAACCTTGCTGCTTATTTTTCGAGCTTGTGAGCGTAGACAATGACAATATCTGAATCTGACGACAAAACGGACATTCCCGAGGAGCCTGATCGACGCCAATTTCTTGAAAAGGCAACCTGCGCTGTTGCGGTCGCAGGTGTTGCTGCCGCTGCTTGGCCTTTTATCAGCAGCATGAATCCGGCGAGAGATGTGTTGCGCAAATCGACGACGGAAGTGGATATTAGTCAAATCCCAGTAGGCGAAGTAAAAACGGTAGAGTGGCAAAGTAAGCCTGTTTTTATATTCCACCGTACGCCAGACCAAACAACGACCATGCAGGCATCAACGGGTAGCAAAATTGATCCACAAACGGATGAGGAGCGTGTTTTAAATCCTGAATGGTTAGTGGTTATCGGTTTATGTACGCATCTTGGTTGCGTGCCAAACAAAAAACCTGAAGGCTGGTTTTGCCCGTGTCACGGCAGTGTTTACGATAATAGTGGTCGAGTATTACGTGGGCCAGCGCCGAAAAATCTCTATCTGCTACCCTATCAATTTCTCTCAACCGACAAACTTCTGTTGGGGAAAGCTTAATGAGTAAAATCATAAAATGGATTGACCAGCGGTTTCCTCTCTCTGCCTTTGTTAAACACGATTTAGTAGAATACCCAACCCCAAGAAATTTAAGCTACTGGTGGAATTTTGGTTTTTTAGCAGGATTCGTATTGGTTTTGCAGATTCTCACCGGTATTTTTTTAGCGATGCACTATAAACCAGATGCAAGCATGGCTTTTGATTCTATTG
>JAADHS010000119.1 GCA_013151745.1 Gammaproteobacteria bacterium | reverse complement strand
AAAAATGTGCTTCAACATGGGTGTATAAAGTGTTGCAGGATCATCCAGAAGCTGGGCTTAGTTGGCCGAAAGAGTTGAATTTTTTTTCCTACTATTATGATCGAGGATACCAGTGGTATTTTAATCATTTTCGTGCATTGCCAGTAACTAAAGTGATGGGTGAAATTTCCCCTTCCTATTTTTGTGATTTAAGTGCGCCTGTCAGAGCGGCGAGTTTTGATGCAAAGCTTCGCATTGTGGTCACCTTACGAGACCCGGTAGAAAGAGCTTTTTCCAACCACTTGCATGAAATACGGATTAAGCAATTTTCTGGCGTAGACTTAACTTTTGAAGCGGGCTTGGCAAATAATCTGATGTATATTGAGCAATCGCGTTATGCGACGCATCTGCGGCATTGGTTGGATTATTTTCCTCGCGAGCAACTATTAGTTTTGCTGCAAGAAGACATAAAACAAGATCCGCAGCGCGAAGCGAATCGATTATATCATTTTCTTGAAATTGACCCGAATCATCAATCGGATTTTTTGTTTCGTCAGGCCAATCCGAGTGATGCAGAGAAATACCAAGGAATCGATAAATCGTTGCGTATGGTTGGTCGTTTGGGGCGACGTGTCGGTGGGGCGAATTTAGTCAAGCGGATAAAAGACAATCGATGGATTGTCAATATGCGTCAAATTAATCGGCGGCACTTGAGTGAAACGGTGCCGCGCATGCTACCCGAAACTGAAAAATATTTGCGTCAAGAGTTAGCCGACGAGACCGAGCGTTTGGTAACGTTGTTGGATCGGGAAGCGTTGCCCTGGCCAACCTGGCACTATCTCAATCAACGTTTAGATAAATAGTATTTGCTATACCCGTGGCGTTTGAGATTTAGGTATTGAGTGCGAGGTATCTTTTTGTTCTGACGAGGCGAAACGACGAGTCATATCGGGATGATGGCGAGGAGTGCCACCAACCGTAGGCGCTTTAGGCGACAACGTCAGGGAAAAAATAGAACCGCAATCAAGCCTAAATCTCAAGCGCTATGGGTATATGTCAGAAAATTGCATTATTTTGATGTATCACATCATTGATGAATTCATGAATTCGATTGAGCAACGCTTTTGTTGTACGCCAGGTCAATTTCGATTACAAATGTGCTATTTGAAAGACGAAGGTTATACCGTGATAATAGTACGGTGTTTAAATGGTGAAGTGAAATGGCCGGAAAAAGCCATTGCGATCACTTTCGATGATGGCACATCCTGTACTTATGATACGGTATTTCCAATGGCGAGTGGAAATCCATGGGCACGATTCTCTATGGAAGTTTCGTATGAAATTTCGGTTAACAACTAAAGATATGCCGCCGTATTCTTTAATGAAAGGTGCGGAATATCGGATATTGAAGAAATTGACAATGAGTGGTTATGGACATAAATAATCAGAGTAGGACATTTCGATTTTTATATGCGACACGGGAAAAATATCCGACTTATCGGGTCGATCTTACCGAGCTATTTTCAGCTGGATTAATCAAAAAAGGTCATGCTGTGGATTGGCATATGCAGTCAGCTGAGGCCTCATCATTTAAACTATTACAACTTAATAGTCGGGAGCGATTGTTTCTTGGTGGCGCATTAAAAGGCAAAGGGATCGGTGGGAAATTGGCGAATCGGTGTCTAGGGTTATGGCATGATATACAGCTTTTTAGCCGGGCCAGAAAAAAAATCTATGACTTTGTACAAGTGCGAGATAATGTGCTTGCTGGCTATATTGTGGGGCTTGCACTGAAAGGACGCGGTACCCCATTTTATTATTGGATGTCGTTTCCTTTTCCAGAAGCAGATTTGTTTCGTGCCGCCGATAAAGAAATTGATTTGTCGAGGCTTAAAAGAGCGTTTTATCGCATGCGTGGCACTTTACTGCATTGGCTGTTATATCGTCACGTATTACCGCATACGGATCATATTTTTGTACAAAGTGAACAGATGGCCAAACAGCTAGCGGCAAAAGGGATATCGCAAGAGAGGATGACACCGGTACCCATGGGGATCAATTTAGATCAGGTTGACAATACTCAGATATCCCGGTTGGGCAATACCAATTGGCAGGCAAAGACTGTGCTTGTTTATATGGGGACAATGGTTCGGGTGCGGCGGATCGAATTTCTCATCCAAATGTTGCATTTGGTTCGCAAAACGATTCCTGAGGCTATTTTACTTTTAGTAGGTGATGCGCCCGAGTCTGATATGCAACGCTTACGTGACGAAGCCCAGCGCCTGGGTTTGCAAGAGCATGTTATTTTTACTGGATTTGTTTCTATGGAAGAAGCCTGGGCTTATATTAAAATGGCAACGGTTTGTTTCTCACCGTTTAGGCCGAGTCCTATTTTGGATGTGGCATCCCCGACTAAGGTTATTGAATATATGGCGCTACGACGTCCGGTGGTTGCCAATAAAAATCCGGACCAGGCTAAGGTGCTCAGTGAAAGTGGGGCGGGACGGGCGGTGGAGTATTGTCCGGAGGCGTTTGCGAGTGAAGTGATTCATATTGTTGAAAATACGGATGAGCTGGATGGTAAATTAGAGGCCGGTTATGAATATGTGCGCCGCTATCGAAGTTATGCCGCGCTTTCCCAGCAGCTTGAAGATAAATACCGAGATTTACTTTGGCTTGATATGAGATAAAACGAGCGTGAATCGCGTTATTTATTTGCTATTTTTGTCGATTTTTCTGTTTGATTATTTATCAAGTCAAATGGGATTATTGAGCCACTATGTGACCTGGTTTCCTGAAATTCTGTCATTAATAGTGCTGGTGATGGTGGTGGCTTTGTTTGCTGTTGACAAAGCGCCCGCGATCCATCCCAAATATGTTTTATTTTTAACGGCCTATCTTCTACTTGTTTTTATCGGTGTGGTGCTTAATGCGATGCCTGAAGGTCCGCTGGTGGCTGGTCTTCGAACGTATTTGAAATTTATTCCATTTTTTTTGTTACCCGCCGCTTATGCGTTTAGTCATGAGCAGATTCAGAGTCAGCTAAAATTTTTATTATTTTTAATTTTAATGCAAGTCCCTTTGGTGCTCTATCAACGATTCGTACAGTACAAAGGTGTTTTATCTGG
>JAADHS010000225.1 GCA_013151745.1 Gammaproteobacteria bacterium | reverse complement strand
ATTCCGGCATCGGTTACAAAACCTCGGGAGTGAAATCAGTACCGCTGGCGAAAAAACCCGGCAAGCCTTTTGTCGCCGCCACCTCGGAAAATGCTGTCAGCAAAAAATACCCGCTATCACGTTTTCTGTATGTGTACGTGAACAAACACCCCAACAAACCACTGGCTCCGCTGGAACGCGAATTCATCAAGCTGGTATTGTCGAAAGTGGGACAGGAAGTGGTGATAAAAGATGGTTACATTCCCCTGCCTGCCAAAGTAGCCGCAAAAACACTAGCCCGGATTCAGTAGACCTGCGTACAAAATGCGAGCAAAAAGCCCTGCTTCGGCAGGGCTTTTTTGTGGGAGATAGAAAAATTATGGCCAATTTTGGTAAAAATGGTCATAAATCGAAATTAAATTAGATGTGTATTGGTGTTTTATGCTATTTATTGGTTGTAATTGTCAAAAATGATGTTGGAGTTTTGATGTAATGTTAGTTGAATTTACAGTGGCCAATTTCAGGTCGATTAAAACGAAGCAATCTTTCAGTCTCGTTAAGGGCAAGGGGGATGAGCTGGAGCACACTAATGTTTTTCAGCTTTCAGGAGCGGGAAACCCTGATCTGCTACGTTCGGCAGCTATTTATGGCCCCAATGCGGCGGGTAAATCCAACTTTGTCAGAGCGCTGGAAATTATGCGCCTGGTGGTGATTGAGTCAGCCACTAAAATGCAACATGGTGATGAACTTCCCATGAGCCCTTTTCGTTTGGACAGGGAAACGGAGCAAGCTTCCAGTGAATTTGAGGCCGTGTTTGTTGCTGATGGTGTGCGTTTTCAATATGGCTTTACCGCTACCCGTAGCAGAGTGATGGAGGAATGGTTGCTGGCTTTTCCAAAAGGGCCGCCTCAGCGCTGGTTCAGCCGGGCATGGGATGAGGCGCAACAAACGTATAGCTGGAAAATGGGGCAAGCGTTATCCGGCCAAAAGCAATTGTGGCAGGAGTCCACGCGCCCAAATGCATTATTTCTTTCCACCGCCGTGCAGTTGAACAGCGAACAGCTACAGCCTGTATATGACTGGTTTAAACGCACGTTGCGCACTGCGCAGTTGGGGGCATGGGGTCCAGGTTTTAGTGCTTCATTATGTGAGGGCTCAGAAAGTCGTGAACGGGTGCTTGATTTTCTGAAAGCGGCAGATCTGGATATTCATGACGTGCAGGTGAGTAAAGAGAAATTTGATGTACGCAGCTTGCCGGATGAGATGCCTGAAGCGTATAAGCAGCAGTTGGCCGAAGAGTTGAAAGACAAGAATTTTCTTGAAATTAAAACAGTGCATCAAACCCTGGATGGCCGTACGGTGATGTTCGAGTTTGATGAAGAATCAGACGGTACCCGAAAGCTTTTCAGTTTTGCCGGACCCTGGCTGGATAGCCTGAAAAATGGTTATGTGCTGTTTATTGATGAGTTGCACGATAATTTGCATCCCAAGCTGGTGCGTTTTTTGATCGAGTTGTTTCATAACCCGGAAACCAACCCCAACAATGCACAGTTGGTATTTACTACCCATGAGACTTCCATCCTCAGCCAGGAAGTGTTTCGTCGTGACCAGATCTGGTTTTGCGAAAAAGATGAAGGGCAGGCCAGCGAATTAATTCCGCTGTCCGACTTCAGTCCACGAAAAGGCCGGGAAAATCTGGAGTTATCCTATCTGGCTGGACGTTATGGTGCTTTGCCGTATATCAAAAAATTGAAGACAGCATAAGCATTGTATGGGGACGGATAACCTTTTTCATAAACGTAAAGCCAAAAAACTGGCTCGGCAAAAGGCAATGAATAATTATGCAATATTCAACAATGATCTTTTTATCGATAACCGTAAACCGGGGCGCAGTTAAACAAAGGGTAGCGTTCCAATGTCATTAAGTTAACAAATTTGTAGGTTGGTGGTGAGCTTGCGAACCTCAACGGAGCCGCTGATGCTGGGGTTCGCACGCTCACCACCAGCCTACAACAAACAGGAATTTTGGCTTAACTTAATGACATTGGGTAGCGCCCCCTTTATATTCGACCTACCCTCGGTGGGCAAGGAAAAATAAATGAACAATATAACTTTAAGTGACTTTATTAGTAATACCTTAGTAGAAATTGCAAAGGGTGTTAAACAAGCTAATACAAAATTACAAGATCTAGATAATAATATTTTTCATGTTTACGAACTAAGAGCTACAATGGGGGACCACAAGAAAAACCTAGGTGTTAAATTTGATGTTGCGTTATCAGCTTCAGGAAACCAAAAAGACAAAGCAGGTTTTGTTGTCGCATTGGCAAGTATTGGCGGAGGGGCAAACACCGAGAAACAAAAAGGCCATGAACAAGAGCATCGAATACAATTTGAAATTGGCGTAAAACAAGAATACAAGTAAAATCAAATTCATGAACATGAAAAGTTCTAAAAAGTATTCAAGCTGACCGTTTACAGCATGGTTTGGTTTGCGTATTCGCTGTGCTCAATTTTACGCAAACCAAACCATGCCGTAAACGTCAGCTTAACACGGCGTTAGGCAGAAATATAAATTAAGTTTACATCAAGAGATTAAAATGTTCTATTCAAGAAAAATTAATAAAGATTCACAAAAAGTCGAAGTTTGGGAATGTGAATGGTCAAATAAAGGAACAGGCATGGCTAGAAAAGAATATCTACGCTATGTCGGTGATGAAGAAAATATTGAATTTTCTCACGATGACTATTGTCATGCTTCTGCTGTTTGTTGGGCGCCGGGAAGAACCATTGGTAATATTGCTGTAAGTTCAGAAGAAGCCTTTGGTATGTTTGAAGGAAAATCGGGTGATGATGCAATTTTACCTTGCCAGATAATACCTGCTGGTAAGTTTCGAAATGGAGCAAAACGCTGGTATTGTAAAACACATCAGATACACTGGGGCGTAAAAGCTGATTACGCAGCTGTAACTGAGTCAGGTGAAATTAATTGTAGTAATCATCTTACTAAAATGAGTTATGTTATTGATCCGCTCGAAATTGAATTTCAAGATTTTGAAGAAATAGGTATATGGTGTTCTCTTCCTCCCGCGCTTTCTACTGAAAATATCGAAAAAAGAGCACCTAAAATCCACGTTCATAAGAGATTTAAAGCTAAAAACAAAAAAATATTAG
>JAADHS010000263.1 GCA_013151745.1 Gammaproteobacteria bacterium | reverse complement strand
ACACGTCATTTATTTCAGCGTATGCAGGGTTTTGCAGATATTCCATTGATGGAAGATGTGGAGTTATGTCGGCGATTGAAAAAAATTCAGTCACCCGTCTGTCTTTCACAACGAGTGATTACTTCAAGTCGGCGCTGGGAGTTGGGCGGGGTCTTTAAAACCATCTGGCTGATGTGGCGTTTGCGATTGGCCTATTGGTTGGGCGCTGACCCGAGTACGCTTGCACGTCAATACCGCTAATGCAGTATCCCCAAGCGCAGATTCTGGTTTTTTGTAAAGCCCCCCAGGCAGGAAAAGTAAAAACACGCCTAGCAAAAAATATTGGTGAAACGGCGGCAAAAATAGTACATGAACACCTCGCACGGCATTGTCTGCATCAGATGTTGGATTTTGCTGTTGCACCAGTGGAGCTTTGGTGCGCGCCGGATACGGATCATGAATTTTTTAGTTATTGCCACACAGAGCTGGGTATTCCACTCAAACAGCAAGTCGGCAATGATCTGGGGCAACGCATGCAACACGCCATAAACGAAACTTTGCGTAATCATGCGCCAGTTGTATTGATTGGCACGGATTGCCCGGCATTGACCGCCGATTATTTACAGTCGGCCTGCTCCGCAGCCAGCCAAAATAAAACCGTTATCGTTCCCGCAGAGGATGGTGGTTATGTACTTTTAGGTATGAATAAATTACAGCCAGAACTATTTGTTGATATGCCTTGGGGGACATCACAGGTTTATGCGAAAACAATGGCGCGGGTAACAGGCGAGGTTGAAACATTAATGCCGCTATGGGATATCGATTATATTACGGACTTGCGACGATTACATGCTACAGCTGATATACCATTGGACGAGCAGTTTCAGACGTACTTGAAAACATTGACATTATCGTGATACCTACCTAAGGGGTGGAAATTAAATAACTCATACATCTTGCATCCCGACTTTAGCTCGCCTTGGCACGTTCTTCCCTCACAAAAGCTCGAAATAGAAGTAAGTACTATTCCTGCACTTTTGTTCGGTCAGGACGTACCAAGGCAAACTAAATCCGAGCGCCATATGTACAAGTTATTTAATTTCCATCCCTAACGTGCCAGACTTTTACGCGCTAGTCGTTGTAATTCAATGACAAATCGTTCAATAGTGCGGCGTTGTATTTTATCGAGATGTTCAAAGCTTCCGCCGATATGTAAGCTATTGTTTATTTCAAAATAATTAGAATGGCGTACTTTAAAAATACAGTGAATTTTTCGTTGATCGGGTAAATAAATACAGCACTGTGTTTCCTCTGTATGAGTTGATAAATCAAGCTCCCTTTTTTTTGCGAAGCGTACACACATTCCACCGGCCGATATGTCACTTAATTCCCCGGTAAATGATTTTCCATCATTGGTTTTAATTTCCACAGTGACTTCTTTCGCCGCACTGACAGGAACACGAAACGCATTACGACGTTGCAAATAACGAATGCTTTGTGGAAAATCAATGAGATAAAAAGCCATGTTGTTTTCTGAGTCTGATTTTTTCAGGTTGACAGTAAAACTAACTTCAACACCCTCGTACATGGTGCGCAGAGTGAGTCTCCCTATCTTCAAAAAAAGTGCATGGCCTTCGGATGGATGCAGGCCATCGATAGTGATGGTGGAATCCTGGAGGTCAATTGAAAGTAGTGCGGTATTAAAAAAACAGTTGGAGCCGGGCAGTGTGACGGTGATGATGGCATGTTTTTCCATCAGAGGGCGCAACACCATTGAAATTCTTGCCGTTGAGGTAATGGTTTCATATTGCTGAGTATAATCATTCTCAGCTATCGCATTATGTGATGGGGGACGATCTACCATGTCTGCACTCTATGACATAGTCCAAGCCGACTCAGGCAACGGCAATAGACTGGCCTTGCGGCTTATCCTGTGGTTGCCCGGTTTTATTGTAGATGTTTGATGAGGGTTGATCAGTGTTGCCACGCAAAATGCTGAGTGCTTGTTTCAGATTGATTGCGGAAGCGTTTAATATTCGATTATTGATTTTATTTTGTAGGTTACACTGTTGCAGTGTTTCCTGAAATTTATTCCATAATATTTCCAGGCCAGATTTTTCTTCATCATTTGGCATGCGTTGAATAAAGGCAGAGAATGTCGATTTTGACAGTACACCACCCACTGTTTTTTCAACGGTGCTCAGCAAAGGTTGTATTTTTTCGAGGTTTTTAACCTGCTGATGTTTTTGTTGTACGATGTCTTCAAACTGAGTTAGGTTGCTATTTTGTAAAGCTTGATGCTCCTGTTTCAAAATAATAAGCATTTTCAGCAAATGAACGTGCTGCTGATCCAGAACCATTTTTAGGTTATGAATATCGCCAGTAAAATAACCTGTGGTCTGTTTCATTTTTTATACTTTTAATTAAATGTTAATAGAGTGTTTACGCAGTATATTTATGCGACAAACATCATTTCAAACGCAATGAGTTTTTCTGCAACACGTTGAGAATCGATGTCATACCGCCCGGCATCAATTTCCAGTCGCAGGTTTTCGACACGTTCATTATCAAAATCGCTCTGATCATTAATAGATTTTTCAATCATGCGTAATTCTTCTGCTTGTCGCGTTAGGGTGATTTTGTCAATCGGTGCAGGAGTGGCCGTTGTTTGTACGTGCTCTGAACCCTGGTTTTTCTCACCAATGTTATTGCTCGAAACAGTTTTGCTGTTATCGACTTTATTGCTAGACAGCGGTGTCTTCGTAATGCCTGTAATTTCGGCAGCCATGCCATTCTCCTCTGCTTTCTACGTTAATTTATCGGCCTTTTTGGCAAATTCTTTATCGGTGTCCCAGTGCTCGTTATTGTATGATTTGGGTCACATTTGTACATTTACAGTGCCGGGTTTTGTGACAATACCTTGAACAATACGTTTTGACTGGCTGTTGCGCACGGAGACCAACTCACCTCGTGCAGCATCTTTTAGCGCTTCACCTTTTCCTCTGACTTTCAATGTGCCAATAGAGACCTCTATAGTGACTTTTTCTCCACGACGTACGAGAAAAGCAGCCTTAACCCGCTTGGGAGTGATGGCATGCCCGGCGGAAAGGTTTTGAGTAAGAATTTTACCGATCACTGATTCTATTTTTATGAAATAACCGCTGCGTAGCTGGCTGAGCTCTTGGCGTACAAATATGACATCCGTCGCAGAGATTTCACTGCCACGGAGCAGTGGCTGCGCAGCAGCAATGACATTTGCAAATATTTTAATGTGTGCGGGCACATAAACTGTCCAGGGTTTTGGGCCTGTGCAACGTAAGCCAACTGTCAGCTTTCCTTGCAATTTTGCGCCTGCTGCGAGAAAGGCCATGGGTGATTCTTGACATGTGGCAAGTTTTAGACGGCGATCAATACGACCCACGCTGATTTCGATATCCTGTTCGGCACGTTTTTCCGTCTGAACCTGTAAAAATTTTAGTACGGTTTGGCGGAGAGTTTCTGTGGATTGTTTGCCGCTGACAACGGTGGGCATCAGGAGCAGGAGGCTGCTGATCAGGCAAATATTTGCCCGTATGCCAAGCCAGCTTGTGGCGGTGTGAATTTTGTCAACGGGCTGGGCCATGGTCTTTCCTGCGATAAATTGCCGTTTTCTGGCCATTTTTGGCCGGTTTATTCATGCACATATTTCTATGCTACGTAGTGTGCATTTTCTGTCTGTCTACCCTATCGTCAAAAAATTGGCCGACTTTAGGCTTTATTTCGTAAATTATTGAAATTTCTGTCAATTGATTTTTTGACACTGTATTTGTAAGGCTTTCCACCCTGTTTTCCACGCCTAAGTCATTTCATTATTAAAAATCGCCAACCAGAGAGCCTTATTGTGGGTGAGCAATACCTGTGCCAATACACGAAGGATATTTCTGTGCCGAAGTCTTCAGAAAGAACAAGCGCTTGTCGATAAGTGGGCATCTTGGCATTTTTGGAAAAATCTGATGCAGGAGCATTCTTATGGCTGGAATCCTTGACGGTGTTGACCAACGAACGCAGTTGGTAGGCGAAAACCGCCTGGAGTTGTTGTTATTTCGTTTGAAAGGTCCGCAGATGTACGGGATCAATGTGTTCAAGGTGCAAGAAGTGATTCGATGCCCAGAACTGACGCATATACCAAATTC
>JAADHS010000152.1 GCA_013151745.1 Gammaproteobacteria bacterium | reverse complement strand
GGCCAGATGGTGGACGTATTGCATATTCTCCTTGTGCCATGGATGCATTAACATTAGCACCGACATTGGAACGTAAGTTGGATATTCGCTCTGCGTGCAGATATTGTGATCATGAAATTACGGTTAGTTACAATGATAATGGCAGCAAAATAATCAAACATACGCCGGAGGATATATGGATCTGGATTGAAGATCGTATCCCAAATGACGCTCCTTACTATTTAGTCGTGTGCATCAACACCAATTTCTTTTGTTGCAAGGATCACCTTGATAAATGGCGTTCTGCTGAGACCGCTATTCACAGTGGAAAACCCTATAGCCTAAGTGATGCCTTCGCTGCATCGGATCGATGGTGTACATATAAAATGTATAAACTAGTCGTTGAGGGGCGACCATGGGGTGGCAAAGCTCTTGATCAGATTTAAGAATATGTCAATTTAAACTTTTTTCGGGCATAACGTTTAAAGTAACCTGCCCAAAAACTGGAGCAAAGCGACGCGTTTTTGGGTTTGGTTGACTACCTTGTTAGCCATTCATTTTCTTATATCGAGCCGCTTATTTAATATATCTTTATCAATATACTCATCTAATGCCGATAAAGCTTTTGCAACATCAGGATTTGAAAACAATTCCTTCCCTGCAATCTGCCCAAGAAGTGAAAAACTTACTTGAATTGCTCCAGTTCCATCATATTTAATTGCTTTTTTTGAAACGTCTAGGCACTTCACCGTAAGTAAGCTAACAAGGAGTTTAGCTATTTCCTTATTAGCATTTTCACGTTGTGAATCATTTACATTAGCCATATCTTTAATTGCTGGATGTAGTGCCATTGAAGTAAACATCCACCTCACAAGAGTAATTTTATCTTCTGACGTAGCAGATTCGACTAAACAACGTGATAAATCATCGGTATAAATTCCTGCTTTTGAACTCATTGAAAACAAAACAAGTAACACCGAGATTAAAATTCTTATCATCATTGAAACTCCTATATTTTGGCTAACGACCAAGCTCAGCGGCGCGTTTTTTGCGTCCGCTGGAGCGCCTTGTTAGCACTTTTCTGATGGGCTACGTACTCATCAAGTAACTGTCGAATTATTTTTTGATACTGCATGTGATGTTTTTTTGCAGTGTCTTTAAAATAGGCAACACTCTCTGAACTTAGAGATATTGTGACTTTTGTGTTTTGTTGTTTGAGAGCAAGCTCTTCAGGTGATGGTAAAAAATCAGGTATTAGATTTAAATCACCGATAGGCTCGTTACTATATTGAATTTTTTTGTTCATAGATCTTTTTACCTTTGCGCCAATAACCTGCACCAATAATTCGGATGCAACCAGACCGGTAAGTAAACCGAACGGTGAGAATACCACTTCCTTGTTTGTTTAAGCCAAAACAATAATATCGTTTTTCAACCTGGCTATGCTCCAGGTCTTCAGCTATTACACGATTTTTATCTAAGAAGGCATGTTGCGCCTCATAGAATGTAACTCCATGTTTTCGTATATTATCCTGGTTTTTACCTTCATCCCATTCGAAGTCCTGTTTACTCATAGAATGAATATAGCACCGGTATGGCTAAATAGCCATACTATTGTTTTTTATGGGTGCTAACGTTGAGCTAAACGGCGCGTTTACGCGTCCGGTGGAGGCCGTAGGCCGCAACGAATTTAAGCGTATTGTTATGTGTTTTTTTGTATTGGAATAAATTTAATTTCAACGTCATATCCAACTACTTGCGCATATTCTTCGATTGTTGAAAGTTTAGGAGAATTTTTTGAATTCGCATTCTCAAGCCGTGAAATATTACTTTTTTGAGTGTGAAGAGCCGTTGCAATTTGCTCTTGGGTTAACCCAGCTTTTTGCCGTAAGGCAATAAGATTTTTACGTAATTTATAAGCAGGAGATAAAGCTTCATACTCTTTTTTAACGGAGGTTTTAGCAAGTGCTTCTTGCTTAAATTTTGAAAGTGTTGTGCGGCTCATTTTAATACCTCTTTCATATGTTTTTTCGCAAGCTCTAATTCCTTTTTTGGAGTCTTTTGAGTTTTCTTTATAAATGAATGCAGAATGACAATTTCTTTACCTTTTACTACGCAGTACATAGAGCGACCAATACCCTCTTTACCTTTTGCCCTAATTTCGTGTAAACCAGAACCAAATGTACCAACGTACGGCTTACCCAGATAAGGGCCTAATTCCTCAATTATTTCAGCTATATGTAGAAAATTAGCCAATATGCCTGATGGAAATTTAAGCGTTTGAGCCTCTACTTTCTCACTGTAAAATGTAATTTTCCATTTTATGTGAGGTTATCATATATGATAACCGTGGTAACGGCAAGTTTTATCTTTTTATCACATAACGCTGAGCTAAGCTGTGCCGCGTAGCGGCGTCAGTTGGAGGCCGAAGGCCGCAACGAACTTGAGCGCCTTGTTGTGTGATTTAATGCGCAAGTTTCGCACTTGCTATACGGTTTAAACTTACGCCAGACTCAGCCGCCTCTATAGCAAGATGACGATGAACTTCTGCGGGAACACGCACCATGAACTTCCCGCTGTATTTTCGTGATGAGATAGGTAAGGGTAATTCTTCCTTACTTTTTTCCATATCCAAAATGCAGTCTTTAACTACAATACGAATGCCTTTCAATGCTTTTTCAGGGCTAGACGCAAGCCAACTAAGGCTGGGAAATTCGGCACACAAACCCACAAACTCCTCATCTTCATCAGACCACAATACGCGGTATGTATATTTATCACTTTCAAGAACCATGACGCACCTCAATTTTTTCAATGGCAAGTAACACTTGCCTGACCTGATAGGGCTTAGCTTTCCCTTTGGGGCTGTCCTTCATTTCTTTCAGAATCTTAGCTATAGCACTCACTATGAAATAGTATCACTATTGATATCACTGTCAAGTGATTTTTTTACACACAAACGCCTGCCTCAGCCGTGCGCCGAAGGTGCGTCGGCTGGAGGCAATTGTTAGGCATCTACCTTATTCGATACAGCATTTTCAACCGGATTGATGTGGTCATGGGGGTGGTGCAGTTCACGCTTTTGAAACGACAGAATAGAGGGGCTCTGAATCACGCCACTATCAATATTTATAGCCTTTTGAATGGTCTGATTTTGCTTCCAACCATCACGGCCTGCGAGCACAGTCGG
>JAADHS010000203.1 GCA_013151745.1 Gammaproteobacteria bacterium | reverse complement strand
GAAAATTAGGCATAATCGATTTCAAATCCACCGCTCATTAGAGAAGTGATTTCATCAGAATATTGATCTATATTCTTGAAAAAATTGATACAGGCTGATCTGAACGTTTTAATGTTTTCGTGATATCTATTGTATAGCACTTTTTTCTTGAAAAATTTCCATAACCTTTCAATTAAGTTTAAATTGGGCGCATAACTTGGCAAAAACACCATCCTTACCCTGGGGTGATCTTTTAAATTATTTTGTACCTCTTTCGAATAATGATATTTCGCATTATCTGCCAGTAAAATAATTTCTTTCGCCAATGAATATTTCTGATCGACCATTTCAATTAGCTTAACCGTTGAATCCGTATTGACGGTTTCCGATTCTATTATGGTGACCTCCAGGGTTTCTGCATTGAGAGCACCATGCAAATTTAATCGTTGACGACCACTATTTGTTTTAATTTTCCGTTTCTGACCCCGTTTGATCCAGCCATAGGCTGCCATAGCATTATGTTCAGGGTGAACGGCATCAATAAAAAGCACTTCAGTATCAGCCGGTTTTTTCAGCATAAAATCATTATATTGCTCGATGAAAACTTCCTGATCATCAATGTTCGGGTTACCCGGGACAAGCTTTGGTTTTTTATATTCGTACCCGATACGATGCAGCAAGTCTCTCATTCCGCTAAGACTGTAAAGGGTGTTAAATGTATTTTTTGTATATTCGATGACAGAGTGTGTCGTCAAATAAATAGATGTCTCTAATTCTTCGCGAAGCTGTTCTATTTGTTTTTCATCAAGCTGTGATTGGGCGCCCTTATGATTTGTGAAGATTAATTTTTGTATGCCGCCTTCGCGATATTTTTCCACGTATGATCGCAGTGTTTCATCATCGAGCAAAAGTGCTTTTTTTACTTGTTTTAATTTCCACCCTGTACCCAGTAAAATCACAGCATAAATTTATAGGCCGCACGCAGGTTACGCTCTGCTTTATGCGCCTTTTTTAATGTGACAAGTTCATCATTTTTTAACAGAAAACCTTTCATGATTGTGGAGAGTAATCAATAACGCTTTATTTTTCAAGAAAATGGAATGTTGTTTAAACCTAATTCTCAATCGCTACGGGTATATATCGCATGATTATGCCTTTAGCTGCGGCATAGAGTGCGGAAACGATGGAAAACCATATTTCCAATAAAGCCCTATTAAAGACAGGGGATGGATGGATTGATTTTTACCAGCGTTTCCCAGATGAACTGGCGCGCTGGAATCATTTCTTACCACTGACAGACATTGGTCAGAGCCGCCATTTTCTATTTTTAAAAATGTACCTGAAACGGGAAATAAACAACCCCGCAACAAACTGCGAGGAATTGAACCCAAAGAGATTAATCGTTGCATAAGTATCTGCAGTAAGTTTTCGTTTTTCCACCAAAAAATTAAGGATTTTTACGCGAAAACTTATGCAACGATTAATTAATAATTTCATCAACTGCTGGGGCCATGCTGGTCCACTCTAATCACCCGGAGATCTTTCCTTTAGCCATTCGAATCTGCCCCATTTTTTACAAACAACCACCGCTTTAGTCAGTTCGCTGTACTATTTGTGAGCCGCCAAATTTCACTCATCAAGCCCATCACAGGACACCTGATTGCTACATCACGTTAGTTAATAACATCCATTTTTCTTCCTTTAGTTTTTGATGTTTCTTGATGATGGCTCCCCCACTCTGCCAACAAATTTAAAACCGGAATCAATGTTTTTCCTTCCGCAGATAGACCGTATTCAACGCGCGGAGGAACTTCAGCAAAAACATCTCGAAAAATAAGGCCATCGTTTTCAAGCTCACGTAATTGGCGGGTTAACATGCGTTCATTTATTTGTGGAATTGATTTTTTTAATTCACCAAAATGACGTCGGCCAAACCGATTTAATCGTGAAATGATAATTATCTTCCACCTCCCGCCAATCATGTTGACTACGGCTTCGACCGGGCAGTTTTCTGTAGATTGATTCATCACAATGACACTTACCTTTTTGTCTGTATGTGTCTTTTATGTCCGTACTTGATGTTGCATCCGTGGCTGATAGTATGTCAGCTTCACTCAACTGGAAGTTAATATAATGAAAAATAAAACAGTTCTGGTTTATAGCGGTATGGGCGCTCAGGGAAGCGCTATCACCCGCGCATTGATTGCCAATGGTCACAACGTTCGAGCCCTAACACGATCAGAAAAAAACGATGACATCATTAAATCTAACGGCGCATCTCCAATGCATGCTGACCTCGGAGATCTGGCTTCGTTGAAAGAAGCCACTAATGGATGTAATGCAATCGTTTTAACATTGCCATTGGCATTCGATATCGACGCTGCTGTGGGCTGGGCAGATAATGTCATTCAGGCAGCACAAGATGCCGCGGTCAAATGCCTAGTGTTTAATGCCAGTGGTCCAATACCAAAAAACACAACGGGTGTTGCTGCTATTGATATTAAGCTTCTTGTCGCAGAAAAACTGGCTCAAAGTGGATTGCCGGTCATCACTCTACAACCAACTCTCTATATGGGTAATTTGGCGGCGCCGTGGACAGCCCCTGCGATTACTCACCAAGGAACTTTAGCCTACCCATTGCCTGAGCAACAACAAGTATCCTGGATTAGTTGGGAGAATATGGCTGAATTTGCAGCAGCGGCGGTTGAACATACAGAATTTGCGGGACAGTCATTTCGTATAGGTGGTTCCAAAGCGCTATCAGGTACTGATATTGCAAAGGCATTCGCAATACATTTATCGCAACCTATCTCATATTGCTCTGTTGCTCTGAATGATTTTGAGAAGGGGTTAAATCATGCGCTTGGAGAACCTGCGGGTACAGAAATAGCGAAATTATATAAATGGTTTTCTGGCGAAGGTGCCGACAGCTTAAATGTAGATAATACAGACGCTACACAAGCCTTGGGTATTGTACCTAATGACTTTGATGACTGGATCAAAACAGTTGATTGGAAAAATATTGCTGGAACCATAGCAGCATCGTAAATTTTTTATGGCTCCTCGCTGTTTCCAATGGGTAATAGAGTTAAAATCAGCCTTTTTTCCGAGAGGGGAACGAGCCTGTGGAAGCGGAATTATTTGCAGCAGCACTGGGCTTACAAAGCCCCTGGTATGTTTCTGGCCTGGATTTTTCATTGG
>JAADHS010000065.1 GCA_013151745.1 Gammaproteobacteria bacterium | reverse complement strand
TGCATTGATCAATACTGAGGCTGAATCAATCTGTTGCTCAAATTTTTCAGCCAGGTCAAGACTCCGTGTAATGCTTCGAGCTACAATAGACTTAACCCCTGAAACCATTCCACAGTCTTTTAGAGTTTCATATTCCCTATTTCCTAAAATAACCTGAAATAAAAAGCAAAAAAAAGGGCAAAATCCCTGACAATTGGTGCTACTAAAACTCCAATCCAAAGATATTGCCCATGCGTCTCATCTTGTCAGAAATTGTAACCCTTAGTCAACATCTTAATGCGCTTGAAAACACGCCCGAACTCTATCGCCCCTGTGCCTGTATTCATTGCCATGAAACGGTCATCTGGCGTTATGGTTATTATTACCGCAAGCCTGATCGGTTAAATCACGGTGAAGATTCATTAAACGATATTCCTATCCCTCGTTTTCAATGTGTTGCTTGCCGCCGTACCTTTTCTACCTTGCCCGAATGTATTGCCCCTAGACGCTGGTATCCCTGGTTTGTTCAGCAATGGTGCTTGTATTGTTGTTTAAAAGGGTGTTCAGCCCGACGATTAAGTCAGGTTTTCCCTTTGTCTCGCAGTACTATCTCTCGCTGGTTTCTTTGGCTAACAACGACTTTTACCGAACACCACCGTGTGCTTTGTAGCAAAATTCCATCCCTGGGATATTATGCTACCTGTAGGTCTTTTTGGCTCCACTGGCTCGATTCAAAATTACTGTCCCATGCGATGGTTTTGTTAAATCAACAGGCTGTTATTGTGCCATGATGGAATAGCCTGACATAGGCCCCCTGATTAATCAGGGGGCCTCCACACACTTTAGCCATTATGCTGGAAATGAAAACGGTTTAAGCTCTGATTTTTTATTATTTGGAGCTGTATTTATGAAACCTGTTCATCCAGTCGCTTTATTTCGCCTCTCAGTTTTAGGTCAGTTAGTCAGTCGACAAAACCTGGCGAGAGGTGAACTCAAAGCCATGGTCAAAGAGTTAGCCTTAAAACATTACGATATTCCAGGCTCACGCCATACCCTGCTCAGCGAAAAAACCATTGAAGCCTGGTATTACGCCTGGAAAAAACACGGCATTGATGCGCTAGCGCCTAAACGGCGTATTGATCGGGGGCAGTCTAAAATACCTGAAGCACTGCAAGCAGCACTGATTGAAGCTAAACAAGATAATCTGAAACGCTCTATTAACAGTTTGCTGAAGCTGGTCCAACTGCAGCAGCTTCAGGGTGCTCATGCATTAAGTCGCTCGAGTGTGTATCGATTATTGCTGAGTCGAGGTTTATCTCGTCCCATGGGAGCTTCTCAACCTAAAGAGTTACGCCGCTTTGAAGCCGATTATCCGGGGGATATTATCTATGGCGATGTCATGCATGGCCCCAAAGTCGTCATTCAGGGCAAAACGCAAAAAAGTTATTTAGTCAGCTTGATGGATGATAAATCACGGCTGATTTTGCATTCTGCCTTTTGTCCCGGCGAAACCGCTCTGGATATTGAGTACGTACTTAAACAGGCCTTGTTACGCCGCGGTCTGCCTAAACGTTTAGTGATTGATAATGGAGCGGCTTACCGGGCTCACAGTTTACAAGGGATTTGTGCACGATTATCCATTCAATTGATTTATTGCCGTCCTTATGCGCCAGAAGGAAAAGGCAAGTTAGAGCGTTGGCACCGCACCTTGCGGGATCAGTTTTTAATCGAACTTCGTCCACAAAAAATCTATACCCTGGACGAGCTAAATAGTTTGTTATGGGCCTGGATTGATCAGTTGTATCATCCTGCACCCCATAGTGCGTTAGGCGGTAAAGCCCCGTTGACGGTATGGCAAAACTATCTTGAGTTTATCACGCCTTTAGGCACCTTGGCACATCAGCTAGATGCCTTATTTTACCATCGTATACAACGCAAAGTGCGTAAAGACGGCACCATTTCTTATCAAGGCCAGTGCTTCGAGGTGCCTTATTGTTTCTCTCAAAAAACGGTCATTGTCGTGATTGAACCCCATCACAAACAGGCTTTATATATTGAAGATGAACACGGAAAACGCATCGGTGAAGTCACGCCACTGGACTTACAGAAAAACCGAAATTATAAGCGGGCTCAGCCTTCAAACACGCCTACGCCAACAACGGCATCCTCCACATCATTAAATGAGCTGGCTCTGGAGAAACAACAATCTCAGCTCAGCCTTTGTCAACCTGTAGAGCCAAATAAAAAATAACCCCCCCTATCATTTTAGAGAAAAATCTTATGTTTAGACGACATTTTGGACTGATGCATTGCCCTTTGGGCAAACAAACAAAAACACTGTGGGAAGACGGACAGCTTGAAAAACTTAATGCCCGATTTAACTGGCTATTAGAATCACCCGGTATCGGTTTATTAACCGGTGAATCCGGTGTCGGTAAAACCGCCTGGATCCGACAATTAACCCAAACACTTAACCCGCATCGCTATCAGGTCATTTATTTAGCTGAAACCGATTTCGGTCGCTTTGACATCTATCGACAATTGGCTATTGAATTTGGTCTGGAACCCACTTATCGAAGAGCACAGCTATGGCGAGAAATAAAACAACATATCACACAATTGGTTGAAACCAAGTCGATATTACCCATCTGGATTATTGATGAAAGTCATAATCTACCGGTAGATTTTTTTAAAGACTTTCCCGCCTTTTTAAATTTTGCTTTCGATTCTAAAGATTTGATGACCGTCTGGTTTTTAGGTCATTCTCAGTTAGAAAATACATTAAACCGACAACCTTACGCGGCATTGGCCAGTCGTATACAGGTCAAAGAAAAGCTAGAGCCCGTGTTTGAAAAGCAACGTTTTTCCAGTCTGATAAAACAGGCTTTTGAAGAGGCTGGAACGACTCAACAATTATTATCTGACCCAGGGGTTGAATTAATCCGTATGGCATCAAAGGGTAAGCCAAGAATAGCGGGGCAAATTATACAAAATGCCTTACGTCTTGCTACTGAAAAGAAAATCAATCATTTACCGGATGATATTGTGATGGAGGCTATTGATATTATGAAGTAAAAATTTGATAAAAAAAGAGGCGGCGATTAGCTGAAAAATAAAGCCTACTGTAGGATGAAATGCCTTGGTTTGTTTCGGTCAAAATAGGCCGAAGCTTTCCCTCTAAAATAAAGCGAAACGTAACACC
>JAADHS010000133.1 GCA_013151745.1 Gammaproteobacteria bacterium | reverse complement strand
TACAACGAGAGCTGCATGGTGTCACGGTAAAGGGGATTCAATACGAGAAGATCGGGGGTGCAGTCTATGAGATGCACCAGATTGAAGAGGAGGCGAAAAATGGCATTACTCGCTATCTCAATAATCTATATGAAGTGCAAAACATTGATAAGACGCTCTACGACTACGTGGAATATGACTCAGATGTAGAGAAGGCGTTTGCTAAGTCTTGTGATAATGATGAGCGCGTGAAGTTTTATTGTAAGCTTCCACCTCAGTTTAAGGTTGATACGCCAGTGGGGCCATATAATCCCGATTGGGCATTGGTCACTGAGGACGAGGCAAAGCTCTATCTGATTCGTGAGACCAAAAGCACCCGCAATGCGGCGGAGTTGCGTGATAAGGAGCGTGACAAGATTGCCTGTGGTCGTCAGCACTTTGAAGCGATTGGGGTCGATTACGAAGTGGTGACCACCTTGGATGAAGCATTGAATGGTTAAACCTAACCCTGTGTAAGCCAGGGATGGAGGGGGTTTGTGATACAGCATGAATTTGAAAAATTTTTAGCAGAGTTTGGTAGTAAGTACGTTCGTGATGATGTTAAACGGCTGGGGAATATACTATTAACCCATATTGATAAGCTGGCACCTCTTGGAACCCATCATGGGAAAAGAAGTAAGGGGATAGTTAAGCTTGCGCAACGCGAGTTTGAATCTGTCAGTACTGAGCTTCCTCAATTTGAAATCACTTCATCGGATACTAATTTTCCGATTCAGTCTCTGTCTCATCTAGGTGTTGGGCCATTTCGAGGTTTCTCAGAACATGAAGAGTTCAATCTGAATAGCCGAATAGTTTTATTATATGGCCCCAATGGCAGTGGAAAAACAAGTTTCTGTGAGGCGCTTGAATATGCTTTATTGGGTGAGCTTGAAGAGGCTGAGGCAAAACGGATGGCTCCTCAGGTATATCTTCAGAACGCGCGGGTAGGGACTTATCGGTCTCCAATGTTAGTCGCAAAAGACAGCGAGGGAGGTGATGTTGAAGTTATTCCTGATTCAGAGAAGTATCGATTTTGTTTTGTTGAAAAAAACAGGATTGATGACTTTTCTCGGATTGCTGCAAAAACACCCGCTCAACAGAATAAACTCATCGCTACGTTATTTGGGCTTGGCCCATTTGATGAGTTCGTAAAAGGATTTAGCGCTGAAATTGACGAGAAATACATCGATCTTGTGGGATCGAAGGCGTTAGAGCTTAGTCGCAAGAAAGAGACCCTTAAAGCCAATGAGGAGACCATTAAAAATGCTGATGCCGTTCGTAAAGAGTTGGCTGACAAGGAGCAGGTGCAGGCCAACACAGTAAAACAGGACATGCCTTTTTCACAATTTGTCCAGTACCTTGGTACGCCAGAAAGTCCTGGCCGAATTCAGATGTTGGAAGGCTTGCTTGAAGGCGATTCACCAAAAGTTATTGGAGTGACAAAAAAGTCACTGATTGATCAAAAAAACAGTGCGGACAGAGCCGCCAAGCAGGTTGTTGAGATACAACGTGAATTGCATTCAAAGAAAAATGAAGTTTCATTTCGGGATTTATATAGTGCTGTAATCAAACTTCAAGAAATATCTCCTGATAGATGTCCAGCCTGTGATACCCCATTACAGGGTGATCCGTCTGTTTCCAGCAATCCTTTTGATCGGGCAGAACATGGGCTCAAAAGTTTGGAACATCTTTCTCATCTGGAAATCAAGCATGATGAAGAAGTGAGTGTTCGGGACAGTTCTTCTAAGCAGCTTTTCTCTATCGTTCAATCAATTCTGGGTTTTGCAAGAGATAGCGGTGTTCATCCTGAAGAAGTGGCTCGTATTTCATCTGCTATTCCCAGTCATATCGATCAGCGGAATGCTCAATGGTGGGATGTTCTTTTTGAGCCTGGTGTGCATGCTGATGAGATACCAGAATTCGTTACTTATTGGGGCCTTTTGGAAAAACTATCTGAAAAAATCGAGAAGTCCGATGGTGATATTACGATTGCAAATAATCAGCGTAATCAGCACAAGCAAGAGCTTCTGAAATTGAGAGCGTTACGGGAGAAGGTAGTCGAACTTCAGACTAGCCGAAAACAGGCAGAAGAGCGAATTTCAATAGCTAAACAAGCCGTAGAACAGTTTGATGAACAGAATAAGCTGCTTATTGATGCTGTCGAAACTGAAAAGCCCAAGGTTTCACTGAATCACCGAATTCACTCGTCTTATCAGGACTTTATAGCTCTTCTTTTAGAGTATAGAGAAACCCTCCCATCCAGGTTGCTAGCGAACCTGGGAGAGACCACCAAACTTTTGTATAACGGATTTAACCGAGTCGATCCGCCGGGCGATTTGATAGAAGAGCTAAGGTTGCCTCTATCTAGTGGTCAAAAAATACAGGTCGCATACCGTAGTAATCCAAGGAAATACTTTGATGCCTTGCATGTAATGAGTGAGGGCCATGTGAGATGTCTTGGGCTAGCCATTCTTCTGGCAAAAAACATTGACCTGAAATGCCCGATATTGTTGTTTGATGATCCTGTGAACGCGATTGATGACGATCATCGAGAGGGAATTCGTAAGACGTTATTTGAAGATGAGTATTTCTCTGATACGCAAATAGTCCTTACATGCCATGGAGAGGATTTCTACAAAGATATTCAAAACCTCATTGGTGGCGATGTGGCTAAACAAAGTCTATTTTATAGTTTTGTACCCCATGATGGGGATAATAGGATCAAAGTAGATTCTTCTCCTACGCCAAGAAATTATGTGGTATCTGCTCAGGATAATTTGCTAAAAGGAAACATTCGCTATGCACTGGCAGACTCTCGCCGTGCTCTTGAAATGCTGGGTAATCGCATATGGGGCTTCTTGAATAATAAAGACAAGGGGGCACTCAGCATTATAATGAGAAGCCCAAATTCAAAGGCTGAATTAAATAATTTGGTTCAGCAACTTCGGAAAAAGTTGAACGACAGTACCTTTTTACATCCCAAAAAGGATGACTTGATTAAGGGGATTGATTCCTTGATTGGTTTGAATGGGGACTCTAGGGAGTGGGTATATCTGAATAAGGGGACGCATGAGGAAGAAGAAAGACAGAGCTGAGTTCGATAGAGGGACGGTGCGTACAATAGTTGAGGCAATTGTACATCTCGATACCACGCTCACTAGAAAAATATAGCCCGTGCTTTACGGTGTGTGCTCACACACATATATATCCACAAGAACTGAATGTATATTCTATTTAACATAATATACATTATGCGCAGTCAGACACCGGGTGCCAGCCGGGAAATAATCCTTCTTTTCTGAAGCTCAAAGTTTAGCAGCCACTCCAAAAAGTAAACCGCCTGAAAAACCGCTCAGGAATGGTATGTTATTGAATAATAAAGGTTAAAAAGTACGTGTCGGTGGAGAAAATAGTTAGTCCCATCGTGCTTCAAGATCGGTTCAGGTGCGAATGGAAAGACCTCCTTGTGATCCGGGTTGACTAAAACCGCCCCCAACAATTGGTGATACCAGGTCACTCGTCCATCACGGTGATGTTTTTCACAACATTGGCC
>JAADHS010000285.1 GCA_013151745.1 Gammaproteobacteria bacterium | reverse complement strand
GTGTTTATAAACAGCTACTACCCACGTAGCTCCCAATGACTTCACCTTTATTACTATACTATTTTCAGATCGCCTGAGCAGACGGCGAAGATCTCCGGTTGTGCCTGTGACCAGGAAAAGCCGTTTGTTTGCTAAAAAACCTCTGATTTGTTGCCTTGTCTGGCAAAAACCATAATTTTTTGATCATGTTGCTGTGGATATTTCCGGAGATGGGGTTGGTCCAGGTTTTATTTTATGGATGTCTTGATATTGATATAATGTTGCTGTGGATATTTCCAGAGAGGGGTTGGTCCAGGTTTTATTTTATGGATGTCTTCATATATGTTCATCCTCAAAGCGGGTATACAGGAAGATGGACTGGGCCAAAAAGTGAGCGCTACTAAGGTTCTTCTGAGCAGCCAATTTCCGCAATATTACAAATAGAGACTTATTTTCTGATGAGAAAGTGATCGATTTGTACAAATTATCGACATTGTGCTCATTAATAAATCAAATTTTGTAACGCACAGGCGGCCCAATGACCTCTGTGTTACGGTACAATTTGTATTGTGAAAGCCGGGTTGGTTGATATACTGATTTTCGCGAAAATTTGAAATGAATAATATGCGTCAAATAAAAATGATGTATTTGACTACGCCGTACTAATATCTACTTAATGTTAGTCATCCAAAATATTTCTTTCCCATCCAAAGGATGTCAACCGTTCATGATTCTGTAACCTGGATTTAAAGTACAAACAATCCTGACCTTTGAAAGGTTACTCGATTTAGCCACAACATCTGCATCGCAATGTTTTGATACTGAAAACACTCTCGATACGTCGAAGGTAATAATTTTACATGGAGGAATATGTTTTGAACAAATTAAGGATAATACTAATAACGTTTGGATGTTTATTTGCATCTAACCAGGCACTGGCTGTTCCAAACTATAGCGTTGATCAAAATCCCATGCCAGGCGCTCAGGTAACAACGACTTACAATCATAATGCAGGTGGGCGAGGCATTACACCAGCCTATGGATATTATGTAACTGAGTTCCCATCATTAAATGATTATGGTTTTATTGCTGGCCGCACAGATGTTGCAAATTCGCCAGATCCAATGATTAAAGGGCCTACTAGTGGTCAAGCGGCAGTGTGGGAAAACGGGATTACTCACAATATGACTTTTTTTAATGAATGCCGCGATGTGAATAATGATGGTATTGCAGATGCATCCGCATGTGGTAGTCGTGCATTAGCGATTAGCAATCGCGGACAAGTAGGTGGTTCAATAAACGTCAACCGACCAGCAGTTGATGGTTATTTTGAACGGAGCACATCCTGGTGGCCTGGCAGAACAGGAGATTATGCTGAAGGCACTCGCGCTCGTCCTCTTAGTGCTTATACTCCTTCCCAATCCCAAATAGAAGATATTAATGGTCAATCCAATGTTGTCGGTACAGGAATAACGCCAGGCGGAGGTGGACCTAAAGATGGGTTAGTCCACGGCCTGGTGAATATTGACGGTGATCAGGATTATATCGGTATTCAATTCCAATGGAGTCGCGCACATGCTTTGAACGAAAATAATCTCGTGACCGGGGCAATAATCTGGAATGATACAGATGATTATTCACGTGGTGTATCCCGTTCGCTAAAGACCTATACATGGCTTTCTGGAGAGTTAAATGTTGTTCAGGACGGTATCACTGATCCCGCACATATTAGTGAAGGCTTTGATGTTAATGATTCAGATTTAGTTGTTGGCCGAATGGGATGGAATAATAATATTCGGGCTTTTAAGTGGGCTAGCCCAAGTGGTAGTTTAGAAGATCTTGGTACTTTGGGAGGCGTTCAAAGTGTTGCTCGTTCAGTTAACAACGCTGGAACAATTGTTGGGTGGGCAAATGTATCTGATGGAAGCAAGCATGCCTTTATCTATGAAAATGGCACCATGTACGACTTGAATGATTATGTAAATGGTGACTCAGGCTTTGTGATTGTCGATGCGTATTCAATCAACGAAGTCGGACAAGTCCTGGTACGTGCATACAATAAATCAACAATACAGAATCAATATTGGTTATTGACAGATCCTGATTCGTTACCATCTGCGCCACCTGAGCCTGAACCTTATCCTGTTAATGTTGAGTCTATGGGCGTTTTTGGAGGAAAAGACAACGAACTCCCTTTGAAAATTATGGCTGATGCAGAAGGTAATACTATTTCCATTGGTTATTACAACACAACCTCTTACGTATACTCAAAAAATCGGGCTTCAACAATCGACTTTGATCCGTCACTTGCAGAAGATATTCAGACTGTTAACAAACAACAAGGGGTATACATTCAAAAACTTGATGCCAATGGTAACTATCTATGGACTAAAATATTGGTCGGAAATGAAGTGGCGGAAAATGGGTATATAAGAATCCATGATTTATTTGTTGAGCCGGATGGATCTTTTCATATAGTGGGTTCGAAAAAAGACCGGTTCGGAAATGGGTGGCTGGACCTAAATTCAGACCCCAACGTACAAGAGCGTTTGAGTAAATCACGTTGGGATGATGATGTTTCCTTCCGTGCAAGCTATTCATCACATGGCTATCTCGTCTCTTCAGTACTTTTACCGCAATCCTCTCCTTTTGGTGCGTTTGCAGTAAGTATTGCTGTTGATTCCGATAAAAATATCTATGTAGCTTACGTTAAAGGCAAATTTGGCGGAGAAGGTAGATATAGCCGAGACCTAGACTTCGATCCGGGTGCTGGTGTGGCAAACGTACAGTTAAAAGATCGCAAGTCAGCCATTGTAGTAACAAAAACGGCCAGAGACTCTTCCGGTGTCGAGCGTCTGGAATGGGCTAAATCCATGTCATCGGTTGGTTTATTCATAAGGCGGTATAATTATGATGACGATTATGCTCATATAAAAAGCGTTAGTATTGCAGCACCAGCCATTTCTGGTGAAGGGCCAATGCTGGCATTTACATATAAAGGTGCAATAAATTTTCAAGCGTATGATAGTAATCTGGGTTTGCTCGGCGATTCTCGGACTGTAGATACTGGCGGAGTTTTCCGTTCTGGTTTTATCCGAATGAGTGAGTCAGAAGAGCCAAGTGCGTTTTGGATGATTCCAGAGAGGGGACTACTACAGGGGCGACTAAAGTCAAACTTGTTCGAAGTGGTGACTATTTCGGCTTGATGACGAGAACTAAAGATGGATATTTTAATAACATAAATGATTCTCATCTTTTTCATGGAATGGCAGCAAACGCAGGAATCAGCCATATTAGCAGAACCTTGAAAGGGGATAGCAAAGGTATTGGGATGAACCCGCGAGGCGACGTTTATATCTCGGGATATGCATATAACCCGGTCAATTTTGACTCTGCAGGTGATGATATGCAAGGTCGTCTGTCGTCTTATGTGACAAAAATTAATACCGATGGAAGTTATGGTTGGACTTTTTCTCATCGTGGAACTGGCGGAACCGGATATGCTTCCGTAGCGCCAGATCGCTTTGGAAATGTCACGATGACGGGTGTTGCAAGTACATCTAATGCAACGCCTGAGTTGTTGGACCACAATGGAAATGTGCTTCCCGCTGTTGGCGGCAGGGATATACTGGTCACTCGCATATCGCCAGCCACTGGCAGCACGACGGGAATAGCGTCAACCAACCCGGCTGATTTAATTGCTACGTCGATAACATTATCACAAAGCGCCTTACCTGGAGAATTGGCCACTTATACGGTAACGGTTACCTCCCTGGGTGATACGACAGAGCAGGTGAACCTCAGTTTGGATGCCCTGGATACCGGTATCACCGCCACTTTTGCGGATACCTCACTGACCCCACCTGTGGGTGGTTCGGTTACTACAACCCTAAGAGTCATGGCTGACACCGATATTGCAGACGACTCTTATTCAATACGGATTTTGGTAGCAGACGAAGCGAATCAGATTCACAGCAGCGTAGTCGCGACATTGGAAATTTTACGTCCCGATTTTAACATTTCGCTGTCCCCGCAGACACAACAGCTTAACCCCGGTGACTCAACCACATATGAGGTTGTTTTCACCTCCATTGACAGGTTTGCGTCAACGTTTGCTATTAGTGCCGTTTCTCCACACGCCAGTGTTGGGGTGAGCGTGTCTCCGGCTCAGGTTATTTTACAACCCGATGGAACCGCTATTGCTACCATCACTGTTAGTACTGACGTAACAACACCGGCTAAGCTTTACTCTGTTAAGGTTACCGCCACCGATGGGCAAAATACTCGAAATTTTAATGCAGAATTTTATTTCCGCGATATTGATTTGGTGTTGACTGAGCTATCCACTCCGAATAGCCAAGTTTATGCAGGCGAATATATTGATCTGAAGCTTACGCTCCACAATGCCGGCGACCTTCGTATCCTCGGTCCCGAGGTGAGTGTTTATCTCTCCAGCGATGCCACAATCACGATTGAGGACACCCGGATAGCTAGTGCTCGCTGGCGCAATTTGTATGGGGGGGCCTCTAAGAGATGGAAGCCCTGGCGCAAAGCTATCCCATCCAGCTTGCCGGCTGGTACTTACTACCTGGGGGCTATTGCCGACCCTGAAAACAGGCAGATTGAGGGCAACGAGGACAACAACGTTCTTGTGGCAAGCACAATCTTGCAGGTTAAGGCTGAGGAAATCGATCTGCTTATCAGCTCGGTGAACATCCAGGATAGTGAAGTGGATAGAAACTCCTACATTCAAGTGAAGTACACCCTCAATAACCAGGGCGGTTCTCCTACTCGTGGCCGAAGTTTTTCGATGGGCATTTATCTCTCCAGTGATGCCGAAATTACCACCGCGGATACCCTGATCGGTAAAAGGGAGATACATCGGTTGAATGGAGGCATGTCTACCACACGCAGGATTGTCGGTCGTTTCCCAGCCAGTGTGGCCAATGGCGTTTATTACCTGGGGGTTATTGCTGACTATAAAAATAAGCAGAGCGAGACAAACGAGGACAACAACGTTGGTGTTGCGAGCGCAACCTTGCAGGTTGGAGATGCAATAGTCACCCGTATACGATAACCGGAAGTAGATGCGGATGGTGACGGTGTGCTTGGTGGCGAGGATGCTTTCCCGGCAGATCTTGCGGAGTGGGCAGATAATGACCTTGATGGTATTAACAACAATGCAGACATCGACATTGATGACGACCAAATGCCCGACGATCGGGAGATTGTTTACGGCCTGGACCCGCCAGATGGTCGTGATGCCCTGCGTGATAGTGACGGCTTGGATAATCTGACAAAGTACTGATCAGTATCATGAAGCTGCTTCGGGGTCGATTGTAAAGTATGGCATGTTGACCATTGGGAATGATCGGTAATCCGGGAGATCCTGAGCTGTCTTTTAAGGAAGAGAGTAAATGGGCAATATTTAGTAGCCATGGAGCAAACAGGGCATGCAATCCTGAAGGAGATGTTCAGGTTTTACATTTGGCATTATTTTTTTACTGCTCTGTTAATTGTTGTGATCCTGAAATTGCGTAACAAGTCTTCGGTGTGGATGGTATTGTAAGTTGATGAACAGGCACAGCGGAAACTGCATAACAGCAGTTTCCGCACATCGCCAATAGCTATGAGTGTGTATCAGTTTTCCAGGTGGTATTTCCGTTTTTTACCGTCAATTTTGTGCAGGATAGAGAAATAAATAAAGACACCCATCAATTAATTGCTGTTTATGCTAACGTTGATTACCAGAACGGATCCAGAAATATCTTGTGAGATTTTTATCGACAGGCAGCACTGGATGCCACTCTATTTGGAAGTTCATAAAAATAAAAAACTGCCCAAAAGAGCGCCCAAAATGGGTAATACTGTTAGGTGGATTGCTATGCTTGGGGGATTTTTAGGACGGGCGGGTGATGGAGATCCAGGAATAACAACATTGTGGCGGGGCTGGA
>JAADHS010000204.1 GCA_013151745.1 Gammaproteobacteria bacterium | reverse complement strand
TAATATACCCATGACGTTATGAATTTAGGTGTTAGCGTGAGCAAACAGGCGCGCCATCTCCTCTATAGTCGGTGCAGCTTCTTCAAAGCTTGAACCTAAAAAACGCAGTTGATCCACTCGCGCCACCTTATTATTTCCTAAAGAATGACATGATCACTTGTAAAAAAAAGACAAAGATAGGAGTATTAACATATAGTGTCATTGCATCATAAAAAATTTACTTTAATGTAACCTTATTTAGGCAGTCACCATGAACGAAACCATAAAAAAGAAAAACTATTGGGGTTGGGTCACGGCTCTTCTTATCGCAGTCGTTATTGCTTTTGCTATTAACAAGTTGCCACGCGGGTTTAGCGAAGACTTATCTGTTGTTGGGCAAGGCAGCCCGGTTGTAGTGATCGTACACAACAAAGAAGATATGCGTAGCCAATATCTGATGACTATGGTCGACGAAGTACGAGGAGATTACTCCGATCGTATCAAGTTTCGTATAGCTGATACCAGCGTAAGATTGGGAACTGTTTTTTCTGTCGAGCAGCAGGTCTCAGGAGCAACTTTGGTCTTGTTTGGTGCGAGTGGACAACGCATAGCAGCGCTTAATGATGTCGATAACACCGCTATGCTAACAACTGAGCTCGATAAGGCGTTTGATTTCTAGCATCCGAAATAGTATTACCCAAAGGGAAACTATTGAAGCTATGACCAAAAATCTGTTGGATATGAAAAAGTTGGAGCGGCTCGGGTAAGGACGTGCCACACGGTATCGTGTGATTGATTAGCGTCGTTGAGTTTGAATAAGTTTTGGAGATACGAGGCATCTTGGGCTGCAAAATGTGAAAAAATGCGGCAGAGCTGCCGAGTCTATTCTCTGGGTTGATCCTGGCCAACCAACATCGCCAAATTGCGAAAGCCCTGGGTAGTTTCGCCACATTGGCCTTCTTCTCGGTAAACCAAAAGATGCAGTGATGCGCACAGTGACAATAATTCGTTGTTGCCTAATAAAAAGTCAGGGTTTTTTGGCCCGGTGTCATCAATTTTTGCTTTAATAAAGGTTTGGTAAAATAATAAGCCCTGCGGTTTCAGTGCGGCTAATAAATGGGGCATTAAACTACGATCTAAAAAATGGGTTACGACAATCACGTTGAAACTTGCGACAGCAGGTGGGGTTTTCACCGCATCGCGTACTTCGCCAATAATAGTCAGGCCTTTTTCTTGAGCTTTATTTTTCAGTTGTTCTATCCCTACCGGGGAAATATCCCAGGCATGGGTTTCTAGACCCTGCTCAGCCAGCAACAAGGCATTATTACCCAGGCCACAGGCAATTTCCAAAGCGAGTCCATCGCTGGGTAATAAATGTTTGTTTTCCAATAAAACACGCGAGGCGGAACTATGTGAGGCGGTTTTATAATGCTTATCCCATTTTTTTACCAAACTTTCATTTGACATATAGATTCCTTAATTTATTGTGTCCCATTCCTAACTTCGCCAAAACTGAGGGCTTAATAAGACCAATAATGTGAAAATTTCAAGCCTGCCCAATAACATCGCAAAACACAATACCCATTTCGCAAAATCGCTCAATGAAGCATAATTGATTCCGACTTCACCCAACCCCGGCCCCAGGTTGTTCATACAGGCGGCAACAGCAGAAAAGGCAGTGACATAGTCCAGACCCGTGGCAATCAAGATAATCGACATCACACCCAGGCAAGCAATATAGAGTGAAAAAAACCCCCAAACAGCTTCAATAACACGATCTGTTATTACTTTTTTGCCCATGCGAACCGGTATTTGTGCGCTAGGGTGAATCAGTCTCTGAATTTCTCGCCCCCCCTGTTTTAACAACAGTAACACTCGAATGACTTTCATCCCGCCACCGGTAGAACCCGCACAGCCCCCTACGAAACTGGCAAGCAATAATAAAATAGGCAAAAACCCAGGCCAGGCGTGATATTCCGCTGTCGTAAATCCGGCTGTTGTGCCAATAGACACGGCATGAAACAGGCCATCGTACAGAGCATCATTGAACGTGGGAAACAGACCATTGGCATAAAGATAAACGACGGTTAAAATGGCAAGTATGAATAAATGGCTGAGATAAGCACGGGCTTCGGGATCTCTCAAATAGGGCATGATGCTGAAGGAGCGCCAGGAGATAAAGTGCAAGGCAAAATTAATGCCTGCCAACAGCATAAAAATGACCGCGACCATTTCTATCAAGTGGCTGTCGAAATAGCCAATACTGGCATCATGGGTGGAAAAGCCACCGATAGCAATCGTTGAAAAACTGTGTGCAATGGCATCAAAACCACTCATTCCGCTCAGCCAATAGGCCAAAGCGCAAGCAATGGTCAAGCCCAAATAAATATACCAGAGTGCCTTGGCTGTTTCGGTAATGCGGGGGGTGAGCTTGTTATCTTTCATCGGGCCGGGTGTTTCTGCACGATAGAGCTGCATGCCACCTATACCCAACATGGGTAAAATAGCAACCGCCAAGACAATGATACCCATGCCGCCTAACCATTGTAATTGTTGTCGGTAAAACAAGATGGCGCGTGGCAGCTCATCAAGACCCACAATCACGGTTGCACCGGTTGTCGTTAATCCTGAGAAAGATTCAAATATGGCATCAGTCAAACTCATCTGCGGCATTTCAGACAATACAAACGGCAAGGCACCTACGGCACCCAGTACCGTCCAGAACATGACAACAATAAAGAACCCGTCACGCAGACGTAATTCCCGAATATGTTCTCGTACCGGTAACCAGATGATCAGACCCATAATCAGGGTTAGAGCAAACCCCAGCAAAAAAGGGGCGGCAGAATTCTCACTATAAATGAAAGAAACCAGTACGGGGGGTAACATGGTGAGGCTGAATACCATTAGGAGCAGCCCTAAAATTCTTTGTATTGCTTTACGTTGCATGAGTTATTAAATTTACTAAAGTGTAGGAAGTGATTATGTGTTGTTTTTTGAGCTACATAAAGGTAATACCCACCTGAAATAAACGCTCAACATCCGAGATCCGTTTTTTATCAACCAAAAATAAAATTACATGATCTTCGGCTTCAATCACCGTGTCATGGTGGGCAATAATCACTTCATCTTGTCGAACAACGGCACCTATGGTTGTCCCGGGTGGCAGTTTAATATCTTCGATAGCACGCCCGACCACCCGCGAATTACTACGATCACCATGGGCGATCGCTTCTATTGCTTCAGCGGCGCCACGACGTAAAGAATGCACGACAACAACATCACCTCGGCGTACATGAGTCAATAAAATTCCTATCGTCGCTTGATGAGGAGAGACGGCAATGTCGATTTCGCCACTTTCCACCAAATCAACATATGCGGCTCGGTTAATCAACGCCATGACTTTTTTCGCGCCGAGTCGTTTTGCCAGCATTGCGGATAAAATATTGGCTTCATCATCGTTAGTTACAGAGCAAAATACATCGGTATTTTCTATGTTTTCCTCTAATAATAATTCTTCATCGGCGACATCGCCAAGCAGTACAATGGTTCGTTCCAGATCTTCTGCAATACGCTGTGATCGCTGTTTATTATGATCAATCAATTTAACTTGATAACGTGACTCCAGCGCTTTGGCCAAGCGAGTGCCGATGTTACCGCCTCCGGCAATAATGATACGCTTACACGGTTTATCCAGCTTTCTGAGTTCGCTCATCACGGCGCGAATATTTTTTCGAGCGGCGATAAAAAATACTTCATCATCTACTTCGATGACCGTGTTGCCTTCTGGAATAATTGAATTTCCCCGACGAAATATCGCAGCGACTCGAGTTTCGATTCCGGGAATATGGTCACGCAGCGCACGCAGTTCATGGCCAACAAGGGGGCCTCCATAATAGGCTTTTACGCCCACTAATCGTACTTTTCCACTGGCAAAGTCAAGAACCTGGAGTGCCCCTGGGTATTCAATCAGGCGCTCCATGTAGTCGGTGATCACTTGTTCCGGACTGATCAATACATCAATCGGTAAGGCATTTTGGGCGAAGAGGCCTGTATATTTTAAATATTCATAGGCACGAACACGAGCAATTTTTGTTGGGGTATGAAACAGGGTGTAGGCGACCTGGCAAGCGATCATGTTGGTTTCGTCGCTATTAGTGACGGCAACAATCATGTCTGCGTCATCCGCTCCGGCTTGACGCAATACGTCAGGATGAGAGGCATGACCCACGCACGTACGGATATCCAGTCTGTCTTGTAAGGCCTGGATGCGTGAGGCATCGGTATCAATCACGGTAATATCGTTGGCTTCGCGAGCTAGGTTTTCGGCGACCGATGAACCCACTTGACCGGCACCAAGAATAATTATTTTCATGTTTTTATAAAAGTTTCAGTCTTTAAGGTTAATGCCCAGGCTTTTTAATTTTCGATATAAATGAGTTCGTTCTACACCCGCCGCTTTTGCAACTTGGCTGATGGCACCATCTGTTTCTTTCAAGAGATGTTCAAAGTAGGTTTTTTCAAATTGTTCTCGAGCTTGTCTCAGTGGCATGTCAAAATGATTTTTTGGTATTGATAATTGACCTTGATTTTGAATAATTTCAGGTGCAGACCCTAAAGCGGCATTGACTTCTGCTATTTCTATGTTCGAACCGGCACCTAGAATCAACATTCTTTGAACTAAATTTTTTAATTCACGGATATTGCCTGGCCAGCCATAGTTACGCAAGCGATTTTGTGCGCCGACACTAAATTCTCGAAAAGGCAGACCATCGCTTTGCGCAAAGCTATTGACATAAAAGTTAAGCAAATCGGGTACTTCTTCTTTGCGCTCTCTGAGCGGTGGAACATCAATGGGGACGACGCTCAATTTGTAGTATAAGTCATGTCGTAGGTGATTCGACTTTACTGCCTTGACTAAATCATATTGTGTTGCAGCAATAATACGGACATCAAATTTTACGGGTTCACTCCCGCCTATTCTTAAAAAAGTACGATTCTGCAACGCCCCCAACAACTTGGCTTGAATGTCGAGATCCATATCGGCGACTTCATCAAAAAAAAGCGTTCCTCCATTAGCACGTTCCAGACGGCCATAATGCAGGGTTTCTCCATCTTCACAACCAAATAGTTCTATAGCGGCGTTTTCTTTAGTTAGAGAACCCACGCCGACCTCAACAAACAGACCTTTGGATCTTACGCTTTGTTGATGCAAATAACGTGCGCACGCTTGTTTTCCCGTTCCCGCTTCTCCGCGAATCAAGACCCAGACATCGGTTTTTGCAATGCGATCCATTTGCTCCTTAAGAGCACGCATGCTCGCACTTTTGAATAATGGTTCAGGCAATTCTACAACATGTTCGCGCAGCCCTTTATTTTCGATTTTTAATTTATCGGCTTCCAGGGCACGTTGAATCGTCAGTAGCAGTTTAGCCAATGACAGCGGTTTTTCCAGAAACTCATAAGCACCGAGTCGAGTGGCTTCAACGGCGGTTTCCACCGTACCATGACCGGAAATCATAATAACCGGGGTGTCAATTTCGCCCTCGTCAAACCATTCTTTAAGCAGCGTAATACCATCGACATCCGGCATCCATATATCGAGTAGAATAAGGTCAGCACGCCGCATTTGTCTCGCCTTACGCGCTGCTTCTCCATTTTCAGCCAATGTGACCTCATAACCCTCATCCTCGAGGATTTCCTTAACGGTTTCCCGAATGCCTTCTTCGTCATCAACAACCAGGATGTGGGCTCTACTCATTAGCAAACATCCTCTGTGAATCTATAACCGAAAGTTCATGATCAAGCGGGAAGCGAATGGTAAAACAGGCGCCCCCTTTTTCGTTATTATTTGCTTGAATAATACCGCCATGTTCTTCGACAATTTTTTTAACGACCGCCAAACCCAAGCCACTGCCTTTGGGTTTGTTGGTGACATACGGTTCAAACAATTCACCTTTCATATCTTTGGGCAAACCTGGGCCATTATCTTCAATGATCATTTCAATCATATCCATTACATCAAAATTATTTTTTTTCAGTTGTTGTGTCGTAAAGGTGACAACCGGATGCTCTATTTCGGTCATCGCTTCACTGGCATTTTTTATTAAATTATGCAACAACTGACGGATTCGCGCATCATCGGCTTTCATTTTGGGTAGTGACGTGTCGAAATTCGTCAGCCAGCGGATATTCTGCGCTCCTCCTTGGTATAATTCCACTACTTCTTCGATTAATTGGTTCAAATTAAGCGGCTTAACGTTTAATACAGGGGTGCGTGCATAATCAGAAAAGGCTTCCACCATTTCTTTCATCGCCCCCACTTGCTGGACAATAGTATGGGTTGCTTTATCTAAAACGACCGCATCTTCAGGGTCCATTTTATTAAGATATTTGTGGCGTAATCTTTCTGCTGAAAGCTGTATCGGCGTTAAGGGGTTTTTGATTTCGTGTGCCAAACGACGTGCGACTTCGCCCCATGCCGCATCACGCTGAACCTGAATCAAACTGGTAATATCATCAAAAACAATCACTACCCCCGCTCTATCGCCTTCACCGAGCAAGGCCGCGCCGCGGCACATTAAAACCTGTCGCCCTGAGGCGCCAAAAAAAGTGATTTCATCTCTCCATTCGGACTCACCCCGTACCACTTGCTCGGTGATGAATTCTGAAAAAGAGCTTAACAAAGGGATTTTTTCGCCTATCTCTTGCCAGTGGGTTCCAATAAAGCCCTCTAGCTTGACGCCTAAAATCTGGCAGGCGGCCTGATTTGCTGTACGTAAAAATAATTCCCTGTCCAGGACTAAGACACCTGATGATAGGCGTGTTAATACCGCTTCTAAATAGACTTTTTGTCGTTCTGCTCGTTGTTGGCTTTGCTCCGCTTCGTCTCGAGATTGAGCTAACTTTTCTGTCATATCATTAAATGATTCAACCAAATAGCCGAGCTCATCTTTTCTTTGCAGTGGCAGACGCCAGCCGTATTCACCAGAAGAAACCTGTCTTACACCGATGGCCAGGACACGCACAGGTTCAACTAAGCGTCTTGCTGCAAAAAAAGCAGCCCATAATGCGGTAAACAAAGTGAGAACCAAGACCAACGACAGCGTTAAGACAAAGCTGAATTTGAGCGGTTCACGCAAATAGGCCATTTCTTCATAACGAGCATAACCAGTTTGCACCGCTTCTGCCAATACATTGATGCGCTCGGTAACGGGTATCAACGCTTGTAGTATTCGGGGTTTTTCCATTTTTTCGGCGGCAACACTCACCACTATTCTTATGTATAAACCCTCGTCATGCAGCGGGTCAACACGAATATAGCTCTTACCACGGCGTACTTGTGCCAAAATGCTTTCATGGGGGTAGTTTGGTACAATTACTGCCGGGTTAACGCTGGCAATCGCGATAATTTTTCCCGAATGAGACAGCATTAATAATTCTGTCGCGGCGCTGGTGCGCCGTAAATCTTCCAGGATAAAGGTGGCATCATTATTGTCGACATGAATCAGTTCCTTTGCCATACGCCGTGTTGCCTTGAGTTGGGTTTTCATTCGCCCGTCCAAAGCCGCTTGACTCAGCTTTAATGCACCATCCAGTGCGGCTTCTAATTTGATATCAAACCAACTGTCTACGCCTCTGCGCAGAAACTCTACAGAAAAGTAGTAGACAATAGAAACAGGGGCAACCGTTAATATAACAAAAACCACAATAAGGCGAACACTGAGGCGTGAACCGGTGGCCTTATTTCTGTATTGACGAAATAATTTTAGAACATCACTGCCAATGAAGAGTAACAGAACAATGAGTTCTACTATAGCAACAAGGGATAAAATAGGATATAAATCACCAAATTTCTCTGGATCCTGGGTGGCATGATGTAATAAATAGAGCGAGACGCCCAGTAAAGCCAAAAGCAAGACTACTGGCCAAACTCCAGACGTACCGCGCTTTACATTCTGAGTGTCCATATGTACCAGTCACTGCTGAGTTGCCACTCGGAGATGAAATACGCGAACATTCGCAAAGGAACTGGCAAGGCGTCTAAATCCAGACGTATTCGAGCACGAGCGTAGTAACGCTCCGTTGGTTGGATACTTCGCCGATCCAGGATAGGCAGATCATGAATATCTCCTATTAAATCCAGTGCAACTTGTAGAGATGAAAAGCTTTCCTTTACTCCGCTATTGAGGTTTTCTATTAAATATTGGTCTGACAGGGCGTGATAACGCAGCACGTAACGTTGCGCGAGCGAGGCAACCTGCTTATCCGGCCAGTAACGTCGGCTTCGAGTCACCTCAACATCCAGAACGAGAGTCAACGCGACCCCTTTATGTAAGGCCTCTATTGCCTTGTCACTTAGTACGCTTGTTAGCGTGACGTCAACATGATAAATTTCACCACGCCATGCTCCTGCGACATCGTCAACACTGAACTTTTGTTCAGCAAAACTTTGCAGCGGCAATAATAACAAAATTAAAAATAAATATTGTGGTATTCGATAGTTCATCTATATCTTAACCAAGCAGGCATAATAAAAGCCATCCATGCCTTGATCTCCAGGCAGTATCTGGTGACCGACGCTCATTTTTTGTCCCCATGTGGCCGTGATGACGACTTCGTTTGCATTTTTATTCGTCGCCAGAAAATGTTTTATTTGCGCTACGTTTTCAGCGGCTAATATTGAACAAGTTGTATACAGGAGTTTGCCGCCTACTTTTAACAAGGGCCAAAGTGCCAGTAGCAGTTTGTTTTGTGCTTTCACCAAGGCATCAATATCACTGGCCTTGCGCAGCGATTTAATATCGGGATGACGCCGAATGACCCCGGTTGCAGAACAGGGTGCATCAAGTAATATTCGGTCATATAGGATACCATCCCACCATTGTTCGGGTTGGGATGCATCGGCAACAGTAAGTTGAGCGTTTAAATGGAGGCGCTGTAAATTTTCCTGTATCCGGTCGGTGCGTTTTTCATCAATATCCAGCGCTTGTAGCATTTCTAGTTGCGGTTGATATTCCAACATATGGCAGGTTTTTCCACCGGGTGCCGCACAGGCATCCAGGACGCGCTGTGCGGGTGCCAGATCCAGCAAGTGTGTTGCCAGTTGTGCAGCACCATCTTGAATTGCAACGACGCCGGCCTGAAACCGGGGAAGTTGGTCTGCGGCAACAGCTTGTTTTAATACAATACCCTCTGGCGCGACTTCATGAGGCTGGGCGGCCAAGCCACATTGCTCCAGTTCAGCTAAATAGCGGTCTCTATCTCCCTGCAGCCGATTAACACGGAGCACCATGGGTGGGCGCGCATTATTTTGCGCCAAAATCTGTTGCCATTGCTCAGGCCAGTCTCGTTTTAAGCATCGCACCAACCATTTTGGGTGAGACCAGCGACAATGTGCTTGTTGATTGACTTGTTCAAGCAAGGCGTCTTGATCCCGCTGTGCCTGACGCAAAATGCCGTTGATGAGACCTGATGCCCAGGGTTTATTGATTAATTTTACGGCGTTGACGGTTTGCGACACAGCGGCATGGTCTGCGGTTCGCATATAGAATAACTGATATAAACCGACCAAGAGGATGCAATGTACATCAGCATCTTTTTCTTTTAATGGTTTGTTCAGCAATAAGGTTGCGACAGCGGCAAGTTGTAAGCGCCATCGCAAAGTACCGTAAGCTATTTCCTGAAGCAATGAGGCTTCTTTTGCATCATCTAAAGAAGCCAGCACTTTCGGAATGACACGGCTTAGGGATTGTCCATCCCAACTGACCCGTTTAACGGCTAAAGCTGCCGCAACACGAACGTTCATTTTGTTAACCCAGTGAAAACACAACCAACTTCGATGGCCCTGGCACGCAGTAAATCAGCAACGGAAACCGGTCGTTTTCCGGGTAATTGCACTTGTGTAATGCGCAATGTCCCATCTCCTGTTGCAACATCAAGCCCCTGGTCTGTTACTGCAACAATGACGCCCGGAGCAGCTGACTGTGAAGATTCAATCCGTACTGCGTGCCAAATCAAAAAAACTTGATGTGCTAGATTCGCCCGTGCGATAGGCCAGGGATTGAACGCTCTGATTTTTCGTAGTAGTACCTCTGCACTTGAAGACCAGTCCAGCCAGGCTTCTTCTTTGGTGATTTTTGCGGCATAACAGCTCAGAGCTTCATTTTGTTTGGCTGGGTGTTGCTGATTCAACTCGATCAGTTGCAAAGCATCAAGAACCGCAGCGCTCCCCAGATGGGCCAGTTTGTCATGCAAACTTTGTCCTGTTTCATCGTCGTTAATCACGCAGGCACGACGCAGGAGCATTTCTCCGGTATCTAATCCGGCATCCATTTGTATAATGGTAATTCCTGTTTCATCGTCTCCGGCCATAATAGCCCGGTGGATGGGCGCCGCGCCGCGCCATCTGGGTAATAATGAACCATGAATATTGATACAACCTTTTTTAGGAATAGACAGGACGTTGGCTGGCAAAATAAGACCATAGGCGACGACGACCATGATGTCTGCATCATGCCGGTGTAGCTGAGTCACAATTTCAGGGTTTTTGAGGTTTTCGGGTTGATAAACAGAGAGGTTTTTTTCTTCGGCCAGTAATTTCACAGCGCCTTTTTTTATTTTTCGTCCCCGTCCAGCAGGACGATCCGGCTGACAATACACCGCACAGATATCGTGACTTGATTTTACCAGTGCTGCCAAGGCAACAGCCGCAAAATTTGGCGTGCCGGCAAAGATTATTTTCACGCTGTATTCCTTAAACTGTTTGTAACGGTTTAGCGCCGGTATGGTTCGTTCATCACGGCGTTGGTTTCGTGCTCGATCGGTTACAAAGTACGCAAGCGCATTTTTTCCATTTTTTTTGTGATTCTATCCCGTTTAAATCTAGATAAATAATCCACAAATATTTTGCCGTCCAGGTGGTCAATTTCATGCTGAATGCAGACCGATAAAAGATCCTCCGCATCCAGTTCAAATTTTTTCCCTTCTTTTGATAAAGCTTTAACGACCACGCGGTGTGCTCGTGGGACTTTTTCATATAAATTGGGCAGTGATAAACAACCTTCTTCTTGTATATCAATCCCTTCTTGCAAAATTATTTCGGGATTAATTAAACAAATAGGCTTGTTTTTCAGTTCCGAAGCGTCGATAACAATAATGCGTTCATGGACATTAACCTGGGGTGCTGCCAGTCCTACACCCGGCGCATAATACATGGTTGCAAACATATCATCCACCAAGGTGCGAACACGATCATCGATGTCAATCACAGGCGTTGATATTTTCCTCAATCGAGGATCAGGAAAATGAAGTATTTGTAAAATAGCCACAGATTATCATCAAGTTAATTTAAATGGGGGCGATACAATGCTAGTAAGGTCTGAATGATACCGAATTTAGGGTGCTCATGGCCAGACCTAAAATGGATATAGATACGGAAATTTCTCTATTTCAGATCAGGAATGTATACGAAATAAGGATGCTCGATGAGGCGTGGGCAGGATGCGGAAGCCGTGCACAAAAATGCAGAAAATTCGTTTTTATTTTGAGCTTTTGTGATTGATTTTTACGGAAATGCGGCATTTGCGCAACATCAGTGCCGTTTGTCGAAGAGCGATGCCTGGAACCAGAATCGAGAAATCAGATGGGTAAATTATTCCGTGCACATTTCTAAATCAAAGGACGACACTTCGATGGCGATATCAAAATACCTCGTTACGTTAGCAATACTCATGTTTTTGAGCCTGGGGGCTCATGCAGAAACGATTAAAATCAAACCTGATGCACCTGATCGCTATGTGGTTAAAAAAGGGGATACCCTTTGGCATATATCCGCACGTTTTCTAAAAACGCCCTGGTTATGGCCTGAAATTTGGCAGGTTAATCCCGCGATTGGTAATCCACATTTAATTTATCCTGGTGACATTATTTTCCTCAGCTATGACGCCGAAGGGAAGCCAGTGCTCACGTTGCACCGGGGTAGCCCCACCGTTAAACTCTCGCCGGAGGCGCGCCCATCTCGGATTGACGAGGCCATTTCGGTGATCCCGCTTGATGCGATTCAGCAGTTTCTAACTAACAGTCGAGTGGTTAGCAAAGAGGAATATGATAATGCACCTTACATTGTCGCTTTTCAAAACGACCGTGTTATGGCCTCAACAACAGACAAAGCTTATGTGCGAGGTTTTTCTGAGAAGACCAAGCAAAGTGAATTTAGCGTTCTTCGGCTGGGAAAGGCCTTACGTAACCCAGGTAAAAACAAGGAAATTTTGGGCTATGAAACCATTGAAGTTGCCGGTGTCAGTTTTGATACACCAGGCGACCCGGCCTCATTCTTGATTTCATATGTTGAAAGAGAGACCCTGGCTGGGGATCGCTTATTTCCGGTTATCAATGACTCTTTTTTACAAAGCTATTCACCTCACGCACCAACCCATAAAGCCAATGGAAAAATCATTGCTGTACTGGATGGGGTTTCACGAATTGGTCAATATCATGTAGTCGTCCTCAATATTGGTGAAAACAAAGGAATGGAGCTCGGTCATGTTCTGGGCATATATCAGTCAGGTCGTCAAGTACAAGATAAATTTACGGATAAAGCGGGTGGTGAAACTGTCACCTTGCCAGATGAACATGCAGGACTGGTGCTTGTTTTTCGTGTCTTTGACAAAGTAAGTTATGCTTTGGTGATGCGCGCAGAACGAGATATCAAACTATACGACCGCGTTGCTAACCCTGAATAGGGGCAGTGGCATTTTCGTACAGTAATAAGGGGGAATGCCTCACAGAAGTGTTCCCCGTTTTTTTCTATAATGCTTTTCTAGGTTCAACACGACCGAAATTTTCCGACGATAAAAGCTCCGCTTTGTGCGCGTTCTTAAAACGCCGGTTCTTTATTTTTGTCTATCTAATTGATTAATTAAATTATTTAAAATGATTTTTCTTTGTCAGTGAAATGTAAGCTTGTTGTCATTATGTGTAAGAGATACTCACTATGGTTTTGTAATGTTAGGTAAATGAAAAATAGTTGAATAGTATTCAGCTTTTTTTGTGGTTTGCACACTTAATTTGTTACACAAATCTTATTTACAAAAGGTTTTGTAAACATAAAGTTCGTATCATGAGCGGTAAGTTAGTCAATGCGATTCAGGGAAGCTTTGAGCAAGTTAAAAAGCAAGATGCGAGCAAGGCAAAAACAAATAAAAAAACAAAATTTACCCAGAGTAAATGCGTTTTTTAGGATAAAAAGCAGACCCTCTCAAGATGAACGACCTCAACTATTGGTTAGCATTATTACGTGCTCCTGGAATAGGGCCTGCAAACTTTCACAAATTACTTCAGTGTTACAAAACACCCAAAGCACTTTTCGACTGTTCGGCCAGTCAACTCGCGGCATTGCCATTGCGGGCACCAACGTTGCGCTATCTTGCCCATCCGGATTGGAATGCGGTAGAGCAAGACTTACTCTGGAGCACACAAGATCATCATTATATCCTTACCCTTCAAGACCCATTATACCCTGCGTTATTAAAAGAAATTCCGGGGGGTGGGCCTCCGTTGTTGTTTATTGATGGTGACATAAATAGCTTGAATCGACCACAAGTTGCCATCGTCGGTAGTCGTAATCCGACTCCTTTGGGTCGAGAAATTGCCTACGACTTCGCCCAAAAACTGTGTTCTGCCGGCTATATTATTACTAGTGGTTTAGCCATAGGTATCGATGCTGCCGCTCATCGCGGCGCGTTGGATTGCTATGGTACAACTCTGGCTGTTGCGGCAACCGGCCTGGATCAAGTCTACCCCAAACGTCATGATCGATTAGCACAGAAAATCATCGAACAATCGGGGGTTATTCTCTCTGAATTTCCGCTTGGTACTGCACCTCAACGGTCTCATTTCCCTCGTCGCAATCGTCTGATCAGCGGGCTGAGTAAAGGCACCTTGGTGGTTGAGGCGGCACTACGTAGCGGCTCATTGATCACCGCTCGCTTTGCTGTAGATCAAGGGCGTGAAGTCTTTGCTGTTCCCGGCGCTATTACCAACCCATTAGCTCGCGGTTGCCACAATTTAATCAAAGAAGGTGCAAAATTGACAGAAACGGCCGATGATATATTTGAAGAGATAGGATCAATGTTAAGCGCCTCAGTACGGGCTCCTTCATGGGGGGGAAATGAAGAAACAATAGAAACGTCTCTGAACCAAAAGGAGTGTGCTGTTTGGCGATCATTAGGGTATGATCCTGCTCGGATCGATACGATCATTGAGCGCAGTAAGCTCACAGCGCAGGCCGTTTCTTCTACGCTAATGGACTTGGAATTACGAGGTTATATCACATCAATTTCAGGTGGTCTATACGCCCGGAATGCGTTAAAAGGCAAAAAATGAAAGAAAATATAATAGATGTCCTGATGTATTTATTTGAACATTACATGGATAGCGAATTGGAAGTCGTCTCCGATCACGAGTTATTAAAAAGTGAACTGATTGCTGCGGGGTTTACTCACAATGAGGTCGATAAAGCTTTTGCTTGGTTAGATGGTTTGGCTTATTTAAAAGACCATCCGGAAGGGCAAATCGTAACACACCATTCCATCAGAATTTTTACTGAACAAGAAAACCAAAAACTGAGCTTGGAGTGTCGGGGTTTTTTAATGTTTCTGGAGCAAATACAAGTTCTTAATTCAAAAAATAGAGAGTTGGTTATTGATCGGGTGATGGCTCTGGAAGGGGATCGCACCGAGCTAAGAGAGTTAAAATGGGTCATCTTAATGGTGCTTTTTAATCAGCCCGGACATGAAGATGCAATAGCTTGGATTGAAGACCAGGTCTTTGATGACACCCTTGTCGCAGCACATACCCATTAGCGGTTTGTCAAAAAACAATCCAACGGTAAGTGGCGAGCAAATAAAACTCCAGCTCGCCTGGCCTTTTCCCTGTGTTAATCGTTTATTAACAATAAGTTAGATGTATTGTCTTCTTTGTAGTATGCTGGTTGTGCAAAACTATTGTTTGACCAACTACCATTCAGTTTTGTAGAGTACCGCCACTTGCGCAAAATTACGCTTGGCGTTACACCGCCATACTTTGACGAAAGCTTCTGGAACAGCCGCTTTGCGGAGCCGAACAGTTGCGTATCGAAAAACTGACTTAACAGATATACAGTATAAAATAATGGGAAAAAACCTGGTCGTAGTAGAGTCTCCCGCTAAGGGAAAAACTCTCAAAAAATACCTTGGAAAGGATTTTGAAATCCTGGCTTCGTATGGACATCTACGGGACTTGATTCCAAAGGAGGGTGCGGTAGATACCGAAAATGACTTTAAGATGAAGTATGAGGTGATCGAACGCAACGCCAAACATCTTGATGCCATCGTCAAACTGCTGAGAAAAAGCGATGCTCTGTATCTCGCAACGGATCCGGATAGAGAAGGAGAAGCCATTTCATGGCATCTGTACGAATTACTTAAAGATAAAAAAGTTCTTAAAGACAAGCCTGTTTATCGGGTGATGTTCAATGAAATTACCAAAAAAGCGGTACTGGATGCCGTAGCAAACCCCAGAGAACTCTCTATGCCCATGGTCGATGCGCAACAGGCCCGGCGGGCGCTGGATTATTTGGTGGGCTTTAACCTTTCACCGTTGTTGTGGAAAAAAATTCGACGGGGTCTCTCTGCAGGCCGAGTACAAAGCCCGGCACTGCGCATGATCGTTGAACGAGAGCTGGAGATTGAAGCCTTTGAATCACAAGAATATTGGAGTATTACCAGCGATCTGAACAGTGATGGTCAAAGTTTCCCAGCTCGATTGACTCATTTGAACGGGGAAAAACTAAGCCAATTCAGCATCACCAATGAAGAGCAAGCGTCTACGGCTAAAACAACCTTGATTGACGCCGCTAATGGCCAATTAACCGTAACTAAAATAGACAAAAAACAACGCCGACGTAATCCTTCTGCGCCTTTTACGACCTCAACGTTACAACAAGAAGCTTCGCGTAAATTAGGCTTCACTACCAAGCGTACTATGCGTGTTGCCCAACAACTCTATGAAGGTATCGACACTGGTAATGGTGCGGTCGGCCTGATTACCTATATGCGTACAGATTCGGTACACCTGGCCAATGAAGCGCTAGAAGAAATTCGCAACGTCATCCAGGAACGTTATGGTGCCGACCAAGTGCCTAAAGAACCGCGTGGATTTAAAACAAAAGCTAAAAATGCGCAAGAAGCTCACGAGGCCATTCGTCCCTCTTCCGCTGCGATTGACCCCGAGTCTATTAAAGCAAACTTAACCGTTGAACAATTTAAGCTTTATAGTTTGATTTGGAAACGAACCATCGCTTGCCAAATGATTCAGGCGACGTTTAATACCGTCGCGGTCGATCTGGCTGCGGGCTCCGAAAAACAATTGTTCAGAGCCAATGGCTCTATTATCGTCAAACCCGGATTTATGGCGGTTTACCGCGAAGATGTGGATGATGCCAAAAAAGGGGACGATGACAGCAACAAAATTTTGCCACCATTAGAAGTCAAACAAGTTATTCAGCTACAAGAAATCATTACCACGCAACACTTTACTGAACCGCCGCCGCGTTACACCGAGGCTAGCCTGGTGCGTGATCTGGAAGAACATGGCATTGGCCGACCTTCAACGTATGCATCAATTATTGCCACCTTGCAAGACCGGGATTATGTCGAACTGGAAAAGAAACGGTTCACACCCACTGACGTAGGTCGTATCGTCAACAAGTTTTTAACCACTTATTTTCATCGTTACGTTGATTATAATTTTACCGCCAAGCTTGAAGATGATCTTGATGCGATTGCTCGTGGTGAAAAAAAATGGGTGCCACTCCTAACCTCCTTCTGGGCGCCGTTCAAAAAACTCATTGACCATACCGAAGAAAATGTCCAACGCAAAGACGTTACTCAAGAAATGATGGACGAAAACTGTCCGAAATGTGACAAACAGCTCTCTATCCGTTTGGGTCGTCGAGGTCGCTTTATCGGTTGTAGTGGCTTTCCCGATTGTGATTACACCCGTAATATGGACGGTGATGAATCGTCTAATGAACCTGAAGTCGTAGAAGGGCGCAGTTGTCCTGACTGCGACGCTCAGCTCATCATTCGCGCCGGTCGTTACGGTAAGTTTATTGGTTGGCTGTAGCACTTATCCTAAATGTAAATTCATTGAGCCATTGGAAAAACCTGCGGATACGGAGGTGAAATGTCCAACGTGTAATGTTGGGACGATGTTGCAAAGACGCTCTCGTTCAGGCAAGGTTTTTTATTCCTGTTCAAAATATCCAGAATGTAAATATGCGGTTTGGAATGAACCGCTAGCAGAACCTTGCCCCAACTGTGACTGGCCCATGATTACGTTAAAAACAACAAAACGTCGTGGCACCGAAAAAGCGTGCCCGCAAAAAGAATGTGGGTTCACTGAAGAATACGAAGCAGAGGAAAAGGAAGAAAAGGGGTAAGGAGAAGATTGAATGGTTTGGTTGGATAACTCTAGAATATTAGCCGTTTATGCGGTAGTTGTGCTTCATGTATCAGCAGATGTTGTGCTTGGAAATGATGTGGGAACAGAGTATTGGTGGTTTGGTAATGTTTATGATTCTATTGTGAGATGGTGTGTTCCTGTTTTCGTGATGATAAGTGGAGCATTATTACTTGACCCAAACAAGCAAGAAAACTTGCTAACTTTTTATACCAAACGATGTTCAAGGATATTTGTTCCAATTTTATGCTGGTCTATTTTTTTTCTAGCTTGGTTTTGTTTGAAAAGCGTTGTAAAAGATAATGAGGTAACTAGCATAGAGTTGCTTAAAAGACTGTTATCAGGAAAGCCTCATTATCACATGTGGTTTTTATATATGATTTTAAGCTTGTATTTATTTACACCATTTTTTCGGAAAATTGTTGCACATTCAACCAAGAAGGAGCTTATTTTTTTTATTGTGATTGTATTCATAATGTCTGCACT
>JAADHS010000082.1:1218-25353 GCA_013151745.1 Gammaproteobacteria bacterium | reverse complement strand
TGATGGCCTTGCTGCGAGGTGATCCTATATATAATAAGAAATTCGACCCAAATCAGATGGCTTTGCTGTGAAAGTTAACGGGACAGCAGTGTATTATAATAGTTAATTTGACTCTGAGGATGAAGAGAAAAAATTGAATCACTATTTTAAATTACGAATCACTAGTGTGATCATTGCCTTGCTCTTATCCGGTCAAGCATTTTCCTTAACCGTTTATGATGTTATTCAGCTCAGTAAAAAAGAGTATACAGACAATGAAATCATCGCTTTAATTGAAATAACCCATTCTGCGTTTGAATTAAAAGCAGAAGATCTTCCACGTTTGATGGATTTGGGCGTCAGTGAGAAAATTATTCAAACTATGTTGAAAACTACATCTAAACATACAGATAATCGTTCGTTTTCTAATGCTGTGGTGTCCTCTAGCAAGGCCAGCGCTCCAATGACACGCTACACCTCAGTAAACAGCGCATCGCTTGTTATTGCGGGAGGACAGTTTGAAGCTAAGCTATTCGAGGAGTCGGGTACGAGGCATCACCATCAACATCAAATGATTATTCTTGCCGGCGTTACCTTATTTGTGCTTAGAGATAAAGGTACGTTTTCTTCTATAAAAAATCGTGCCGATGCGGTAGTAACGCAATTAGGGCAGGCTGTTTTAGCGGGTCAGGGTACATTCCAACCGGAGACTTTAGAGGGTAAACATGTCGTGATGTTTTATGGACAAAAGACACAACAGTCGAGAGTTGTTTTAAATGTATCATCAACGGATGCTTATGCTTACCAGCGTCGTAGTGATCGTAACGTAACCCCTGTATTGCTTGCTGCTTATTGGAGTGCGCTGTTATCTGACTATTGGTCGATAACGATGAATGATGTTAGCCCAGATCAACTAATTAATCTTGATGAAGGCGAAGTTTTGACGGCCTTGTATGAGCAATGGAAAGAATCAAACAATATGTCCAGTGCACGCTTAGACGATGCCACTCAATTACTCTCACGCCAGAGGCAACAAAACTTGCTGCATCTGGCAACGACGGTGCCACGTGATTTTGTATTAGGTAAAATGCACTCTATGGTAGAAGAGCCATGAAATATCGATGTTTAGCTGGTCTATGGGGCTTGGCTATGATGGCAGGGGCGCAGGCCGACCATTTAAAAGTGAGCTTTGAGGATGTCGTCTTGCTTAATCAGCGGGGTGTTTCAGAACAAACCCTGTTGTTGTTTTTGGAAAACCGAGTTTTAACTTTTGAGCTAGATGCCATCACCATCGATAAATTAATGACGGCGGGTGTAAGCGAAGAAGTGATTCGCTATCTGGTTTCACAAACGCAGCCCGAGCATGCTCCGCCGGATACCACGGCGAAAGAAAAGGTGCCTGAGTCCACATCAATTACAAACTATGTCCCCTATCCTGTTTATCCGGCTTATTTTTATACTCCTAATTACTATAGCTATTCTTATATATATGGGCGTTCGTATTATCCCCATGATTGGTTCGGCCTTCACTACCGCTTTGGCTACAACAGTGCCAGACCTCATGCAGTTTCAATTTTTCATGATGACAGACGCTATGCTGTAGACCATTTTGTGCATCGTCCCCGTGTTCATCATAATAATAGTAATGCAGATCACCATGTTGCTTCAGAGCGACACAGAGCAGGTCATCGTACTCACTCAGAAGAGCGTGACCGTCATGAAAAACAGCGTCTTCACCATGACAGCAGTGCCGGTCATTCTCGCAGTGGTCGCCATATTGACTCAAGACCACATAGAGCAGGCCATAGCGTTCGCTCAAGAGATCATAAAAAGCATCATGAACGAAGCCACGAAAGAAATGGGCATAGCGGTGACCGGGATCACTAGGAACCTGCACGTAATAGCGGGCTATTGCTGAGGTTTGCAACGCCAAAGCTGGATATTTTAGACTCAAGATACGAGTTCATGACTTAATTCGAGGTTTCCTAAGCAGCGCACGAGTATCGATCAGAAAATTATTGTGTGATTGAACGTCGCATGCGCTGGTATTGATATGCAGCAGCAAGTAATAATGCGCCTATAAACATAAACGCGATTATTTTCTCTACTAAAGAGAAGTCACCCATATCAAATAATATTATTTTAAGCGCCGCAATAAAATATAAGCCACTCGCTAACCAAATCAAACGCTGATATTGAACTTTAAGTGTCTGGAATAGAACAATAGTGGCATGTGCGACGAGTGCAATTGATATTGCAGGTCCGGCGTCGCGATCAAACCAAGTTTCGATTAGACCGACATAGGCGATTATAGTCGCTAGATGAAAGCCCCATAATTGTAAGAACCGTCCTCCTAGTTTTTTCCAAACCAGAGTTAATTGCGCGCGTGGTAAATAGACTAAGCCCGCAGTGCAACATAACGCAGTAATTAAAGCGATGGTGCTTATTATTATGTCCTTCGTGTATAAGAAATATTGTACGTTATAACTTAATATAACAAATGCAACGATAGTATTTATAACTAAATACATGACCTGCATGTTTTGTCTTATTGGATTTAAAATCGGCGTATAAATTAATATAACGGTGAAAAATACGCACACAATGGCTGCCGCCAACATTGGTGAATTTGTGGCAACATACATTAATATAAATAACACTAGGCCGAAATAGTAAAATGACAACGTGAACAGCGATTTAACACCCTGTCTCACAAGCTGATAAAGAGTATCACCCTCGGGTCTTCGTTCAAACGCTTTCCATAGCCACAACACCAAGGTATAAAATGCCACGCCGAGTGCCAGGCTACTCAGGCCGTAACCATCCCAATCATCGAACTTTACAAATGCGCATGCAACAACCGCAGACAAACTTGATAAAATAACTAACACTAAGGTTTCGATTTGCAAAGCCTTATAATGGAATTTATAAAATAAAAATAAAGATATCGCAGAAGAGCCCCAAATGACTAACGGGAAGTAGTCAATGTATCGATTTAAGATCGATGGCAAGAAAAATATCGGTATTAGGCAATAAAATACCTGTCGAAGCACAAGTGCGAATTTAATCAGTCGCCCGTTGGGGTTAAATCGATTATAAAATTCTGCGATGACCCACAAACAGAGAAACGCTTCAATTCGTGCTGTTTGTGCGACGATGTCATGTAATGAAAATCTGAGACTACCGACTTGGTCGGCGCTTATAATTATTGGCACCAATAATAGTAAGTAGTGAGCAAAGCCAAAATACTCGGTAAAAACTAAGGAATGACGTTTAGCCCGAAAAATCAATAAAAATAGCGGTACTACTGCAAATACCCACATCCATTGAACATTTAACAGACCGATGCTTAGTAAAATCGCAGAGGATATATAAACGGATAAAGATTCATTAGCAATTCGAAATATTTTTGTGTCAACTTTATTTTTATCGGGCTGATATTTTTTAAGTATGAATACTGTTGACCCTATTAACAACATCGCTACCATCAGGTTCATCCAGCCAAACCCAAGCTGAAGTAGGGTCGGTGTAGACAAAAAAGATTCAATGATCCACAGCGTGGTGTCAAAGCTGGATTGGGTGATGGCAACAACGAGTATTAAATAAGACTCAACGCGGATACTGAAATAATTAAAACGGGAACCCAGATACAGTAGGATCAAGCCTTCAAATCCCCATATTAGACCCAAAAACTCAGGGCGAGTGACGGCCAAAATCCCTACCCCAGCAAGTACCCCCGCGCTTAAAAGTGACAACACTTGTGTTGATTTTATTGAGTCGGATGACATTTTTCCGTTAGCTACTGCAAAGATACGTTGCGGAACAGCTGCGCAAACTAGCCACGCCAGGCTATTAAAAATCAACAGCATGCCGTATATATTGGCGGCTTCGATTATTTGATCTAGAGTTAGCAATAGAAATAGTAAGTTAGCGCTGATAACGAGCAATATTGATTTTGAAATGGTATTAGTGCGGCCAACATGACGGATAGCAAAATAACCGAAGGCGTAAAAAAAACCATGAACAAGGGCGACCAACCACATAGACGGTTGCAGTGTGTGAGGTGTATCTACCAGACTAAACTGAATTAACGCAATACTTAGTACCATGCTGATTTGCGCTAGGGGCTGCCAATCTATGCGTTGCGCCAAATGCAACATGGCTACAACCAAAATCAACAAATATGAAAAATACAACGTAGGCGGTTGTTCAAGCGGCCCCAATATAACCGGTGCAACAGCACCGCCGATTAAACTGACCACGGCAACGATTCGGGTTTCGAATAATAAGGCAATGGCATATGCGCACGCGGTTATGGTCGCGAGAATAATCAGGCTGATATTCGCGGGAATAATCGAATAATAATCGCTGCTGAAATAGGTGCACAGGTAATTCAGTATAATGCCTAAGCCAATAATGCTCGAACCATATTCTCGCATGTTGGTTTTTTTACGAGTAAAATAAATACCACCTATAGTCACAGCGGTAGCAATCGCATAGGCAATGAGCATTTTAGCAACTTCACTTAAATATTGAGAAAAAGAGAATTGTAATAAATATCCAAACCCTAAAATTAGAGCGCTAATGCCCGCCGCAGTCATAAAAAAGACCGGTGCTTTTCCTTGAGATTGGTAGTGTTTGTAAACGGCAGATAATTTTGTAAAAAAGCCCGCGAAGGGGCCGAATAGACGAAGTAGTAGCTCGGACAAACCTAGCTTAACCCAAAGAGGTGTTTCCACTTTTTTAGGGCTCGATGTTATAGAAGAGGGTGAAACAGGACGCGAATCACCACGTTCAGCATTTTCCCCAACCCAGCCAGCATCTGAATTTAGGGAGTAGATTGCGGTTGATGCAGAGTGATCGACACTGTCGGGTGCGAGTGATTGTTTTTGATGAGGCTGGCCAGATAGCCTCATCTCGACCGCGAAAATTCGCTCTTCAATTGACTTGAGTTTGGTCGCAAATTCTTTTTTAAGGGCATCGAGTTGGATCTGTAGCGATTTTAACTCTTGATCCATATTTACCTTGATTCCGTAGTTAAATTATCAACTGGCGACCGAATAACTATCGATTACTAGCAGTCTACTAATGATTGACGACGATAAACAGTCCGCATATTACATTCCCGAAAATAACGAAAATATTCCCGTGGCATTGTAGAGAGGATATACCCGTAGCGCTCAACACCTAAATCTTGAGCGCTACGGGTATATGTATAGTGATAATGAACAGTTGAACCACTGTTTATTGATGCCAACATATTGATCTATGCTAATGTAACCACAGCGCCATTTCATGAGTAGGCACTGGAGGCAATAAAAGCAGCGTATCAATCAGAACGACCTTTATGGATAAACCGCCAAGTATTACGAAAATTTATCGCCGCACATAGTTGACCTCAGGCCTTTACTCAACCGTCAACGCCGGAGGTGCTAATTGAGCGGGTACAATATTTACAAACAACAGTTTGCAGAGAAGTGCACTTAAAAGTGAAATGAACTGGCGCTTCACAGCCGAGGATGTCCGAATTAAATTGAAGCATCTATATGCATCTATATAAAGTGGTTTATGTGCTAGTACACCGTCAAGTCCATTTTGACGGCGTATTAGATCCCAGAGCTGAGTGACACTGGACTTTTATTAACGCCCGTGCATTTAAAAACACCAGTCAGCATGTTCTTGGCCAGCATTATTCCTTTTTTCCAAAGGTACGTTCATAAGCTGCTGTAAAGAACGAAAAGCAATTGCATCAAAATCTTTAAACATAAAGCCTGCCCCTTGCCCTGTCAGCCGGACGACTTTAGCTCTTAATTTGCACTCCTCATTTTGTTTTGTAGCCAATTCAAAGGCCAGTTCTACTGTTTCTCCCTGTTTTAAGTCAGAGTCCGTAAAGCTTAAATAAACGCCACCCAGGCCTATATCACCCATTTTACATTTAATGAATAGTCCACCATGACAAAAAGCATCTACATCTACATCTAGTTTTGTTCGTACTGTCCAGCGCCGCTCCATTTAACTTCCCCTGCCTGCTATATATCATTATTTTAATTATCAAACGAACCATGTACATCAACAATAAAGCAAGCAATATTCATGCCTGTACAGTATAAAAAAACAATAAATAGAGATATCAAAAGATTAACTGAGACCTCAAGAAAAAGAAAAAGAGCCCGCACACATTAATGTTCAATCAGCCGACATAAGGTATTATCCTTATCTCACTTCATGCTCTTGCTGCCGTGAACGTCATGACTTCATCTATATGTCGAGCATTGCATACTCGCATTAACAAGCGCTCTATGCCTAAGGCGACGCCCGCACAAGCAGGTAAGCCGTGCTGCATAGCGGACAGCAACTGTTCGTCAACATTGACTTCAGTTAAGCCCTTTTCTGTTCGTTTGCTATTGTCTTTATTCATTCGTTTTCGTAGCTCAATGGAATCACAAAGTTCTTGATAGCCATTGGCTAATTCTACCCCTTCCACAAAAACTTCAAATCGTTCAGCCAGCGCCGGCTGGCCTACTTTCAACTGTGCCAAAGCAGCTTGGCTGGCAGGAAAGTCGTAAAGAAACACGATCGTATTATTTGTGCCCAAACGTGAAGCGACCACTTCCCCCATGAGTAAATCTAACACATCATCACGCGCATCCAACACGGCATCCGTGTTCATCTGTATATTATGTTGATACAAGCAGTTTTTCAAAGCCATCAGATCGGCTTCAAATGGGTTGATTTGAGCATATTGGATAAAAGCTTCACCATAACTCAGCGTGATGACTTGTCTGTCGGGCATAAAGCAAGCCAACAAATCGGCCACTTCATCCATAAGTTGTTCATAATTATAAGCGGGACGATACCACTCCAACATTGTAAATTCGGGATTATGGTAACGTCCCATTTCTTCGTCCCGAAATACTTTGCAGATTTGGTAGATTGCCCCAGCCCCAGCCGCTAATAAGCGCTTCATTGCAAATTCTGGAGACGTGTGCAGATACATTTTTTGTCGTTCTGCACCGCTGAGCTGTACTGCTGAATATAAGCTATTAATATTAGGATCGGTCGTGGTGGCACGACCCAGAATGGGCGTATCCACTTCCAGCACATCACGTTGAGCAAAAAACGCCCGCATCGTTTGCAGTACATGCGCTCGTATTTTTATATTATCTAATGATGCGCCCGGTGCCCAGCAGGCATTAATCTTTTGCCCGCCCAACATACTCACCTGTGCGTGTATCTACTTTTAATAGCTCACCTTCATCAATAAACAAAGGAACACGTACCACTGCGCCGGTTTCTAGAGTGGCCGGTTTACCGCCACCACCGGAGGTATCTCCACGTACACCCGGATCGGTCGCCGTCACGGACAACACCACAAAGTTAGGAACCGTCACCGAAAGAGGCTGCCCATCCCAGAGGGTAACCACACACATTTCTTCACCTTTAAGCCATTTAACGGCCTCTTCTACTGCCGCTGCGCCTGCTGCAACCTGCTCAAAGGACTCTGGATCCATAAAATACCAGGCATCGCCATCCGTGTATAAATACTGCATATCGACATCCATGACATCCGCAGCTTCAACCTTTTCACCCGATTTGAAGGTCCGTTCAACAACCCGACCCGTTTTTAGATTGCGAATTTTTACACGATTAAAAGCCTGCCCTTTTCCCGGCTTTACAAATTCATTTTCCACAATATTAAAAGGGTCGCCATCCAGCATGATTTTTAAACCACTGCGGAATTCATTCGTACCATAAGACGCCATTTAACTTTCCTTTTGAAACAGTCAATTCATTTAGTGCTAGAAATAATAGATTCGTTTGCTCGCATTGAGCCGTCCCATTACAATAATGATTATGATAACAAATATACAGCAACGAATAAAAAGCAAAACTCAACTCGTCTCCTGGCAGAGTATTATGGCCGATGCCGTTACACGTGTTGATGAGCTACTATCCATACTCCAGTTACCCCCTGAACCTAGGGCAAATCAAAATAGTGGTTTTTCCTTGCGAGTGCCCAGAGGTTTTGTGAGCCGTATGCAGTTGAATGAGCCGAATGACCCATTGTTACTTCAGGTTTTACCACTAGAGAGAGAAAATCAGAACACGGCAGGCTATGTGTTCGACCCCGTTGGAGACCTCAAGGTCATGCCTGAACCGGGACTTCTGCACAAATATCAGGGCAGAGCACTACTTGTGACAACAGGAGCTTGCGCGATTCATTGCCGTTATTGTTTTAGGCGACATTTCCCCTATAGTGAGGCAAATACAGGGAAAGGAAACTGGGAACAATCGTTAGCGTATATCAAAAAAAATCCGGGTATCACTGAAATCATTCTCAGCGGTGGTGATCCGCTAGCACTCAGCGATCAACGACTAGCGACAATAATCAAATCGCTCACCGCGCTATCGCAGATACAACGAATACGGTTGCATACCCGGTTACCTGTTGTTATTCCTGAACGGGTCACACCCACATTACTACAGCTTTTATCTAACTTACCGCAAGCCGTCATGGTGGTACATATCAACCACCCCAACGAATTAGATGAATCTGTCTATACAGCAATGCACGAACTACGCAAAGCGGGCGTAACGCTATTCAATCAAGCGGTATTATTACGCGGCATTAATGACAATGAAAACACGCTGATAGAACTCAGTGAAAAATTGTTCCGCAATGGTATTCTTCCTTACTATTTGCATTTGCTAGACCCCGTTCAAGGTGCTCAACATTTTGCCGTCGATCCATCGCGAGTGCAAATATTACAGACCCACTTAATGGAACATCTGCCAGGTTACCTGGTACCTAAGCTAGTACGTGAAATTGCTGGCGAAGCGAGCAAAACACCTATCACAAATTCGATATACCCGTAGAAATTGAGATTCAGGTCATGAGTTGAATCAAGTTTTCCTTGAGTGGACGGTATCGATTTTTGGACAGGCGCGAAATACTGCTGTGTTGTTTCATTGAAACGTTTGCCCCGTGGTGAAGATCGTGGTTTTTTCCCATATTTACCGTCCGCTTGTAGCGACTTCTTACATTATAATTTGCAGGGGAGGGTAAGCTACTATGAAGAGTATCAGTAAGTAGCGGTTGGTGTGATGGTTGGGTGTATTTGGGTATACCAGACAGTGAAGTAAGCGCAACTTTAAGTGTGCATCCTCGACCAAATAATAACAACATGACAACGATAGAAATATGGGGGATGTGGCCAATCATTTCGGCAGGCCCCATAAAAAACGGTGGAGTAAGAAACAATATAGCTAGAGTCGCAGCCGTTAACCTTACTGCCCACCCTGCTACAAGAAAAAGGCCTAAAATAATTTCTACCGCACCTGCTGAGAACACAAACAGTTCGTCAGTAAACCAAAAAACTCCCAGGTGTTGCTGCATAAAATTCCATGGGTGTTCCTGCAAAAATGCCAGACCTAACTCAGGCACCACAATTTTTTCACTGAATCCTAAAAAAATTAAATTGGCACCAATGAACACTCTAAGAAAGGTTAACGCTTGAGCTTGATTAATAGTCACACTGGATAAAGAAAAAACATCTTCACGAGAGTAGCGTAACATGGGTCTACCGCGTAACAAAAAGAAAATCGCGGCTCCCGGGATCCAAAGATTTTCCAACGTAACCGCTAAACCGGAAACTTGCGAGACAACCAGCCATAAAGCGATGAGCAAGATGGATGCTTGCCTCACTGCCAACCCAAGAACCAAACTGATACCGATGAACCCTTCGACTAATAACAGTGTCGTGTGTAATGCACCGGAGCCATTGATGTTCATTGAAAATAAGTTGCCATCCAGGGCACTGATAATCAAGGACACACCTACTAATATTCCTAAAACCGACGTTGCATATTTTTCAATGAATTTCGGCTGCCATGATTCTGATACTTTGGGAAAAATTCGGTCAATGAGAATCCCTGCTAAAATGAGTACCACACCAATACTGATCCAGGTGAGTGAATATAAAATCAAATTATTATATATATGTGTTTGTTGTGAGTCCTCAACGAACCATTTTAAATGTGCCTGCGCAGAAGAAACATACAAAGTTAATGTAACTAAAGCCAGTACCCAGGAAGGACGTTTGCAAAAATTTAATATATTCATATCATCACCTCTTTTTATTTTTTGAGAATTAACCAATGTTTAGTAAAAGTTATTAATCGCATTACCTCACCTGTTTTTCTCTCAGGTGTATGATATTCGTTCCTGTAAAAATAGTAGTTAGACAAAATAAATCAGGCGTTCACTTTTTTTGTCCAGCTATATTCAAAGGGCAAGTGATCTTCCTAATCTAAAACTACGAATACATTGTCGGATATATCATTAACATCAGTGTTGCGTCGGATAATATCCGATAATCTCGTACTTTCGATTTCAATTTTTTGCTCAATCGTCAAGCTATTGTCATTTTCGTACCAAAAGCGATCGCCATCTCTGACACGTTCAAATTGATCTGCCAAAATAGCAAGAATAAGTGATCCGACATTGGAATCAATCACTCGGTCTTCTGCAAGTGCCCCAACCCACGGATCGATACAATCGATGTCTTTATATAATTCACGTAAGGTGTTTTCAACAATTTTATCGCACGTTATTTCTGAAAAATTTGTATACCTCCTAAGTCCAAAAGTTTCACGACAGGTGTTATAATCTGCAATTCCATGGTCTCGGCCTCTCTGGATATTTCGAGCTACTAAATCCTGAAGCATTTGTAAAGCTGGGTTGGGTGGCCCAAATAAAAAACTGCGTACGTCTTCAACCACTTTCGCATCGACTTCTTGCATACGCTGTAAACTTAATCCATCTAATACGGGTTCAATTCCGTGTAATCGAACAAAGTAGGGCTTAAAAAAGATATCTCTCAACCTGACTACGCGACCGCGTTCACCTAATACCACTTCAGGTGAGAGCATGCTGTGACCCAATCGAAAAGCAACGGTAGAAAATTCATTAGCGACACCCGCGTTTACTTCAGGGTTATAACCCGTATATGCAGAAATTCCATTATTACCTAGTAGTGTAGGTAAAAATTCATTGAAGGTAATGGATTGTATAATGCCACCAACGTATTTTCTTGCTTGTTGGTAGATGGTTTCATCAGCGCCGGCCAAACCCGGGTCACATGTCACAAGATCCAGACAAACCCGATTATGTTCTCGTACGAATAAGGTGTGAATGCTCGTTAATACAGAATGTTCGTTGGCTCGTATATCACCGGCAATAAAAAAACGCTGTCTTGAAGGATCGTTATTGTCTTCATTTTCCAATTCATCTACATTGTAAGGCAGCAGTTCCCCTACATTTGAAGCGCTGCTTTTTAGTCTTCCCGTTCCGTCAAAGGTGCGCAGTGCATCGGCTCGCTCTTTGCTCGATCCGTAGATCATTGATCCATCGAGGTATGATGAACTTTCGTTTCCCTGTTGACGTGGATTTTCTCTGCTTGTACCTGTTCCCGGAACGGCGCGAGAACGAGAAAAAGGAATAATAAATTTAATACCTTGGATTTGAGTGTCTTCAAAAATGGGATCGTCGACAGGGACATCAATGTTGACCTCGTCCTCTTCTTGCGAGACAGTAAGGTCAAGCTCATGATCAACAAATTGTCCCCACGCCCAAACAAAATCACTCAATCCATTGCTATTAAAGATGGACGTTGTTTGCCGAAATATTTCATTGCTGATAACGCGTGGGTTAGGGTTATGTTTACCTCTCTTCGCCAGACTCTTAATGCCATCTGCATAAGCATTTGGTGCAAGCCTCTGAAGAGGCGTACCAGCCTGGCCCCAGTCAGGGTTATTTAAATTATTACCCCGACCATCAAAAGTACGATAGTTATCTGCGCTCATTTTCGTATCCTTACGTTATCAAAAGTGAATATATGTATTCTTCCTTATTTTCATCTTCACTATAATCAACGTTACATGCTTGCATAAGTGCATTTTCACTTTAATTGTGTGAACTATTACCTTTTTGGAGTTAGGAGCTTTAGCGTGGTGATTTTTGGCAGGGACGTCATAAAATTAATGTCTAGGTAGCGACACTATCAATTAAAATGTCTGGTGCTATGAGGCTACTTCAGTTTTGGTCTGATTCGAATGTCAGGAATGGAAATTGAACAACTTTTACAATTGGTATCTCAGCTTCAGTCTGTCTTCGCCCGTTCTTCAATCGCAAGAGCCCGAGAATACGGATTAAATCAGAGCGCTACTTATAAAAGTCACCTGAATTCAATTTCTATTCTTTAGTGAGTCACTTTGGGTAAAGAAAAGGTGAAAACAGCACCTTGCCCTGGGCGACTTTCTACATTGATGTTTCCGCCATGTAAATCTGCAATACGTCTGGCTATGGCCAAACCCAGCCCGCCGGGTTTGGCTCGATTATTATTTTTTTTGCCCTGATAAAAACGTTCAAATATTTTTTCTATTTCATCTTTGGGAATACCTGGGCCTTCATCTTTAATAGACACAATTATTTTTTTTTCATTTGTTTTTAAACAAAAATCAATATGACCTTGATTGGGTGTGAATTTTAAAGCATTACCGAGTAAATTTTCAAACAAGCGTTCGATTAAAGCAATATCTCCCCGGACAAACAGAGCGGCTTCTGTTATTTTCATAGTTAAATTAATTTGTCTCTCTTTTGCCTTAAGCTGAAATTTTTGTATCACATCATGAGCCAGTTCGGATAGATTGAATGACTCCATATTATTCAGGCTGTCTCTTGCTTCCAGGGAGGCGAGGTCGAATAATTCGCTAATCAAACGATTCAAACGCTCACTGCTTAACAGCGCTTGTTTTATATAATCGCGTTGTTCTATTGCGCTGAGTTGATTTACCTTGAGGTCCAGTGTTTCCAAATAGCCGTGCAAAATTGCGACCGGGGTACGCAGGTCATGGGATACGTTGGCGACCAATTCGCTGCGCAAGTTATGTTGTTGCTTTAATTCATTTAATTGACTTACGATACGTTGAGCCATTTGGTTAAAGGTTTGATTAAGTTGATCTATTTCGTCGTTACTTTTACTTGTTTTGTCACCTGTAACAAGGAAACTGAAATCACTGTCATGAAACTGGCCTATTTTTTCGGAAAGATGATTTAAGCGTTTAGTTAATTTTTTGAATAATAACAAACCAATGATTAGGCCAATTGATAAGCTACCAATAAACGCCAAGCCTGTTTGTTTCCATAACAAGCTTTCTTTTATCAGTTGTTCTACAGTGTCATATTGTGTTCCTTGTAATACAACATAGAGATAAGCCTCAGCTTCTGTCGCAGAGGGTACAGGTGTCACAGAGAATATTTTTTGACGTTCGTGGCTACGCGGATCGTCCCCCAGCAGGGGTAATTTTTTGCCATTCAGAAAGGCTTTTATTGGTTTCAATGAAACCGAGTTTCGTTTCACCTGGCCTGGGTCAGCGGAATAGGACAGGATGTTTCCCGTCAAATCGAGCAAATATATCTCAATGCTTGGGTTGATCACCATATACTTCATAAACGTGTTGCTGAGAGCGGTTTTGTTGATTTGGCCATCTTGTACCAGTTTTTGGTCAGCGACGAGGTTTTGAGCGAGATCCAAGTTAAGATTTTGGCTGGTTTCTTGGAAATAATAACGTGCAGTAGAAAAGCTGAGCAGGGTATAAAAAATGCCCATGATGATCAACAGAGCGATTAAAGACAAAGAAAGCTTGGCATAAAGTGTTCGAAACATCAGAGACACGCTTCATTAAATTTGTAGCCAACGCCCCAAACAGTCAGAATATAGTGCGGTTTGGCCGGGTCTTTTTCTATTTTTGAACGTAACCGGTTAATGTGCGAATTGACAGTATGTTCGTAGCCTTCGTAGCTATAACCCCAGACTTGGTTCAACAAATCCATACGACTATAGACACGCCCAGGGTGGGTCGCGAAGTGTAATAAAAGATCGAACTCTTTGGCGGTCAGGTTCAAGCTTTTTCCCTTTAATGTCGAGGCGTGTTTTTCGACATCTATTGCCAGGTCGCCTAACTCGAGTTTGGTTTGTTGCAAAGGGGTTTGTAATACATCCAAACGGCGAAACTGTGCCTTTACGCGCGCTAGCAATTCTGGAATGCTGAACGGCTTGGTAATGTAATCATCGGCACCAATTTCAAGTCCGAGCACACGATCCAGTTCTGAAGATTTAGAAGTCAGCATAATGACCGGTACCATTTTATTTGTTTCACGTAATCGTTTACACACCTCTAAACCATCCATGACTGGTAACATTAAATCCAGTATCACCAGATCATAATTGCCTTGCATAAACGCTTTCAGACCTTGTGCACCTTCAATAGCAATATCTGCCTGGCAATGGATATCTTTGAGATGCAATTGAATCAGGTTGGCAATTTCGGCACTATCTTCAATAATCAAAATATTGTGATTCATACATCGGCCTATATTGAAACGGCTTCATGATAGCATCACCGCTATCTTGAAGCCGTCGTATTATTTTATTGCGTGCGGGTCACTACAATTTTGGCTGCCGGATTATCAAAGCGATGTGATTGATCCAGTGCCGATTCAGTCAAACCATCATCCATGCTCACTATTCCGGGATGAATCGAGACAAAATCACGATCATTGCGGAGGGTATTAAAGCCTTCGCCACCTTGTCCTGGAACGTCGGTCGCAGCTTCACTATTGCCTTCTGTGCCTGCATCGTAAGCTCTAGCATACAACACTAAGGACTCACCAGACACGAGTTCGCTGAGATCTATTGCATCAAGAGCGATGAAAGCATCATTGGTATTGATTGGCATCGTCACCAGGGTGAGTCGGGGGTCGTTAATAAGGCCCTCTAAAATTAATGTTTCATTGGCGCCCGGCGCGATGTTGCTACTGCTACTGCCAGAAGCCGTATCGATTACCCTGGAATCTGCATCGGCGGCACTGAGCAAAGCGCTATTATCACCACCTTCTGCCAAAGTTTCCAGTGCGCTGTCAGCCGTACTACCCAGACTGTAGGCGTGATAACCGTTGTTGTGAATAACCGAAGCCAATGGCGAAAACGGTTGATTATGAGTAAGATTGCTGACCACAACGCGATAGACTTTAGCTGTAGCGGTTGTTGTCTCATTCTCTGTTTCATTATTATCGTCGTCATTACAGCCTTGTAAAGCCAGTATCGCGCCAATAAGGGCAAGGGTCGCTATTTTGTTAGGTTTATTCCTCATCGCTTCCTCTCCTTTAGTTAACCGTAATCACCAGCTGAGCGACTGGGTTCAGCCAGCGATGAGCTGTATTACTGAGGTCACTGCCGCCGCCGGCGGGGTTGTCGTCACCGATGACGCCGCGGTGAATATGGATCATCGTATTATTATCGTTGGTGGACGTTAAACCACTTCCGTTTGTACCTCCGTTGTTACCCGGATTAGCAGGAATGCCCAGTACTCCGGGTGCACCACTGTCTTCTACGATGAGTTCGTTATTGGCCTCAGTGCCTGCATCATAGGCGTTGAGATAATAAGTATATGTTCCTGTAGTCGTGGGTATTTCAATGCTGTTTGCACCGACAAAACCGTCGTTAGTTGGTAATAACATTGCCGTCACAGACAAACGGTTGTTGCCGCTGTTGCTCATTAAGGTGAAGTCAGTGCTCGCACCTGGAGCGAGCAAGCCAGTGGCAGGGTTTTCTACTACATTTGCACCCATAGCCTGGATGTCTGTCGATAAGTCAGCAATATTACCCCCTTCAGCCATGGTTTGTAGACTGGCAGAAGCGGCAGCGCCTGCCATAAACAGCTGGGTATTGCTGTCATGGGTGGCAGCCAGTATTGGGGTAAAATGCATAGCGTTAGTCAAATTGGTGATTTTAATGCCCAGTTCTTGTGCTATGAGCGGCGTTGAACTCAATGCACCCAGAGTGAGCAGTGTGGATAGTGTTTTTTTCATTGTCTTCTCCTTGTTTGGAATAGGATGTTGCAGGTTCTATTTCAAATTAAAGAGTTCACAGTGAGGTGACACAAATCTCACATTTGATTAACATTTGTAAATTAATCGTGCGATGTTATCGTTATGACGTTTGTTCAGAATGACGATAAGCTTCTTTGTTTTCTCCGCCCAAAACGTCAAGTAGACGGGGAATAAAGCGGGAGAGTTCTAAAGTCATTACACTGAAGTCGTTGTCCAGTTGGGCAATGATGTCATCGGGGTCAATGTCGCAGCCTTGATCGAGTACCTCCTGACCGAAGCGCAGGCGTTGTATGGATAAATCCTCGTTAAGTACGCATGACAGTGATTCTTGCCAGGTAATTGACAGTTTTGTTGCCTGTTTTCCTGCGTCTAAATGTGTTTTTATTTCATCGGAAACAAGATCTTGTCGTTTGCAGCGCACAATGCTGCCTTCATCTCCAGGTTCACGCAGTTCGCATTCGTCTTCAATAACAAAATCAGCAGGTGCATCATTGTCGACTAACCACCGTGTCATGACCGTTGAGGGAGATTGACAAAGTGAGGGTGCAATGACCGGTAGGCTACCGAGTGTCGAGCGAAGATAACTTAACAACGCTTCAGATTTTTTATCTGAATTGCTATTGATCACCAGCAGGTTGTCTTTGGGTGAAATATACACAAAAGTCAGTTGAAAACGTGTGAATGCTTTTGGCAACAGGTCTTGTAAAATTTCCTCTTTAATTGCTTCACGCTCTTTGCGACGCACCGGGCGGCCTTGTTGTTCTTCTATAGTGTGGGCTTTTTCATTGACAGCATCGCGAACAACAGAAGAGGGGATGATTTTTTCCTCTTTGCGGGCACATAGCAAAATATGTCCGTTGGCAACATGGACGAGTTCATCGCTGTGACGACCTAAAGGCGAAACCCAACCATAGGTAAAAAGATCCAGTTTACCGCAAGGCCGAAATACTTTACTTGCTAACTGTTCAGCGAGGGTTTCAGGTGTCAGTGTAAACGGTTTGGTAAAACGATAAAGCTGAAGATTTGAAAACCACATGGAGTCATTCCTGGAAAAAGAAATCTGGTATTATCTCGAAATCAGCTTTGAGAATCAAATGAGCGCTATGAATATACCCGTCGCCTTTGAGATTAAGTCGTAACGACTCAGTTTACCCTTGACATCTGTTAGTTTAAGGAAAAAAGTGCGTTTACAAGTGTAAGGTAAGACTCCAACTACCATTCAGAAGAGAACTTAAAACATTTTTCTATGGTACTTCTCCATGTCTATACCCGTAGCGTTTGAGATTTAGGTTCTGAGTGTGTGGCCTATTCATTTCCTGACAAGGCGAAATGACGAGGGTAGCGGGCTATTGCGAGGAATTTCAACGTAGCCAGGGAATGAAGAGGGCGTGCAATCACACCTAAATTTTAATCGCTACGGGTATATATTAACCCAGAGGGTTGATCAGTTGTTCTGCATTGCGACAATCGACCAGCGTACTGTCTTTGTCGATATTGGCATAGGCTGAGACGAGTAATTGTAATGCTTCGGCGTGAGTTTCTGCTGTTGCACAGCGTACCAGGCTTGCCGCTGCGCGCAGTTGCAGCATCGGTGCGGCCTGAGTTTGAGCCAGAGCCATACTTTGGTTCAAGTAGTCGTGCGCTGTTTCAGATTGATCTTGTTTTTGCGCGAGCAGACCCAACAGGCGATAGATTTCTGTTAACCAAAATGTTTCTTGTGTATCATGAATGGCATTAACCGCTTCATCAAGTAATTGCTTACACTCATCTAACTGACCGAGTTCCAGGCATACAGAAGCCTGGATTGATAACAATAAAGTTTGGCTTAATTGGGCACCAGGGAAACTATAGTTTTTAATACCTTGCTGTATTTGTATGAGGCCTTGTTCAGCTGCGCCAAGTTGTGTTTCAGCCCAACCGGCAACCACGGATCCTAATTGCAACCAGAAAAATTCATGTTCGGCAGAAATTTTCAATTCTTCTTCAGTGCATTTTTTGGCTTGTTTCGGGTCGCGCAGCATATAGTATAGCCAGCCAGCAAAGTTGAGTGCATAGGCGAGGCTGAAAGGGTGATCTAGTTTACGTGCTAAGTTGATCGCATTTTCGCTGCATTTTATTGCTTCTCTAGGGTGCCCCAATATCCAAAGTGTTAAAGCTAGATATGAACGGGCACAAACGCCGGCATCTTGTCCGCTACGGAAGGTGAAAGAGCGATCCCGCTCATCGTGATCCGCTTCAATTGAGGCAGCAAGGTCGTTTTTCGCTTGCTCGAAATTACCTAAAAAAAATTGAGTCAAGCCGGATGCCATCTTTGCTTCGAGTAGCAGGTTGGTATCCTTTTTTGCCTTGGCAGATTTGATCATTTCCACTGTGATTTCCAAAGCGTGATGAAGGTTGGCACGAACAACATGGAATGCCCATTGCCCCCAGAGAATGGGGAATTGTTCTGAGTTGTCATCGAGTTGTTTACACAGTTCCCAGGCACGGCTATAGGTTCGTTCTACTTCTTTTGAGGCGTAGCCTGTCGTTGCGCAATAAGCTGCACCAATAGCGGATTGCAGACGCAGTTCCCTTTGACCGTGGATTGGGGTCGCCGGTAATTTTTCCGATAGCCTAATCCCTTGCTCTAAATGACTGATGGCTTCAATATTGGCAAATTTTGTAAGGGCGAGTTCACCTGCCTGCAGCCACCAGTCTATAGCGCTATCCATATCTCCCGCATGAGTATAATGCAGTGCGATATATTCAGGCATTGTTGCGACAATTTCAGGGTTTTGCGTTTCAGCAATCTGAGCTATTTTTAGATGTACTTTTTGTCGTTGCGTTTTTAACATCGAAGAGAGGGCTAACTCCTGGGTCAATACATGTTTAAACAGGTAGCAGCACTGATGATCTGCACAATCTTGAGTAATGAGTTCTGCATTCAGTAAAACTTGTAAATCTTGTCGTAAAGTTGCTTCGTTTTCTGTGATTTTTTCCAGTAATGAATAGCTGAACTCTCGGCCTATCACTGCCGCAAGTTGTGCGACATGACGAACGGGTCCGAGATCATCCAGACGGGCGGTGAGTAGTTCTTGGAGTGAGGCGGGAATAGACAGTTCAGCGAAGCGTTCGTTATTGTTATTTTTAGAAGGGTTATCAGTTTTTGACTTCAGAACCATCTGTGTGATTTCTTCAACAAACAGGGGTATGCCATCTGTTTTTTTTATAATTTCATCAATCAGTATTTGAGGGAAACGCGATCCCTGCGTCAGTTTTTCAACCATGAAAGCAATATCTTGATCGGTCAACGGATTGAGGTTAAGTAAGGTTATTTCAGAACGAGGGTGCCAGGGTACTTTGAATTTAGGGCGGCTAATAAACAAAGTTAGTATTTTATGTCGAGCACTTTTTTGTATTAATATTTCGAAAAATGCGAGTGATGAAGGGTCTATCCAGTGAAGGTCTTCAATTACGAATAGTAGTGGTTTTTTTAAAGATAGTTTAAAAATATATTCACACAAAACTTCTAAAGTTTGTTTTTTCTTTCGTTCGGATGTTAAATTTAATTCTGTGTAATGATCAGCAAGCGGCAGGTTGAGCAAATTTGAAAATAATGGTAAATAATCAGCGAGATCAAACTCGGTTTCACTGAGATGTGTTTCTAACAATTTAAAACGCGCGCTGATATTCATGTCTGATGTGAAGCCAAATATACGTTCAAGCATTTCTATCATTGAGCGTAATGAACTTGTTTTATTATATTTTGAGCCATAAGCAGTTAAAAATAATATTTTTCCAGGTTGGGTTGTTATTTTTTCTTTGAAGGCATGCAATAAGCGGGACTTACCAATTCCTGTTTCTCCGACAATCAATGCAACTTTCCCCTGTCCAGCCAAGACTTGATCCCATAAGTGGTTTAATTTCTGTAGTTCATTTTGTCGGCCGACAATCGGAGTGAGCTGGTTTTGTTTTTCTATAGCTTCATTGCGATCAGTTTCATTGATTTTTTGAATCACATGATAAACATCAATAGGGTTAGGTATGTTTCGTAGCGTTTTTTGTCCCTGAGCGTTTACTTTGAAAAAATGACGTACTAAATGATAGGTGCTGGAGGTAATTAATACCTGGTTTGAGTCTGCCAGGTTTTGCAAGTTGATAGCCATGCTGGGTGTACGACCTACAACCAGGTGTTCTTTCGTTGATCCCTTTCCCAGTTCACCGATAACAACCAGGCCGGTGTGGATTCCGATACGAAGATGCAGCCTCTTTGTTTTATCGCGGAGTGGCTTATTTAGTTTAGTGATCGCTTTAATACAGTTTAAAGCACTATAGACTGCGCGTCGTGCATCATCTTCATTCGCTTTTGGGTAGCCGAAATAGGCTAAAACGCCCTCTCCTGAACAGGGTGCAAGATGACCGCCAAGATGGTCGATTACTTTAGTGCATGTTGTTTGGTAACGGCGAATGATATCTTGGCATTCTTCAGCATTGAGATCATCTGATGGCAGTGGCGGATCTGCTAAATCACAAAACATGACGGTAAGTTGTCGTCTGTCAGCAGAAATATTTTTAGCTGAATCTGGTGTTGCCGTATTTGTTTGAAGATCAGATGCTTGAATTGTAGGCGTCGAATCTATAGCGTCTTCTTCTAGCGAAGCTCCGCATTGACCACAAAACTTATTATTACCTGGATTGGCAAACTGACAGAGAGTACACTTTGGCATGGCTCAGCCCTTTAAAAGCTTTTGACGCCGCATCGTACCACAAATTAAAAAATCATGAATTTAGTTTACGTTGAAATAATTCCATTTTTTTACTCTTTGTTTTATGATTTTTATATTTTCAATTAAGTTTTTATGCAGAGTTTAGAGAGATAAAATAACACAAGATAAAAGGCCACAGGACTGGACGTTGGAAGAAAGGTTTAATCTGGTTACCGCTTGCGAGTCTAGCATTGCGACTCAATCAGACTGATGTTCGATTTTCCATAATTTAAAAATAGTCCCAAATATTCCTAATGCCGCTCCAATAACGCCACGTACCGTACCGCTGATTTTTGATTTTCCTATCCGGGGGCGCGTATCGACGGGAATTTCTTTAATCGGCAGTTTTAGTTGAATTGCCTTGACCTGCATTTCGACTGTCCAGCCAAAACGAGTATCTTGCATTTGTATTTGGTTCAGGGCTTGAGTTGAAATGGCACGGAAGGGTCCTAAGTCTGATATTTGAGCCTGCCATAACCAGCGTATCAGTTTCACAGCCAGCCAATTGCCCATTCGTTGAGGTAGCGTTAACGCGCCTGGCTGGGCTTTTCCCAGTGCGCGTGAACCAATAACAAGTTCATACCCTTGGCAAATTTCATCAATCAACGGTAGGCTTTGTGCTGCGTAGAAAGAATGGTCGCCATCTATAAATACGATGATATCACTCTCTGGCATTACGGCTAATGCCGTTAAACATGCGATTCCGTAACCGGGTTGTGCCTCAAGCACGACCTGTGCTCCTGCTGATTGTGCTACCTTTGCAGTGCTGTCGGTTGAAGCATTATCGCAAACAATAATATGATCAAAGATAAAATTGTTTAAATCATCCTGCACGGCACGAAGTTCAGAAACCACTTTACCGATAGATTGTTCCTCGTCTTGTGCAGGTATAATGGCTGAAACTATTTTATTTTTATACACCGTGACTTGAGAGCGATCGAGGTTAGTTCATTTTCATGCTAAAGCGTTTTTCAAGATAAACGATGACGGATTCTTTTTGAGCGTCAGATAATGAATCCGAACCTGTACCATTCGTCTTCAGTTCCTCAATAATGGTCATGGCTGTATTCTCATCTAATGTCGCCGCTTCTAACGGGCATGATTCACAAATTAATTGCTTGTGTACGATGGTTTTACCCTGGTTATAAATATTATCGGCCTTATTCGATTTGCTCATATGCTCGGATCCGGATGCAAAGACAGAACATGAAAACATCATTAAGAGTGTGCTGACCGCGAAAATTTTTACATAGTGCATAATAGATTCCTTATTGAGTGTGGTTTAAAGTACTGTGTTTCCCAATAAACTGGTTTATTAATTAAAAAACTCAGAGATGGTCATATTCTACATGGGTTGATTGAAAAATGTTAGAGTCATTAGCGGAATCCAATAGTGTTAAAAAAAGCCTTTAAATTGATTGATATCAATCGTTTATGGACGCTGTTTATCGTAACTTTCAAGCAAGAAAACCGTTTGATTATATTCGGTTTTTTAAGTGCTGCATTGTATGGCATTTTATTTTTTTACTCAAAACACCCGCTGTTGCTCAATATCACAGGCTATATAGGCTTATTTGCTGTTGCATTTGCTCTGTATGGTGTTGTTATTACCTACTATATTAAAAAAAAATATTGTCCGCCTATTTCTTGCGTGATATTTTTTGCTTTTATATTTCATGCGATCGGTATTTTTGCTACACCTCTATTCGAAGATGATTTTTTTCGCTACTTATGGGACGGGTACACGTTTTTTGAGTTAGGTAGTCCTTATCGCCATGCGCCCAGTTTTTATTTTTCCGATGCCGCCATTTCCAGCCTGATGCAGGCTAATTTAAATCAAATTAACTACCCTGATATAAAAACGATTTATTCGCCACTGCTGCAATACAGTTTTTGGCTGTCTTATTGGCTCTTCCCAGCAGATGTCTTTGGCTTACAACTCATATACAGTGCCTGCAATATGGTGGTGATTTTTATTTTGGCAAAAATGATTAATGCACGGTCTTTATTACTGTATGCATGGAACCCGCTCATTATCAAAGAAGTGGCGTTTACCGCTCACCCAGATATTTTAGGCGTGGTGTTTTTAGTCGCCGCTTTTTATTTTTTTGCTAAATATCCAAAAACGAGTGCTCTTTGTTTGGGTTTAAGCGTATGTAGTAAGCCATTTGCCTGGGTCATTGCTGTTTATTTTTTATTACGCTTTAAGCGAGTGCAGTTTGACATTTTTTTTCTGACTATCGTTTTACTCTACATGCCCTTTTTATTTAATGGCAGTGAGTTATCAGGTTTGTTTGCCTTTGGTCGTGATTGGGAGTTTAATGCGGCAATATACAGTGTGCTTACATATGCTATGTCGGGCATTCATGCAAAAATGGTGGGTGCAATACTGCTGTTGTGTATTATGGTGTATTGCTTTAACAGATTTCACAAAACGTCGGTGCTCAATATTCGAGCTGATCTGTTAATGGGTGGACTCATACTGCTCTCCCCGGTGATTAACCCTTGGTATCTGATGTGGCTATTGCCTTTTGCGGCGATGCATCATCATCTCTGGCCATGGGTGATGTCTTTTACTTTATTACTGTCTTATTTTTCGGGAATCAATTTAGGCAGTGAACATCTTGCGGCTTATCAATTGCCAGCTTGGGTTAAACCTGCAGAATATTTTCCAGTTTTATTGACGAATGATTTATGATGCGTATAGGGCGTACAAAAAAAAGAGGTTTAATAAAGCAGGGGGATAAGAATTGCGCAAGAGGTGCATCAGATACACCTCTTGCTACAACTATTTTATTGAAGTTCCAAGTTTTCCAGTGTTAACAAATAATCTCCTGTTTCATGTGGGTCTCCTGTCACAAATACAATAAATTTTTGACCAGAAGTCACATTAAATTCTTCTCCGCCAAGGGCAATAATATTATCAGCATTTTCGTCAGATACGCCACCAAGAATACCTGAAATCGATGGTGAGCGTACTGAAATTATTGCTGTGCCTGATATTATTGCGGTTACTCTGTACGTATCAAAATAGCGCCCAGTATCTGTCTGCAAGTCGCTTGTCTCAAGTGCTCCTGAAACGGTGTTTTGTGAGCCACCTGAACCACCACCTGAACCACCACCTGAGCCACCACTAAGAGGCAGCTGTGGGCAAGGCTGGGTGGTATCGGCTTTAAGCGCTAATGGCGTACCACTGATCTCGCCAACACAGAGTTCACCACTGCTGGGGCGGAAAATTTCTATAGATAACGCGTTGTCCGGATTATTGCCAATGCGTGTTTGTAAAATATTACAATATGTTTCCAGTGTACCACTCCCGTCATCCAGGCTGGTATCTTCAGCTTTAATGATCAGATCGCCTTTCTTGACGCCCGCTGTTTTGGCTTTACCTCCGCTTCCTATTGCGTCGACTAGAATACCCTTAAGATCACCGACAGATGAAAATTGACCAGAAATACC
>JAADHS010000082.1:0-1201 GCA_013151745.1 Gammaproteobacteria bacterium | reverse complement strand
AAGAATATCTTGTTCGTCAATCATCATTTTTTCGACATTTCTTTTGGCTGCATCTAGCGAAATGGCATATTTACGGTTGTTATCTACAGTCGATCCGGCAAAGTGAACCCCGACCACTTTTCCTGTTTCCAGCTCAATAACAGAGCCACCAGAGTTGCCTGCTGAGCCTAATGCATCATGAAAAAACGCATTAACTGATGCCCAGTTGCTATTGAATTTTTGCGGAAGTGTGTTAATTGTGCCACTAAAATAAGCATAATTGGCATCCTCAAAGCTGGTTTGAGTATTTCCAGAAAAACCACCTGTTCCTATCGGGGTTCCAACCGGGGGTGTCCCTTCAAACCAATCTAATCCTGAATAGGAAGCTGAATCAGCTTCTACAAGTTTTATTAAAGCCAGATCAGCGCACTCAGCGACCGCAATAGGGTTTGCTATGCCTGTAAAGTTGAATCCCGTGACATCCAGTGTGCTTGCCCCTGTGACGACATGATTATTGGTGACAATGTATCCCTCATCACCAATAAAAAAACCACTGCCTGATATTTGTTGGTCTCCGACAGTCGCTCTTATTTTCACAGTGGCTTTTTCGAGATTAGATCTGATTTCACTTTGTGTAGGAGGAGGAGGAGTATCTGGTGGAGGAGGATCACCGCCATTGTCACCACCACCACCGCCACCACATGCGCTTAATAAGTACAGAAGGGAAAGGGTAGATATAAATTTAAATGTTTTTTTCATTATGATCCTTAAGTTTTTATGTTTTTGATTGGAAGGTTGGTTTTTAACTCATTACTCAAATGTGAATTAAGAGTTGAAATCATATATTTATAATTATATTTTGTGTTTTTCAATACTGCTACACTAAAGTTTTATTTTAGAAACTAAATTGAACTTTTTAAAGTATGATTAATAATGAGGGCTAATGTACCATCCCTTTAAAGGGCATGACAAACGTATATTGTATAAGGATTAAGAGTTAACGATGGTTTTTACGTGGGCAGGAGCTGTACCTTTATTCGCTCTCCCGCTGCAATGTGATCTCTATCTTCAGTTAAAATTGCCAGGCTGTTGGCTTGGCTCATTGAGCTGAGTATGCCACTGCCTTGGGCGCCGGTCAGGCGAACATGGTAGTGGCCGTCGTGATAGGTGGTTATGGCGCGCGCGAAATGGCGACGACCCGGTCGGTTGGTGATGTTTTGCT
>JAADHS010000013.1 GCA_013151745.1 Gammaproteobacteria bacterium | reverse complement strand
AACGTTTTATTGACGAACTCAAACCGCGTGATCTCGTCGCCGCCGCCATCATCCGGGAATGTACCGAAGGACGCGGCATCCGTGTCAGCGAGCACAGCGCAGGGGTCTGGCTCGATACTCCAACACTGGAACGACAAGCCCCTGGCATTCTCAATCAACGATTCCCAAAACTCGTCGCACTGGGAAAAAGAAGCCATATTGACCCTCACCACACGCCCCTCTTGATCTACCCTACGCTGCATTATCAAAACGGCGGGGTCAATATCAATAAAAATGGCGAAACGACAATACCAGGCCTCTATTGTGCGGGCGAAACCAGTGGCGGTATCCATGGAAAAAACCGCATTATGGGCAACGCGCTACTGGAGATCATCAGCTTTGGCCGCCGCGCCGGGCTGCATGCCGCCCAACGTCGCGTCAAGCAAAAACATCAACAAATATCGATTTCGCACCTCATCAAATTTCGCAATGATCTCACTAAAGCGAGCCTCCCCATGGATTTAAAAGGCCCGATGTTATTTCCCGACTACACCGGTTTTAAATAAAAATGAACCCGATAAACACGCTCAATTCCGTTTTGCTACACCCAAATAGCTGTTGTGGTACCGATTTGGAAACCTGGTTAAACTCAGGGGGCGGCAAAGGTTTAGAGACAGCGCTGCACGATTCGACAGCGCTGATTCCCATCATCAAGGAAGCTGATTTAAGAGGTTTGGGCGGTAGCGGTTTTCCAACCTATAAAAAATGGGAACGGATAGCCAGTCAACCTAATGAGGGCGAGCGCTACCTGGTCTGTAATGGCAACGAGGATGAACCCGGTACATTTAAAGATCGCACTCTGCTCGAAGACGCCCCTCACCAGGTCATTGAAGGCGCCCTGATCACAGCACTAGCGGTCGCGATCAACAACATTATATTTTATATCCATCCCAAACAAAAAAAATCGCTTGAAAATATACGCCAAGCCGTGATGCTCTGGCAAAAATCACGCTATATAAAAGCCATCGAAAAAAAACTGGGATGCCCTTTAACCATACGTATAATGACCAGCTCTGGACACTACGTTGATGGCGAAGAGACCGCCGCAATTGAATCAATAGAAGGTAAATTTCCCTTCCCGCGCGGTAAGCCCCCTTTTCCAACACAACAAGGGATCAACAATAAACCCACATTGGTTAACAACATCGAAACGCTGGCCAATATCCCACACATTATACGCCATGGCGCACCATGGTATCGAAACCTGGGTTTAGGCCAGGCCAGTGGTACCAAGCTGTATAGCTTGAGTGGCGATGTGCTGTCGCCAGGTGTCTACGAGCTCCCGATGGGGGTACCGCTTGACACGCTTATTTTTAATGTCGGCGGGGGAATACTCGGTAGCAAAAAGCTAAAAGCGGTTTTTACTGGTGGTCCCTCCAACACCCTTTTCACCGCCAAAGACCTCGACGTACCACTGGATTTCGACTCTGTCGCCCAGCGCCAAGCCAGCCTCGGCACCGGTACTATTATCGTAATTGCCGAAGGCAACAGCATTGTTAAGCGCGTCACCGAGTACATTAATTTTTTCGCGCTATCCTCCTGTGGCCAATGCCCTCCATGCAAAATCGGCACCTATCATATTTCGTTACTATTAACAAAATTTAATAATGGACACGCTGAGCGAGAAGACCTGGAGACACTCATACATCTCAGTAAAATACTGCCCGACAGTGGACGTTGTCATCTACCCAACGGGGTCGCCAAGGTACTCGAAAGCACGCTATATTATTTTATGGATGAATATGAAAAAAATATTAAATCTAACAAACTAACGAGGAAAAACGGATGATAAAGCAAGATAACCAACCCGACTGGGATGCACTCGCAGAAAAATTTGATTTGTTGACTCCACACATCGCTCCTGTGGGTCAGGCGCTGTTAGCGGCACTTGATGCGCAACCCGGTGATTTGATTCTTGATGTCGCTTCAGGCACGGGTGAACCCGCGCTGACGTTGGCGAAACAACAACCCCAGGTCAACATCATCGGTACCGATACCGCCGCTGGCATGGTTCAAGTTGCTACGAGAAAAGCACACGATTTGGGGCTGAACAATCTTCAATTTCAAACCATGGCAGCCGAAACGTTGTCATTTGCCGACAACCATTTTGATCATCTTTCCTGTCGCTTTGGCGTCATGCTGTTTGATGATCCTGAAGCGGGTCTACAACAAATGCGACGCGTTTTAAAGCCTACTGGCCGTTGCGTGCTCGCGGTTTGGAATACCTTAAAAGGAATGACAAGCGTCGATTGGACGCAACAAGTTTTTAAAAACCGCATCCCTGAGTCGGAGCAGCTTGCGGCAGATAAAATTGTTTCGATGAGTGGCGGGGTATTAGAAGGCTTGTTAGAGAAAGTTGGGTTTTCAAGTATCGAAACTCAAGTCCATGGCTTTGAATATCATTTCTCGGACTTTGATGCCTATTGGCAAAACACTCTCGACTCCTCAATCATGCAACAACAAATTAATGCGTTGAAACCAGGACAAATTGATGAAGTTAAGGACGCTTTTGCCAAATTGGCAAAACCCTATCAAACTAAGAATGGACTGGTCATACCCCATGAATATCGTTTGGCCGTTGCGATTAAATAAATTTTGTTTATAACAAACTTAGGAATGGACATTGTAAAAATTTGTACGAAAATCAACTTGAGAAAACAAATTTATGCAAAGGACTTACAATCGACACTCCTCTGGAAGAGGTATACTCGAGATCATTAGATAACCCCCTGTGTCAACTAGCCTGACGCAGGAGGTCACTAAAACCGCCCCTAACTACGACGGGTAGACGGCGTGACTCTATCGCGGACTAACGGCCTTGGCTTCGCTCTCCATAGCCGTCAGCGAATGTTAACTCCCCTTTTCGAAAAAACTTATCGCGCACCAATTTTTTGTAAACCGAATTCAGCACACGCTTCGTCAAGTTGGCCACCTGGCGCGCCCCCAACGCCAATCCCCCCAACTTTTGTTCCATTGAACATAATGGGTAACCCACCCGCCAAAATAACCATTCGAGAATCCATATCACGAAGTCCTTCTAACGCAGGGTTTGTGGCAATGGCATCGGCCAGACCTGATGTTGCTCGTCCCATGCTTGCGGAAGTAAACGCTTTGCCTAAACTGCTATTAACCGTATGAGGGCCCGCCTTTGGATTACGAACATGGGAAATGATCACCCCACTGCTATCAACAACAGCAACACTGACCGCATACCCATCTCTACGGCATTTACGAAAGGCAGCCATGGCTGCTTTATTCGCTAAATTTAATGATAACTTTGAAATAGTATGCAGTGTTTCGCCGCTATCTTGACCATCTCTGTCAGCATAGGTCATCGTTGATGTTAGACACAAGCCAATTAAAGTGGCTAGAGCCATTAAGTTAGTGAGTTTCTGAGTGTTATGTTGTTTCGAAATGTCCATATTTATTTTTATCTCCGTTGATGTGTGTTTTTTATTGTACAGATTTAAGTATAAGAGGAAATATTTTGAATTAAAAGGCAGATAAAATAGAATGACAATAGCTCAAAATCGATTTAGATGTCGTAACTCAGACCTGACCTAATAATTACCCGTTTTTTAGAGTGTCTATTAGTTTAGATTTGAGCTCTATTCTTTTCTACCCAAATCGATTTACCAATGAATCAACCACAGAAAAATAACCTTTAATAGATTGTATAATACACTTCACGGTCTCTATTTTTGTATTATTGCAGATCAGCCGACCGATGCCACAGAGTGTAGCGCAGCGGTATCGAGCCAACTGAATTTTCCTTGCTATGCGCAACCTTACAACGTACAATAACAAGTACATGTACGTTATAGGTTATTCACTATGAAAGCAATCAGTTATACTGCGGTACGGTCAAATTTATCTAAAACAATGGAAGATATATGCGATAACCATGAACCCGTTGTTATCACTAGAAAAAATGAGCGCTCTGTTGTCATGCTCTCACTTGAGGATTACGAATCTCTAGAGGAAACATCATATCTTCTGCGCAGCCCTAAAAATATGAAAAGACTTATTGAGTCTATCTCCCAACTTGAAAAAGGAAATGGCTCAACAAAGGAGTTAAGTGGTTGAACCTCATATTCTCTGATCATGCATGGGATGATTACCTATACTGGCAGAAAACAGATAAAAAAATAGTTAAACGCATTAACTCTCTTGTAAAAGATATTCAACGCTCACCTTTTGAAGGTATCGGTAAACCAGAACCACTCAAACATGCCTTAGCCAGCTATTGGTCTCGCCGAATAAATAATGAGCATCGAATGATTTATAAGGTCGATTCCGAGTCTATTTATTTTGCCCAGCTTCGATATCACTACTGATTTTTTAGCACCATCACAATAGAAATGCCGGTCAGCCACCCCTACCCTGTAGTAGCTCAGGTCTATTCTTGATCGTGAATTCAAGCGGGGTAAGTGCACTTTCTCTATCGAACCAACTAAGCTTTGCACCATCCCGTTAACCCATTTTTACTCGATTTCTCGGTTTTGTCGGAACCAGAGAAGGCGCAACCACACTACAGTGATGTTTAAAACGGCTAATTTAGGAAGCTACCCGAGAACAGACTGACCTACTGCGACCACCTAAGTCGCAAGAGGAAAGCTGTCTCGGTACAAGTGTTCGTACAATATTGGAGCAAGCTATTAATTTTATATGGAGATGAAACGTTTCAGGCATTACAAATTAACGTTCTCATTCGCTTTGTGAATCAATATCTTGCGCTAAATGCACGAGCACTTGCCAGGTTTTTATATTTTACTCGCTAGATGTCGATGCTTTTTCAGCTTGAAACCATCGATAAAGAACCCCGGCGAATAAAGCGCCGACTATAGGCGCGAGCCAGAACAGCCACAATTGAGATATTGCCCAATCTCCCTGGAATATTGCAACTCCCGTGCTTCTTGCAGGATTAACTGAGGTATTCGTCACGGGAATGCTGATGAGGTGAATCAAGGTAAGGCCAAAACCAATAGCAAGAGGCGCAAAACCTTGAGGTGCACGTTTATCTGTCGCACCTAAAATAATTATCAAAAACATAAATGTCATAACCACTTCAATGGTGAGTGCGGCTGTCATACTATAGCCACCAGGAGAATGTTCCCCATAACCATTCGATGCGAAGCCCGCTGTAACGTCAAAACCAGCTTGCCCGGTCGCAATAACATAGAGTGTCGCTGCACCGGCAAGACCACCTAACACTTGTGCGACGATGTAGGGTACAAGATCCGCAGTTGGAAACCGGCCGCATGACCACAGACCCAATGAAACAGCGGGATTTAGATGGCAACCAGAAATATGGCCAATAGCGTAGGCCATCGTCAGCACGGTAAGACCAAAAGCCAGGGAGACGCCTAATAAGCCTATACCAACATCAGGAAATGTCGCAGCCAGTACCGCACTGCCGCAGCCTCCTAGTACCAGCCAAAATGTACCAATAAATTCTGCGCCTAGCTTTTTGCTTAATGTCATTTCACACTCCTTGTGATTCAGTATATTGATGAGATTTTGAAAACATGCCTATTATATCTATTTTTCATTGAATAAAACCTTGCTTATCAAAGGCAAAAAAATCAGCTAGACGAATTGAAGTGTGCTTTGGGTTTTGCAGATTAAGGCGTTACAGTACAAAGATGTGGCATCACAAAAGTACTTAGGGATGAAAGGCTTTAGACTCAACCATGAAGATGGGTTTAAAATTGCTTTTTTATCGAAGAACTCCGGTGCTGTGACCTCTATAGAAGTCAAATCGGGGCAACTCACTACTACGGCACCACGATCAACTCAAGCGCTAAACTCTCTTTGTTCAAGAGAGCCAGAGTTCTTTTGAATTGGTCATTAACAATGGAGGGACATCAGGCCAGAAACAAGATTTCCCTCTTACCAGAAAGGCTTATGTTATTTGATTTTTGCCTCTTTGTAAGCAACATGCTTGCGTACAACGGGGTCATATTTCTTGATTTCTATTTTTTCTGGCATCGTTCTTTTGTTTTTGGTAGTCGTGTAATAGTGACCTGTTTTGGCAGAAGAGACGAGTTTAATTTTTTCGCGCATGCCTTAACTCCTTAAATTTTTTCACCCTGATTGCGGATTTTTTGCAGCACCGAGTCGATACCCAATTTATCAATAATACGCATTCCTTTTGTTGAAAGGCGTAGGCGAATCCAGCGACTTTCACTTTCAACCCAGAAACGGTGGGTTTGAAGATTAGGTAAAAAACGACGTCGCGTTCTATTTTTGGCGTGAGAAACATTGTTCCCCGTCATGGGCCGCTTACCTGTGACCTGACAAACTCGTGACATGAACAAACCTCCAAAAAATTCTTTTATTTTGATCACCCAACGAGTGACCCAACAAACGTAGCCGAACTTTATACCAAAATTACAGGTTCAAATCAAGAGGGGGGTTTATAATAAGCCTCTTTCAACCAGGGAGGTGGTTTTGCCGTTCCCCACAATAAAATGATCTAAAACCCGTATATCAATCAGAGCCAGCGCCTCAACCAAACGGCGCGTAAGCCTGATATCGGCTTGACTCGGTTCAGCGACACCGGATGGGTGATTATGCGCAAAGATGACCGCCGCTGCGTTGTGATGCAAAGCTTTTTTGACCACTTCTCGCGGGTAGACCGCTGCACCATTGAGAGTTCCATGGGAAAGTTCTGTAAAATTAATCACTTGATTCTTACTGTCCAGGAACAAACAAGCAAACACTTCGTGTGGGTAATCGCGTAAATGGGCAATAAGAAACTGTTGAGTGTCGCGGGGTTGGGCGATACAATCTCCCGCTGTAAGCTGTTCCAGTAAATGTCGACGACTCATTTCAAGCACGGCCTGTAACAGCGCATATTTGGCGGGCCCCAGTCCGAGCATCGCACAAAATTGTTTTTGTCCCGCTTTTAACAAAGGACGTAAACCGCCAAACTGTTGAATGAGTTCTCTCGCCAAATCGACGGCGGTTTTTCCTTTTATGCCGGTACGCAAGAAAATGGCGAGTAATTCTGCATCGGAGAGACATTGTGGCCCTTTTGCTAATAATTTTTCTCTTGGCCGTTCGGCAAGAGGCCAATTCGTAATGGCCATGGTGTACTTACCTCTTAATAATAAATAAAAAGCGTTACAATACCCGGAAGATCGCTTGGGTCGCTGCCAACAAAGGCTACAATTTGTGTAGGCATATTGAGATATTATTTTTGTAGATTTAAATATAGAGCGAATGAAAAAAATACTGTTAGGCATCACCGGTGGCATTGCGGCCTACAAAAGCGCAGAACTTTTAAGGTGTTTGCAGCGTTCAGGCGCTGAAGTCAGAGTGGTAATGAGCGAGGCCGCAGCCCGATTTGTAACGCCGCTGACCTTTCAGGCGCTATCAGGCTACCCTGTTTGTACTGATTTATTTACGGCTGACAGTGCTGCCGGTATGGATCACATCGAATTATCACGTTGGGCTGACATTGTCTTGATTGCACCAGCAACCGCTGACTTTATGGCAAAATTGGCAACCGGGCAGGCTAATGACGTGGTGACAACCGTTTGCCTGGCGCGGTCTGTGCCTCTATTTATTGCGCCGGCTATGAATCAATGGATGTGGTCTAATATTGCAACCCAGGACAACTGTACTGTGTTACGTCAGCGAGGCGTGACTATTCTGGATCCAACGGAAGGCGTACAGGCGTGCGGGGATGTGGGTTTTGGGCGCATGTTAGAGCCGCAGGACATCATGCAACGGCTTGTTGAGAATGACAGTATGCGTCACGCGTTGGCGGGGGTACGAACCCTGGTGACCGCAGGGCCGACCAGAGAACCCATCGATCCAGTGCGCTACATTAGCAATCGCAGCTCTGGAAAAATGGGCTATGAGCTTGCCGCAGCGCTGCATGACTATGGCGCTGAAGTTGTTTTGGTGAGTGGCCCTGTTGCGCTTGAAACGCCTTTGGGGGTGAGCCGGATTCAGGTTGAAACCGCGCAGGACATGCATCAGGCTGTACAGCAAAACCTGAAAGAGTGTGACATTTTTATCGCCGCTGCCGCTGTCAGTGATTATCGTCCCCGTGACATTGCCAGCAACAAAATAAAAAAATCAAAAAAAGAACGGATTATTCCCCTGGTTTTGAACCCGGATGTCCTCGCTGAAGGGGTGCGTACGGCAAGTTCAATATTCAGCGTGGGGTTTGCTGCGGAAACAGAGCATATGGCAAAATATGCCAGACTTAAACTGGAAAAAAAGCAACTGGATATGATCGCAGCCAATGATGTCAGTATCGAAGGGCAAGGTTTCGATAGCAATCAAAATGCATTAACCGTTATTTGGCAAGGTGGCGAAAAAACGTTTCCCCTGATGGCGAAGCGTGACCTGGCAAAACAACTTGTCGCCCTCATAATAGAGAAATATAATGAAAAAAGTAGAAGTAAAAATTCTTGATTCCCGTATTAGCAACGAGTTTCTTTTACCTGATTATGCCACACAAGGTTCGGCGGGCATGGATTTGCGAGCCTGTCTTGATGCACCCCTAGAAATCAAACCCGGCGAAACGCAGCTCATCCCCACAGGCATTGCGATTCATATCGCAGATCCGGCAATGGCCGCGATGTTATTGCCCCGTTCCGGTCTGGGTCATAAGCACGGTATTGTTCTGGGGAATTTAGTCGGTTTAATTGATTCAGATTACCAAGGCCAAGTCTTTGTCTCTTGTTGGAATCGTGGCAATACGGCGTACACCATTCAGCAGTGGGAACGGATTGCGCAAATGGTGTTTGTACCTATTATCGTTGCTGAACTAGCCATCGTCACTGAATTTAACGAAAGTGAGCGTGCCGAAGGTGGTTTTGGTCATTCAGGCCAACATTAACGCTCATTTTTGAAACATGCCCATTCCTAATTTGTTTAGCAGGTTCTAAGTTTTATGACGATTGACTCAAGCAATGCGATGAACATAGCACGCGTATTAACGGAGGCCTTACCCTATATTCAACGTTTTTCCGGAAAAACCATTGTCATCAAATATGGCGGAAATGCGATGATAGACGAGCAATTAAAGAGTAGTTTTGCGCGTGATATTGTCTTAATGAGGCAAGTCGGTATTAATCCTGTCGTGGTGCATGGAGGGGGGCCTCAAATTGCCAATATGCTGGATAAACTGGGCAAAAAAAGTCGTTTCGAAGAAGGCATGCGAGTGACCGACAATGAAACCATGGATATCGTAGAAATGGTTTTAGGCGGTCAAGTTAATAAAGAAATTGTTAGCTTAATCAGCCAACATGGCGGCAATGCCATTGGGTTAACGGGCAAGGATGGCGGGCTGATTCACGCAAAAAAACTGATGGTGAAACGGGCTTCGAAAAAAGACCAACAGGCAAAACCCATTGACCTGGGTCGAGTCGGTGAGGTGGCGAGCGTTCATGTCGCGGTTGTTAATATGTTGATTGGCGGCGGTTTCATTCCCATAATCGCTCCAATAGGAGTGGGGGATGATGGGCAGGCCTACAACATTAATGCAGACCTGGTTGCGGGTAGTTTGGCGGTCGTGATGGGGGCGGAAAAATTAATATTGTTAACCAATACACCCGGTTTGCTGGATAAGGAAAATAAAACGATGACGGGGCTGGTGAGTGCCGATGTCGATAAATTGATTATTGACGGTGTTATTTACGGCGGTATGTTGCCTAAAGTCCGATGCGCACTGGATGCCGTCCATAGTGGCGTCGGTGCAGCACATATTATTGATGGGCGTGTCGATCATGCGGTATTGCTGGAACTGTTTACCGATGCCGGTATTGGCACTTTAATACGCTGCTAAGGAACGTGCACACCATCATTTCCCACTTTTGCACGCCGGGAAAGTGTACTGGGTCGGGAGAAAGTAGAAAATATATTAAGTAATAATTGGGAGAGTTTACCCTATCGTTGCATAAATTATGACTCAGAACCGTTTCACTACTTTTATAGCAATATTTAAGGCACGATACTCGTATTTTCTATAATTCACTTGGAATAACTAACCAAAATCAATTCATAAAATACTCCGTTCGTGCCTTCATCATCAGCACCGCTGAGCATGAGAAAATCATGCATCTTTATATATTTCGGCGCCCTGCTGTTTAAATTGTTTGGCTTTTTCTGCCATACCACTTTCAACAGCAACGTCAATATTGCCAATTTTAAGCTTCGCTGCATAGTCACGAACATCTTGCGTAATTTTCATTGAGCAAAAGTTTGGACCACACATTGAACAAAAATGAGCGACTTTATGTGCTTGTTTTGGTAAAGTTTCATCGTGATACTCACGTGCTTTTTCAGGATCAAGCCCAAGATTAAACTGATCATCCCAACGAAACTCAAAACGGGCTTTCGATAACGCATTATCTCTGATTTGTGAAGCAGGGTGTCCTTTCGCAAGGTCGGCAGCATGAGCCGCAATTTTGTATGCAATAATACCTTCACGTACATCTTCTTTATTGGGCAGACCTAAGTGTTCCTTCGGTGTGACATAACACAACATCGCCGTGCCATACCAGGCAATCTGTGCCGCACCAATCGCGGAGGTAATGTGATCGTAACCTGGAGCAATATCGGTCGTTAACGGGCCTAATGTATAAAAAGGCGCTTCATGACAATCGCGTAGTTGTTTCGTCATATTTTCTTTAATCATATGCATCGGCACATGACCCGGCCCTTCTATAATCGTCTGTACGTCATGCTCCCATGCTACTTTCGTCAACTCACCCAAGGTTTCCAGCTCGGCAAATTGGGCTTCGTCATTGGCATCGGCTATCGATCCGGGCCGGAGTCCATCGCCCAATGAAAAAGAGATATCATACGCCTTCATAATTTCACAAATTTCTGGAAAATGAGTGTATAAAAAGTTTTCTTTATGATGGGACAAACACCATTTCGCCATAATTGAACCACCACGAGAAACAATACCGGTCACTCGATTCGCCGTCATCGGCACATAACGTAACAAGACACCGGCATGAATAGTAAAATAATCTACACCCTGCTCCGCTTGCTCAATTAACGTATCTTTGAAAATTTCCCAGGTGAGTTCTTCCGCTTTACCGTCTACTTTTTCCAGCGCCTGGTAAATGGGCACGGTTCCTATGGGTACGGGTGAATTGCGAATAATCCATTCGCGTGTTTCATGGATATGTTTACCGGTAGATAAATCCATAACGGTGTCCGCACCCCAACGAATAGACCAGGTCATTTTTTCCACTTCTTCTTCTATCGAAGAGGTGATCGCTGAGTTTCCCAGGTTACCATTGATTTTCACCAAAAAATTACGGCCTATAATCATCGGTTCCAACTCAGGGTGATTAATATTAGCAGGAATCACCGCACGACCGCGCGCCACTTCATCACGGACAAACTCAGGTGTAATAATCTCAGGAATAGCCGCAGAAAAACTTTGCCCCGCATGCCGTCTCGCCCGTACGCCCTGCTCCCTAGCTTCCTGCAACCTAGCGTTTTCTCTAATAGCGATGAACTCCATTTCAGGCGTAATCATGCCCTTTCTAGCATAGTGCATTTGCGTCACATTCGTGCCTGACCTAGCACGACGTGAAGGCGCGATATGATCAAAACGTAAATTTTTTGTTGTCATATCAGCAGCCCGTTGCTGAGCATAATTTGAGCTTAATTGCGGCAATACTTCCGTATCCCCTCGCGCCACTATCCAGGGCTCTCGCATTCTAGACAAACCTTGACATAAATCGACTTCGACCTCAGGGTCGGTATAGGGGCCCGAAGTATCATAAACCGTTATCGGCGCATTTTCGGTCAAGCCTTCATTTGTTGGCGTCGAGGTCAAGCTGATCTGCCGCATGGGAACCTGTATATCGTGTAACTGTCCCTGCACATAAATTTTCCTTGAACCCGGAAACGGCGTAACCACGGTTTTGAATGCAGTTGAGGACTTGGATATGGCTGACTGGGCATCGGTCTGTTCACCAGAAACTGCGCTCATACTTAAACTACTCCTATTCATATAGTTAGTTTTTTCCTGATAACACGATGGATCAGGAGTGGATACACTTACTTTTGTATAATATACCCGTAGCGATTAAGCGATTAAGATTTAGGTGTGATTGCACGCCCTCTTCATTCCCTGACTACGTTAAAACTCCTCGCAATAGCCAGCTACACCTCGTCATTTCGTATTACCAGGAAATGAATAGAACGCACACTCAACACCTAAATCTCAAACGCTACGGATATATATTGATGTTATATGGCTTTTGCCAAAGAAACTACAAAGTATAGGATAGAGGAACAGGATGCAAGCCTTCACTGGATACCCATACCAATGCCAATTCAAATACTTACATGAAGACCAGATTAACATCCAAATTAATCTGAACGTTTGCTTGCTTTAAACCACTAAAACACTTAATCTTTCTCGCACGCATAAGCAATACAGGTATTTATTGTAACTCAAGGAATGGAACACAATAACTTATACAAATGGCGCTCTGGTTTAGTCCGTATTTGTTCGTTCTGATTGAGCAAAAGCGCAAGAATAGCCGTTCTTATTTTGAGCTTTTGTGATTAAAAAACGGGCAGAGACGGGCTGTAGCAGACGACCCCATGGACGGGAAAGGTAGAGCCGAGTCGGGAACAGAGGCCGAGATGCCAATGGTATAAGTTATTGTGCTCCATTCCTAATATTGTAGAGAGCACAGTATGGATGTAGAACAAGCCCGTTTTAATATGATAGAACAACAAATTAGGCCTTGGGAAGTCTTGGACAATCGTGTGTTGTCACTGATTACTAAAATTCCCCGTGAAAACTTTGTACCCGCAGCCAGTCGGAAGCTGGCCTTTGCTGATATCGGCATTCCGCTCATCCACGAACAAGAGATGATGCAACCTAAAATTGAAGCACGTTTACTACAAGCGCTGGCCATTCAGGAAACAGACTCTGTATTGGAAATAGGCACGGGCAGCGGTTATCTGACTGCGCTTTTGGCCGGCATGGCAAAACAGGTGTATAGCATCGACATTTATCCTGATTTTATAGCTGAAGCCACAGAAAAACTTGCACAATCGGGCATTAAAAATGTCACCTTAAAAACCACAGATGCCACACAACCCTGGAAACAAAACCAACCTTATGATGCCATTGCCATCACCGCCTCCTACCCGACACCACCAACAGAGTATTTAAATGCACTTCGTATTGGCGGCCGACTCTTTGCCATCGTCGGAGAAGCTCCCGTAATGGAAGCCCTGCTCTATACTCGTATCCATCACGACGCCTGGAGCAAAGAATCCCTGTTTGAAACGATATTACCTGCTCTGATTAATGCAAAAACACCACAAAAATTTGTTTTATAAAAATGAGATTTAAATCTGCTCCCCTTTATATCGTCGCCTTATTCGTACTATTAATGAGCCATGCTGTCACGGCTAACAATCTACTTGATGTCTTTAACTTTGCCAAAATCAGCGACCCGGCATTACAGGCCGCCCTTGCCGCTCAAAATGCAGCCGAACAACGTCACAAACAAAGTCGTGCACAGCTTTTTTTCCAAGCTGATGCTCGGGCTGATATATCAGACACCAGAAGAAAAATCGGCGACCGGGTCACCAATAGTAATGGCACCGGCTATACACTTAGCCTGAGCCAGCCTATCTATCACCATGACACCTATAAACTACTGGAACAAACCAATGCTCAATGGGCGCAAACAGCGGCAGATTATCAGACGGCCAGACAAAACCTGATCACCAATATCGCAGAACGATATTTTAACGTATTAGCTGCGCACGACAATTTAGAATTTTCTATTGCCGAAAAAGAAGCCAATGCTCGCCAACATGAACAGACTCAGCAACGCTTTGAAGTCGGACTTATTGCCATCACGGATGTCCATGAATCCAAAGCCGCTCATGATCTCTCTATCGCCAATGAAATCGCCGCAGAAAATATTTTAGCCAATGCTAAAGAAGCATTAAGAGAACTTACTGGCCAATATCATCCCCACTTGGCGAAACTACAAGGTAAACTGGAGCTACTCCAACCTGAACCAAAAAATAGACAAGCCTGGGTGGATGCCGCACTCAATAAAAACTATCGAATATTATCCGCGCAATCTGCTGTTAATGCCGCTAGACATAATGTTAAGCGGGAAAAAGCAGGACACTATCCCGTACTAGATTTAGTCGCCTCACATAGCTTTATTGAAGGCGGCGGTGGCAATACTTTTTTCGTCGGCAATCAAGACATAACCACAAATAGCATCAAACTGGAGCTGAGCCTACCTCTATTTCGTGGTGGCGGCACCCGTGCCAAAGTAAAAGAAGGCGAACAGCTTTATGCACAAACACACGCTGTACTAGAACAAACACGACGGGCGATACAACGTGAAGCCAGTGAAGCCTATTTCAACGTACGCTCAAAAATCAGCGAAGTAAAAGCCTTTAAACAAGGTATTCTATCGACACAAAGCGCTCTGGAAGCATCGGAGATTGGCCTGGAAGTCGGTACACGCACCTCAGTAGACGTACTCAACACCCGCAGAGAACTATTCCGCGCCCAAAGAGACCATGCCAGAGCACGTTATGATTATTTATTAAGTACGCTAAAGCTCAAAGAAGCTGCGGGAACACTCTCTATTGATGATATTGAAAAAATGAATCAATACCTGGTGAGTAGCAGTACACTCCAATAACGCTCATCAAACGGTTTGATCATACGCGCGACCTAAAAAATTCAGTGTTGCAAGACGCGCTGCCATTTGTTTCTCAGGATATTGAGAAAAGAATCAATATCGATCACAGCATGTCCATTAAACCCATTATGAGTACCTCCATAAAACACACCTCAACACTTTTTCCAATTGCAAAACTATCAATGTCAACTACAATTACAATAATAATACCGCCAATGAAAAACGTTGCATATGAAGTATACCCCTTATAAAACGCCAACCTCCGTAGAACAACCCGCGGATTGCAACCCAATGCAAAGCTGGCAACCCTTGTTTTATCTGAATATTTATCGCACCGCACTATCCAGTTTTTTTTTGATCATGGTGTTATTTGACATTGGACCCAAAATACTGGGAGAACACAACCCTCTCCTGTTTTTAATTGTAAGTCTTTTATACGTCATTGCCAGCATCGTTGCTTCTTTTACTATTCGTTGGCGTCAACCTTCTTTTTCTATCCAAATTTATGTTCATGTCATTATTGACATCATTGCAATCACACTACTAATGCATGCCAGCGGTGGCTTACAAAGTGGCATCGCTATTCTTTTAATCGTCGCTATTGCGGGTGGCAGCCTTTTAATTGCCAAGAAAAGTGCAATTTTACTCTCTGCGATGGCCACTCTTTTTTTACTGTTAGAGCAATCCTATACCGTATTGTATAACTCACCGCTTAAAACCAGCTTTACCCAAGCCGGATTCATCGGTGCCATTTTGTTCCTGACTGCCGCCACGTCTCAATTGTTAGCTCGACGCATCCGAGAAAGCGAAGCGCTGGCTGCACAGCGCGGTGTAGACCTGGCCAATATGGAGCAATTGACTGAATATATCATTCAGAGAATGCAAACGGGTATTGTTGTTGTCGATCAAGACAAGCGCTTAAGATTAATCAATGAGTCAGCCTGGCAGCTATTAGGTAAACCAAAATCTCCTCACCAACAAGCTCTGAACACGCTTTCTCCTGAACTCAACAAACAGCTCGCATCCTGGTTGCATTCACCCCAAGGAAAAAGCCAATTATTTAATGCCACAATAGCGACCACCATGATCATGCCCCGGTTTGCTAAACTGGGAGCAGACAGTGCTTCTGGCACATTGATATTCCTTGAAGACACTTCAGCAATGGCACAGCAAGCTCAAAACCTGAAACTCGCATCACTAGGACGACTAACGGCAAGTATTGCACACGAAATCAGAAACCCACTTGGGGCAATCAGCCATGCAGGACAATTACTCGCAGAATCAACCCAACTTGACCAAAATGAACGTCGGCTGATCGAAATCATCAGTACTCATTCAAAGCGAATGAATACTATCATTGAAAATGTTTTACAAATCAGCAGGCGAAAACAGGCGAAACCTGAAAAGTTGTTATTAAATATCTGGTCAGCCTCATTCATCGAAGAATTCAGACTCACCCAAAAACTTTTATCGCCCGAAATACTCATTACTCACAAAGCAAGCAATATCGCTGTATTTTTCGACCCTACCCAGCTACACCAAGTGCTTTGGAATTTATGCCAAAATGCACTTCAATACACTCAAACCCGCGCCGATGGTATAAAATTGGAAATCGAAATGGGCTATATTGACGAAATGTTTATACCTTATCTAAAAGTCATTGATTTTGGTTCCGGCGTAGAGGAAAAGAACAGGGAGAAAATATTTGAACCTTTCTTTACAACCCGCCTCAATGGAACTGGTTTGGGACTTTATATAGCAAAAGAATTATGCGAGAGCAATCAAGCCCACTTAAACTATATAAACGAAAAAACTCATGGGTTTCGTATCACATTTAGCGACACCCGACGAGCTGGAGCATATGAGCAGTGAAAAAACACCGGGCACTCATAATTGACGATGAACCTGATATTTGTGAGTTGTTACAAATCACGCTACAACCCATGAACATTGAAAGTGTAACCTCTGAAAATCTTCAGCAAGCTAAACAACATATTGAAAAACAAAATTTTGATTTATGTTTATGCGATATGAATTTACCTGATGGCAACGGTATCGATTTTGTGCGGTACCTACACCAACACCACACTCAACTCCCTGTTGCAATCATAACCGCCCATGGCGATATGGAGTCCGCTATCGAAGCGCTCAAAGCAGGTGCCTTTGACTTTGTTTCTAAACCTGTGGATCTTAACGCACTACGTAATCTCGTATCCAGCGCACTCAAACTCACAACACCTAACACCAATAAACAACATACACCCCAACCTGAAAAAATTCTTTTAGGAGAATCTGCGTCCATCAAAGCGGTACGTGAAAAAATCATTAAACTCGCACGCAGCCAGGCACCCGTCTACATCAGCGGTGAATCTGGCACGGGTAAAGAACTGGTCGCTCGACTGATCCATGAAAACGGTTCTCGCTCTGAAAAACCCTTTATTCCCGTAAACTGTGGCGCTATACCCGAAGACCTGATTGAAAGCGAATTTTTCGGCCATCAAAAAGGCAGCTTTACCGGAGCTATATCAAACAAAACAGGACTGTTTCAGGCGGCGCATCAAGGTACACTCTTTCTCGATGAAGTCGCAGATCTTCCCCTGCATCTTCAGGTTAAACTGTTAAGAGCCATACAAGAAAAAGCGGTTCGACCTGTCGGTGCACAAACTGAAACACCGATTGATGTCAGAATTCTCAGCGCAACACATAAAAATCTCAGCGCGCTAATTAATGAGGGGTTATTTCGTCGAGATCTTTTTTATAGAATAAACGTTATTGAGCTGACCTTACCCAGTCTTAGAGAAAGGCCTGAGGACATCCCGTTGTTAGCACAACATACGCTTAAAAAACTAACCGCTCAAGACCCTTCATCAGCACCGGTTCTTGGCCATTCTGCACTGCAAGCACTGAAGCATTACCCCTTTCCCGGCAATGTACGAGAATTAGAAAATGTATTAGAGCGTGCCACGACATTATGCGAAAACAGCACCATACAAGAAGAAGACCTGCATTTACCCATAACTCCGGATACAAATACTGACATATTATCAGCCGAGCAAACAGCAGAAACCGCTTTGGAGCCTTTCTTAAGTTCAGTTGAAAAAGAGGCTATTGTACACGCTTTAAAACAAACAAATCACAACAAAACGGCGGCAGCCAAACTCTTAGGCATCAGCTATCGAGCAATGCGTTACCGGTTGAAAAAACTGGGATTAGACTAATGCCTATTCCTAACGCAGTTCGATACTATCAAGCCCTAGTTTTGTCGACATCACACCCGCAAATGAAGCACCTATTTTCTCTGCAAAGCGCTCTAATGGGTTGGGTTTTAGCGTATAGTTGACAATTTTCATGGCACCAATGACTTCTCTTGCAACATAACTGCTGCTACCCAGGCCATCGATCAATCCTAAATCTAGGCTTTGCTCTCCGGTCCAAATCAAACCACTAAATAACTTGGGATCATCAACCAAACGATCACCACGCCCTTCTTTAATTACATTAATAAACTGTTGATGTGTATTCTCCAGCACACTCTTCATATGAGTTACATCAGCAGGTTTTAATGGAGAGAAGGGGTCCAGAAATCCTTTTTGTTCGCCTGCAGTAAGCAAGCGTCGCTCAACGCCAACTTGTTTCATAGTATCAACAAAGCCAAAGCCATTCATAAGAACACCGATTGACCCCACCAAACTCGCTTTATCAGCATAGATGTCATCTGCAGCAGCGGCGATATAATACCCCCCTGACGCACAAACATCAGAAATGACAGCATAGACTTTTTTCTCGGGATAGCGCACTTTAAGGCGTTTAATTTCATCGTTGACATAACCGGCTTGTACAGGGCTACCACCAGGGCTGTTAATACGTAGAATGATGCCAACAGAATTAGTATTTTTAAACGCCGCACGTAAACCCGTAATAATAGTATCGGCACTCGCTGCAGCATCGGAGGCAATCACGCCATTAATTTCTACCAGCGCAGTGTGTTTGCCACTTGCGTTTGAACCCGAACCCTCATCTCCTGGTGTATAAACCATATAGATAAAAAAGCCAATATAGGTTGCTGTCAGAAGTTTGAAAAAGATACCCCAGCGACGAGACCTTCGATGCTCTGTCAAGGCAGTAAAACTGATTTTACTAATCAAGTCTCGCTCCCATTGTTCTACTGGTTTGCGCTCATCTTGCTGCTCAACTGCATCTGTCCATGCTTGATCAGCAGAGGTTGACGTTTCTTTTTCTTGTTTATTCATTTACATTAATCCCTAAACTATTGTTGGCAATATAGTGATGCAATCAATACATGCTATCGGGTTATGACGCATTAAATTTTGTTTTTTTTGTACTCCGTAACTGACGGCCACTGCGGGTATATTAGCGGCTTGAGCCATTTTCATATCATAGTGTGTATCCCCTATCATAACCGCATCGGAAGGTTTTACATTCAATTCAAGTAAAATTTCTTCCAGCATTTGAGGGTGTGGTTTTGAACGCGTCTCATCAGCACAGCGTGTTGTTGTAAAATAAGATTGCAACTCTGATTCTTCCATCGCACTATCCAACCCTCGACGCCCTTTACCCGTCGCCACCGCCATTTCATATCCTTGATTTTGTAAATGAGTCAATGTTTCTAACGCACCCGAAAATAAAGGGGTGGCAATCTTAGATTGGTAGACATAATGCTCCCGATAAATGTCTGCAACTTGCTCTATTAAGTCGCTCGCAATATCACCATAAAGTTGCCTGATGGCCTGGTTGAGCTCCAAACCAATAACATGGCGGATATCATCATCACCAACAGCAATTAAACCCCTACGTTCACTGGCTATTTGCATACTCTCAATAATTCGGGCTTCAGAGTCAATCAACGTTCCGTCCCAGTCAAAGACAAGCAATTTAAATTTATTAGCGTTCGCTTGTTGCATCATGACGTAACCGGTTCAATAATTTGCATAATTTATCTTCCATTTTTGCTTCAATGTACAAGGGCTGCTGCCAGGTAGGCAAAGTAAATGAGAGTGATTTTGCGTGTAAAAAGAGCCTGTTCAACCCCAACAATTTCATCTCTTCGTTAAAAGCATCATCCCCATATTTAGAATCCCCTGCTATCGGTTGCCCAATATGTTCTGCATGAACACGAATTTGATGTGTCCTCCCGGTATGGGGTTTAATATTGTAAAAAGTCGCGTTATTGAATCGTTCAACAATACGAAAGCTCGTTTTGGAAGGTTTACCTTCGTCAGCGACGACAACAATACGTTCACCCGAACGTAATACATTTTTTTTTAAAGGTTGATCGACAACTATTTTATCTTTCGTAGCTTTGCCTGAAACTAAAGCAACATATTGTTTGTCCACACCATTGCCACGTAAGTGTTCATGTAATATGCGCAATATGCTTCTTTTTTTCGCAATCATTAAGCAACCACTGGTCTCCCGATCTAGCCGGTGCACCAATTCCAGATAGTCCTGGTTTGGCCACAGTTGACGCAAGCCTTCGATCACACCAAAAGATAAGCCCGACCCACCATGAACCGCCATGCCGGTTGGTTTATTGATAATAAGGAGATCACTGTCTTCATAAATGACAGCCTGACGAAGTCGATCCAACACAAGATGAGATACATTTTCCGGAAGCGCAGAGTTAGAATCATCTTGCCAAACTGGGGGAATCCTTACAATATCGTGAGCCTGCAAGCGGTAACTGGGTTTTTTTCGTCCCTTATTTACCCTTGCCTGACCTGAGCGAAGCAACTGGTAAACATGGCTGCGCGGAACTTTTTTTAGTATATTTATCAAAAAGTTATCGACCCTTTGACCCGCTTGATCAGGATTAATACTTATTTCCCTGGCAGATGGGGGTTTTTGTTGCTTGCTTATCGGCATTTTTTCAATAATAACAGTTGTGTACAATGTTTGAAGTCAATCAAGTTCGTGGTATATTAATGCGCGGACAACGATGGATCAAAAGCGATATCGCTAACATAGGCTATCAAATCTAAATAATACAGGGTCGTGTTGCTCGAGTGTTGTATAAACAAACAACACTAATGGAAGCTCAGAATAACTGAGCATACCACTATTATACACGCTGCAGACATAACTGGGAGGCTGTTCTATAGACATCGCCACGAAGAATGGGGTCACTGTAAAGTAACCTCTACTGCGTAGATTTTTTGTTTGTCGTTGTCACAGCAGCGTCGGGCGTATTAACAACAAACGATGCAAACAAAATTACAATAGAATAAACGGACAAAAAAAGTTAATAAACTTTAGCGATTTTATACTGTTCAGTGCAAGCAAAGTAAGGGGGAGCTAACGATATTAGCTATCGCCCACATTAGGAGTTAACACAAGGAATCAACACATAAATTTTATAAAGAATGCGAATACAGTACGTTATTCTTGATATCCCATACGCACCATAAACCTGCGTACAATTTTTTATTAATAGACGCGTCCTCGGACAAACCAGCGTTAACACTTAGTAATAAAGCTTGCCAGTCACAGAGCCTGGCCAAATACGAATTAATTGAGAAAGACCATTAAGGAGTCGAGCAAATATTGTATAACACGATGACCCCCGCTTCTCCATGGTTGCTCCTTTTACTAATGGATTCTTATGATACAGCGACTACTAAAATCTAACGTTCTATAACCTGAGCTGGTTTTCCGCGACGCGCGGAGAATTTTATATATGAAAAGAATGTTAATCAACGCAACACAGAGCGAAGAACTACGTGTTGCACTTGTTGATGGACAGTTTCTTTATGATTTAGATATTGAAACCCCATCACGTGAGCAAAAAAAAGCCAATATTTATAAAGGTAAAATCACCCGGGTTGAACCCAGCCTGGAAGCGGCTTTTATTGACTATGGTGCCAATCGACATGGTTTTTTATCTTTAAAAGAAATCGCCCCCAGCTACCACCAAAGCCTCTCCGAAAACCGTAATGAACGACCTAATATCCGCGATCTCATCAAAGAAGGACAAGAAATTATTGTTCAAGTTGATAAAGAAGAACGAGGAACAAAAGGCGCAGCATTAACAACATACGTTAGTTTGGCGGGACGTTATTTGGTGTTAATGCCAAATAATCCGCGTGCAGGCGGGGTTTCTCGGCGCATTGAAGGTGACGAACGTACTGAACTTCGGGATGTCATGGCAAATCTTGAAATCCCAGCAGGTATGGGGCTAATCGCTCGTACTGCAGCAGTAGGACGCAACCAGGAAGAACTACAATGGGATCTGGATTATCTGTTGAGTATGTGGCAAGCCGTTGATACCGCATCAAAAGAAAAACCCGCTCCTTTTTTAATTTATCAAGAAAGCAACATTATTATTCGAGCCATCCGAGATTATTTCCGCCAAGACATAGGCGAAGTATTAATAGACGATAAAAAAGTCTATGAAGATGCCGTCAGCTTTATGCAACAGGTCATGCCTCACAACTTGAAAAAAGTAAAACATTACGAAGATGTTATTCCGCTTTTTTCCAAGTTTCAAATCGAATCACAAATTGACTCCGCATTCCAACATGAAGTTCGCCTGCCGTCAGGCGGCGCCATTGTTATCGATCATACTGAAGCGCTAGTTTCAATAGACATTAACTCTTCTCGTGCAACTCAAGGTAGCGACATTGAAGAAACAGCGCTCAACACCAATCTCGAAGCTGCTGATGAAATTGCCCGTCAGCTCAGAATCCGCGACCTGGGTGGACTCATCGTTATCGATTATATTGACATGACCCCGGTTAGAAACCAAAGAGAAGTTGAACAACGTTTAAAAGATGCATTACGAATGGATCGGGCACGAGTACAAGTTGGCCGCATCTCGCGTTTTGGATTATTAGAGATGTCACGCCAACGCCTCCGTCCCTCACTAGGGGAATCTATACAAATTTTGTGTCCGCGATGCAAGGGCGAGGGGAGCATCCGTAACGTCGAGTCCCTGGCTTTATCCATCCTGAGAATTATCGAAGAAGAAGCACTTAAAGAAAAAACAACAGAGATTATTGCACAACTGCCTATCGATGTCGCAACGTTTCTGCTCAATGAAAAAAGAGCCGCTATTAGTGCAATAGAACAGCGACAAGAAACACATGTCTTGCTTATTCCAAACCCCGCCATGTCGACACCTCACTACGAAATAAGGCGGGTAAAAGGGAGTGATGAAACAGCAACGAAACAACCCAGCCAAAACAGCTATAAGCTAATGCAAAAACCAGACACTACAGAACTTCCAAGCCGTAGTAGCCAGCATGATACGAAAAAAATGGAAGAGCCGGTAGTAAAACGCGTCATTCCTGCCTCTCCGGCACCCACGCCATCTTTACAAAAAGTCGCACTCAATAACGCTAACATCGATAACGAAAAAGGCTTTATTAAACGTCTTTGGTCCTCTTTATTTGGTATTAATAAAGAAGAGTTGGAAGATAAGAAAACTGCTGACGATCATACTGAGCGCAAACAACACCGCTCTCGCAGTGGAAGAGGTCGGCAAGGTTCATCTAACCGTAACCGCCGCACTAGAAGCGAAAGTAGCTCTACTACTACTCGTTCAACCGGACAGCAAAATAAGGGGAGAACCAGAAGAGAAAGTCAACAACACAGCAGAAACAACCCCCAAGAGAGTAACAACGAGAACAATACAGAAAGCCTGAACAGCGGCACAGCAACAATACCAATACCACCAGAGAAAAAAACAACTCTTGACTCGGAAATTGTTTCCAATGGTGAATCGACCATTGAAAGTAATTCACAAGTTACGACATCAACACCCGGCACATCCGAGGTACGTGAACAACGTAGGCCCCGCCGTAACAATCGTCGACGTCGAGGAGGCAACACGAATAGAAATAACACCAACCAGCAAAGCGAAGCAGGTGCCGTTTCCCATCAAACAAGCTCTACTGAAAATTCACTCAATCATTCAACCGCTACCCCGAGTGAAAATACAGAACTCACCACCCGACCTAAGCAGGAAACAAGCGAAAATCAGCAGCAGACAAGAGAAAAGCGTCAACGAAGGGAACCCCGCAGCAGAACCTCTCGCGACAATCAAAACCAGGAAAGTGTAGCTACAACACAAAAAACAGAAGCAAATGATGAAAACACATAGATAAAATCTGGTAGAAGATATACTGGCCAACCTAAAAACAGGACGCATTAACCTAAAAAAATCAGTGGGATCACGAAAGTTCGTACAATCTCTTGATGCACTTAGCAAATTCAAAAGCTCGCTCATCACCAATAAGGTGACCACACGGCTTTTGAATTCACCATGCACATCAATATATTGCACTCCTTTTCCGCGCCCAACTGATTTTTCTAGGATTAAATCAAAAATTTTCATAATTGACCGATAATAAATTCTATCGCTGCATAAAAAATTAGGCTCAGGAGCTTTTAGAGTAGTATATACCCGTAGCGATTAAAATTTAGGCGTGATTGCACGCCCTATTCATTCCCTGGCTACGTTGAAATTCCTCGCAATAGCCAGCTATTACTCGTCATTTCGCCTTGTCAGGAAATGAATAGGTCACACACTCAACACCTAAATCTCAAACGCTACGGGTATATAAGGTACGAATATCGTGCCTTAAATGCTGCTATCAAAAATTCAGCTCAAATCTAAACTAACAAATATCCTAAAAAATGGATAACTATCAGATCAGGTCTGAGCTACGGCACCTTACCTTAATAGAAGTACTGCACAAAATCGACAACCACCCGGCGAATCAGGCTCATGAATTGACGCATCAGCTATGGAAAAAAAGCAATAAATAAACCATTATTATTTTAATCCGTTTATCACTATTAAAATTTTATTTACTTGTTCCGGTATAATTAAGCATTTTCACAGGATAAACGAGGAACATGACAGATAAACTCAGCTACCAGGATGCCGGAGTCAACATTGATGCAGGTAATAAGCTTGTCGAAATGATCAAACCGCACGCCAAACGGACTCATCGGCCAGGTGTTTTATCCGGTTTAGGTGGCTTTGGTGCACTTTTTGAGCTTCCTATTGATCGTTATAAAAACCCTGTACTGGTATCGGGCACAGATGGTGTGGGAACCAAACTCATGCTGGCTATGGCGATGAACCAGCACGACACCATCGGCATCGATCTTGTTGCAATGTGTGCCAATGATATTATTGTGACGGGCGCCGAACCTTTGTTTTTTCTTGACTATTACGCAACAGGAAAACTGAACCCTGAAGTTGCAGCCGCTGTCGTTAAAGGCATCAGCGAAGGTTGCTTGCTTGCTGGAGCGGCGCTGACTGGTGGAGAAACGGCTGAAATGCCAGGAATGTATCAAGACGAAGATTATGACCTCGCTGGTTTTTGTGTTGGCATCGTCGAAAAATCAGAAATTATTGATGGTCAATCCATTCAAACGGGAGATGTTATTATTGCACTCGCTTCATCAGGGCCGCATGCGAATGGTTATTCTTTAATTCGTAAAATAATTAACTCATGCGATATAAAACCAGATGAAATATTGGCTGATAAACCCTTGTATCAACACCTGCTCGAACCAACTCGCATTTATGCGAAATCTATTTTACCCTTATCTAAATCGCTTCCTGTTCATGCTCTTGCGCACATTACTGGAGGGGGTTTATTAGAAAATATTCCACGCGTTTTACCTAACGATTGCCATGCCGTTATTGATGAAACTTCATGGCAATGGCCCACCATATTTAAATGGCTGCAAGAAATGGGTGGCGTCGAAAAAAACGAAATGTATCGCACGTTTAACTGTGGCATCGGTATGGTCGTGTGCATTGCGGCAGAACAGGCTGACGAGGCTATCCGTTTGTTAAGCGATGCCGGTGAACAAGCATGGAAACTGGGTTACATCGCTGCCGGCAACAATAAGGGCGAACGTGTAGTGATGACTCATTAGACATGTTGAACATCGTCGTACTGATATCGGGCGGGGGCAGCAACTTGCAGGCGCTGATTGATGCCTGCAAAACGGAACAACTTCCTATTAATATTAAAGCTGTCGTCAGTAACCGCGCAGCAGCATTAGGTCTCGAACGAGCATCTAAAGCACAATTAGATTGTGCCGTGGTGGATCATAAAAAATTCTCATCACGTGCTGTTTTCGATCAAGCCTTATGCGATACCATCGACCCCTATCAACCTGATTTCATTGTTTTAGCGGGGTTCATGAGAATGTTAACGCCACTGTTTATCAATCATTATGCATGTCGCATCTTGAATATTCATCCCTCACGCTTACCCGCGTATAAAGGATTAAATACGCATCAGCGTGTACTCGATGACGGCGAGTCTAAACATGGTGCCAGCGTTCATGTTGTTACTGAAGCGCTTGATGATGGCCCCGTCATTTTACAAAGTGAATTGAACGTATTAGCCAATGAAACTCAGAGCACTCTGGCCCAGCGTATTCTGCAAACTGAACATATCATCCTGCCATTAGCATTAAGATGGCTCGCTGAAAAACGGCTGTTTATTCGCAGTAATGGCCAGGTTGAATTTGATGCTCATCTTTTAACTGAACCCATACAAATGCAATTTTGAAACGGTTCAATTTGTCGGCTTTTTACTCGATAGCAGCAAGCACAAATAACCCGCAACACCTGCAATAACGGAGGCAAACAATATCCCGGTTTTGGCCATTAATAGTGATTCTGGCTGACCCGCAAAACCCAGCTCGGCAATAAAAATAGACATGGTAAAACCAATGCCTGCCAACAAAGCGACACCCGATATTTGCATCATTGATATGCCTTCGGGTAACCGGGCCAGCCCCATTTTAATAGCCAGCCAACTCAGTCCGGCAATACCTAAAAATTTACCCACAATTAAGCCCGTCATCACACCAACCGTAATCGGATGCGATATGGTTTCTCCTATCGTGGAAAAATCGATAGGAATACCTGCATTAATAAACGCAAATAAAGGGATAACAATAAAGGCCACCGGCATATGCATGTTATGTTCTAGACGCTGTAAAGGAGTTCCTACTTGATGGACTCCATTTTCCAGTGTTTGTACTATCGCCCGTTGTTCCTGATTATTCATAATACTTTCACCAGGGCGATAACTGGCATCAAAACGTTTAATTAAATCCTTAACATGCTGACTAAACAAAGTAGGATCGTATTTAGGCCTTGCCGGTATCGTTAAGGCCGTAATCACACCGGCTAAGGTCGCATGTACACCCGACTTCAACAAAGCGAACCACAATAGCAAGCCAATCAAAAAATAAGGCAAGGGACTGCGTATGCCGACAACATTAAATATAATTAACAACACAAAAAAAGCCAAACCAAAAACCAATGCCTCCCAAACGATGGTCTCCGTATAAAATAATGCAATGACAACCACCGCCCCCAGATCATCGACGATGGCCAAGGCCACCAGGAAAGTAATCAAAGTTTTGGGAACGCGCCCGGCCAACAAAACGAGCACACCGATCGCAAAAGCGATATCCGTTGCCATGGGAATGCCCCAACCCATCTGCCCTTCTCCACCGTAATTGATAGCAAAATAGAGTAATGCAGGAATCGCCATGCCACCAATTGCGGCAATAATAGGTAAAGCGGCTTGTTTGGGATCTGACAATTCACCGACCAATATTTCACGCTTTAACTCCAAACCCACAACAAAAAAGAACAGCGCCATAAGGCCATCGTTAACCCAATGTTGTAATGATTTTTCTAAAGTCCAACCGGCGATACTCATACCAATAGGCGTATGAATAAAATGTTGATAAGTCCCTGCTAAAGCAGTATTGGCAGCAAGCAAGGCCAATAGTGCACAGACCATAAGCAATCGACTACTGGTGGTTTCATTGTGAATAAATTCTTCAAGCGGAGTAACAACTTTATCAAAAGATTTTTCCCATGGGGCGTGGTAAATCTTGCCTTTCACTCCATTTTGATCTGAGTTGTTATTTTTAACCATACCTACCTCTTGTTATTTCAACCCGGTTATGGGCTTGATACGTCTCTGCTTGCCGCATGGGTGTTGATCTACGTACACAATTTATTTTGAAATCATAATACCATCCATACCACTTTAAAAACTTAATTTTCCTCTCGCCAGGTTCGGTATACCTTTTTCGCCGTCATAAATACGTTAGCAAAAAATATCCAAAAGCCCATACCCATAATGAAAGAAACGATGGCAATGGTCGGCTTATAATAACTATGAACCACCTCCAATTGCTCAGTTTGACCGGCCAGCAGCAAATTACCTTCGACAATACCAAAGCCTAATAAAGTTGAATAAAAACCAGTGATGCCAAGCGCCGTAAACCAAAACGTATAATTAATGAGTCGAGTAGAGTACAGTTTCACCCCCGTCAACCTCGGCACCAAATAATAGCTAACGGCCATACACAGCAATACCACACCGCCAATCACATTAATATGGGCATGAGCAAGGGGATCAATCATATGACCAGGACCCCCATAGGGACTACCAATGGAATCCAGGTACGCTCGGATTGGCGGCAGGATCTGGAGCACGCCATGTACGGTACCAACAAAAAAGAAAAAAGTGGAAGCCACGATGTATTTAAATAATTTACGTTCTTCTTTTGTGACATTGTCGATTAATGTTTCTTCTCTCATTACGACCCTATTTAATTACGTTATTGATACTAAATAATGACCCTGAAGACTCGCGAGGATCAATAAAGCCCATTATTTTACTTTAATTCACTCTCAACATGTTCAGATTTTGTCTCTGCACAAGCCTTTTTTACTTGCAATACGACAAAATTTCATAGGTTATAACGCACCGCTATAGAAGAAAAGGGAAATGTGCTGAGTCGTTACCGCAAATAATTCATGGTAGTTTACCCTATATACACATCAATAAATAACGACTATTATTCAATATAAGCTCGTTTTTTACGAACAAATAAATTATGCGACCTATAAATTACAAACACTTACGATATTTTTGGGTTGTTGCCAAAGAAGGGAGTATTGCCCGCGCAAGCGAAATTCTACATCTCACACCGCAAACCATAAGCGGTCAACTCACCCTGCTGGAAAAATCAATTAACGTAAAACTGCTGGTCCGCAGCGGTCGCAACCTTACTCTTACTGAAGCGGGGCGTACCGCCTTTGACTATGCTAATGACATTTTTTTACTGGGCTCCGAGTTACAGGATGTGTTGCAAAACCGACCAGAAGGACGCCCGCTCCGGTTTACAGTCGGTATCACCAACGTAATCCCCAAACTCATTGCGCATCGTTTGCTGGAACCCGCGCTACACCTGGATAAATCCGTACAGCTCATCTGCTATGAAGATAAAATGGATAAGCTGTTAGGTGATCTCGCTGTCCATAAGCTGGATATGGTGCTAACTGATCAGCCCTTGCGCCCAAGCTCCAATGTGCGTGCATTTAATCATCATCTGGGCGAGTGCGGTGTCACCTTTTTTGGCACGGCAGATCTCGCTTGTCAATGCAAAAATGATTTCCCTCGGAGCTTGCAAGGGGTTCCGATGTTATTACCTGCAAGAGACACAACAGTGCGTAGTGCGTTGAGTCAATGGCTTGATGAAAACAAAATTCACCCAAATATAGCCGCCGAATTTGATGATAGCGCTTTGATGAAGTCTTTCGGCCAAAAAGGAGTGGGCGTATTCACCGCACCCACTGTTATAGAAGACGAAGTCATCAGACAATATAAAGTAGAACTTATTGGTCGTATTGACAGCGTGAGAGAACAGTTTTATGCCATATCAGGTGAACGTAAACTCAAACACCCGGCGGTGATCGCCATTAGCGAAGCGGCTCGGCGACGCACTTTTCAGGATATTTCAGCACTAAATGAAAATATAGAGGATCAACCCGCTTCAAAACCATCTTAATGTCGTGCCCTAGACTGTTGACGATTCAGCGTGACGAGAAGCCATTAGATGCAAGTACGTCCCGTCGTGAACGGTCGCTCTCTTTACAAGGGGCGGACACCCCACATAATAATACCCGTGGCGTTTTTTGTACTCACTTCCGCATCGTCTTCATCCCAATACAACCTAAAGATACTTTAATAGGTGCCCCCTTTATAAATTGGTCAAGTGTTAACGACGAGTAATTTCCACCCTACAAATATTCGC
>JAADHS010000117.1 GCA_013151745.1 Gammaproteobacteria bacterium | reverse complement strand
CCGTAATTGTGCTATTGAACGAGCTGATTCATAAATTTTCGTCCTCAACGGAAAATATTTATAAAAATTCTCAGGCATTGATTCACCACCACCAACGGTTCCCCATATAAACGGGATCTTCATGAAAATAAAAAAAGAAGGCATCCAGTACATTACCATTGACACATGATGCCCCAAATCAAAACGTACTTTTTCATGTAATTTTCGTGCTGTAAAATAAGCAAAAAGTTGCCAAAAATAATAATGTGTTCTAATGCCACGTTGATTTTTTTGCCATCCTATTAAAAATATTGGCAAGTCAAAATAAACAAATTTTAAATTTTGAACAGGGTTTGATTTCAAATATTTTTCAATAAGAATTTTATTTGTACTTCGAGTAATAACCCAAACATCATGATATTTACACATTGACAAAGCCATATTCCACCCTACACCCGGCTCAGACCCTTTGCCCGGCTCACAGGAATAAGCTGACATTAGCACTTTAAGTCTTTTCATTTTTTATGCGTATTTTCATTGACATACAATAAAATTCCTAGCTACACAAAATATCTCTTTTTAACAAAGCTTCCTTCAACTTGAAGCCTAATATAGCTGCTGTCAATAGTGATGCGCCAGACCATCCGAACACCGCGCCAGGCACGCCCCAGTATAATGAACTCAAAAGTCCGACCGTAATTGTATAAAGTCCACCCACAAAAAAAGCATAAAAAATTTCTTTTGTGCATCGCAATACTTTCAACGCTGCTAGTAGGACAGCCATAGAAGAGACACTTACAAATACACCTAACAGCAAGTGTAGTGAATAGCCATACCCAAGATATTCAACGCTAAAAAGCAACTTAATTAGCGGTTCTCCAAAAAAAATAAGCATCACATAATAAAAACATGAAAAAACATTCAATAACACTATCCATTTAATAATACGGCTAACAAACAATGCATGATTATTTATTTTAGAGAGTGCAGGAACCATAACTGCTGATATTGCACTCACTATATGCAGTACTGGAAAAGAGATAATGGTTATAATGCGAAATAATGCGCTCTCTTCTAGTCCACCATTTAAAGGTAAAATAAAAATATAGAGATTCATTGTGACCCATACCGTTAATCCCGACAATAAGTGCCACTTGCCTTGCTCCCAGTGTTGCACAATAACTTTTAGCTGATCAAAATTAACACGATAACTTTGGATAACGGGTTTATATTTTGAATATAACCAGGCTACGGCCAATAAACTGGCACCGCCTTGAAGATAGAAAGCACTAGCGACTGAGACTAAACCAAACAAAGATAGAAAATAAAGACCAACTAATACTATAAAACAATAAAGACTACCACCTTGAGTCGCTCTTCTCATATGCCCGCTCACATAAGGTACTTTACGTGACAACCAAAGAGCATATATCAGTGGCAGACATAAAGTTAAACTAACCATATGACCAAGGACTTCCTGCCCCCAAAAAAAATATGCGAAACCCACTGTAATCATTCCAGAGATAACAGAAACCCATAGAGTAAGTTTTAATAAAAAAACATAATATACTGATATTTTGGAGGTATAGTTCTTCGAACCCAGAACAAGAAAAGGCTCAATCAACAGTGAATTATGCACCGTTCCCCATAATAAAAGAATTGAAAATAAAATTGAATATGTTCCATAATCATCCATGCTTAACAATCCCGCAAGCAGTATTCCCAGGACAAAATTTGTACCTGAAAATATACTCTGATCCATTACGGCCCATGCGCTTTTCTTAAGCATAAAGTTTAATTACTTTGCAAACGGATTCACTACTTTTTTCCTCTCTGATGCTTTAGATCGAACGGTATCAGGCAATGCATTAGTCTGTCGGGAAGAAGCAAGTGAAGACTGTTTCTGTTTTTTCGGCTGGGAAGTTTGTATTTTCTCTTCGTTATAAAAAAAGACTGCGGTAATGAATGCGAAAAATACCATGTTAGCGGGTATACGAAGGTTAAAATCGACGAAGCTGTGTAACAAAATAAGCAATACACCAATTCCTGATCCGACTTGGCAAAAACGGAATACTGACCATTCCCCACCTTGCCAAACCTGGCGCCAGCGTACCAGGTATAACACCAGAAATATAACAATTAATATTGCAGCAAAAAGGCCCCCTTCGACTAACCATTCCAGATAATCATTATGAGCATGGTTGACGAACATTGTACCCAAGTCGGTGGATTGGAATTGAGGATAAACATGGGGAAAGGTACCAGGGCCACTACCAAAGGGTAAATAATACTCTACCGCTTGTAAACTTCGCTCAAAAATATCCCAGCGGACATCGGCTAATACATCTTGTTGGGTGAAACGACGCAGTAGCGGAAGCAGACCGATCAAGGTTGCCAAACCGACACTCACCACAGTAATACTGCCTATCAATCCCAGCACATGACGACGGCCAAGCTGTTGAGCGAAAGCAAATAACGCACAAAAAACAGCAAGCATGCCCATGGCCATACCCATGCGTGATCGAGTATAAATTAAGCCGATGAGCAGAACCAAGACAAGCGCTGCGTACCAAACGGTGCTATTCATCCATTTTTTTTCTGAAAAATGACGTTTAACGCCCTTTTTTATCCCTCTCTGCCCTACCGCAACACTTGCCGCAATCAACCCCAGAGCAATGGGTAATAACATTTCCAAGAGTCCCGCTAAATGATTACGGTTGGGATAGGTACCTACGGCACTATAAAGGTAATGATCGTTACCCAACCGCAACCAACTCTCAGGGCCATGAGCGTATTGCATTAAACCAAGAATAGCCTGGAATACAGCAACTCCGAGTCCGATATAGATCAGTTTTTGTAACTGAGTCTGGCTTATAGAAAGTGCCGTCAGAAACACAGCGACAGGGACAAGTAGAGTGTAATAACTAGATTCAGTTGTATTAGGATAGAGGGTAAGAGTTCGCCAGTTCGGTGAATGGTCTGCAAAGTCCAGCGCCTTAAAATAAAGCTCGTAAACACCTAAACTTTCAAGAAACACAACAGGCAATGGAATAAGATAGAGCAGTGGCAAAAACATAATACTGGCCACTGTCACCGCCAATGGTTTAGTCAATCGCTGGCGGTTATCTTTTTTTATGATAAAAACAAGGAGTAAAAATAAAGAAACTAACTCTAAAAAAAGCAAAGGAAGTGGGCGATTACCCGCCCAGAACAAGGGTGCAAACAACAGCATCAAGCACAGAAAAAAATATTGAACGGAGTCGCCGTATTTACTCAAACTTTAAAAACAACTTATTCTGGACTCACTGAAGGTGGCGGATTTTCTCCACCACCACCTCCTCCACCGCCGGCAAGAGCCAGCACTAAAACACCAGCACCGCCGAGTATACCACCCAGTGCCTTTTTGCTTAATCCCATCATCGGGGGCTTAGTCGGTGTGGTACTAACAACATCGGTTTCATCAAGTTCATCGACTAAAACAGGTGCTTCACTCGCAACTTCTTCTGTTTCTGGCTCAGGATCAGAGGTACCCTGGTTTGCAGGTTGCGGTTCTTCGGATATTTGCAGATCCTGGTTTGCATCGACGGAGGGAACCGTTTCAATTGGACTTTCAGAGCCAATAGCACCGAAACCTGGTTCACCCGCATCATCCAGAATCTCTTCTTCTTCCAAACCAATGGCTTGGGCAAAAACAGCGCCCGAAACGATCTGCATAACCTTACTACAAAGACTAGGGTTTGCTTTCTGTGCAATCAACAAGCTATTTTCTTGCATGCGATAAAAACAACCATGCTGTTGAATTAAAACCGCTTTTGCATTCTCCAGAAGGAGCAAACGATCTCCCTCTAAAACGGGGTATCCACTACTTGCCGTGACAAAACCGTCCCCTCTATCAATTAATACTGTGCCTGTAACTTGCTCCAGAATTCCTGCGGGTTGCTCAGCCACGACAGATACACTCAACGTAGCAAGAAATATAAATAAATATTTAGTCATCGTCATAAACGGGATTATACCTCAATTTGACCTGTTTATCGTCATATCATCAAACCAGATTTCTCCTTTGAGACCAAATTCAGCCATTTCACGCCCTTCTGCCACTAAATATAAACTTTGAGCAAGACAACCTCGGGGAACATCGAACTTGAAATTGAAAACATGCCACTGCCCTACGCCAATAAAACGTTGACTTTTTCCTAGCAATTTATAGTTTTTTTCGCAGCGTACTTTCCAGTTCAAGCCAAGGCCACCATGCAAACTGTCTACGCGTACCCGCCCTTGCAACTCATAATGTCCGGAAGTCAGCAGTAAGGGTTGGTGTAAATGATTAAACCGTATTGTGTCATTTTGGAGCACAATACGCATTGCCCGCTGTCCTGTCATGCCATAAGTACGCGCCGTTTCAAGTATCACACCTGTTGTTTTATACGGGTGCCAGTCAAAGCCAACCCGAGTTGGTTGCTCTTCAAAACTACCATTAAAAAGCAAAGCCTGCTCTTTACGCTGATCCAGACTCAAACTATTCATCCATTCAATATAGGCTTCAGGCCACAACGCTGTTTTTTTCAAATAAGTAAAATAAATTCGTCGATCTTCCAGCATCACCTCTTGAGAGAATCGACGACGTAACATAAACAACTGTTTGATGGTTTCGGTACTTGTTGTGTTAATCGTAGCGTAACGAAAAAAAGCGCTCCACCAGGATGCGGGGGTTGCAAGAATAGGTTGCCATAATTCAGGATGGAGATTTTTTTCAGCAATCGCCAGTAATACGGAAAAAATTTGCGGGTATAATTCCGTGCTAATTTCTAGTGCGACGTTCCAGTGTTGCATGGCTTTTAGCCACTGTTCATTGCGAGCCCAATAGTCTGCCGCTTGCAATCTAAAATCTTTGTTAGCGGGGCTTATAGCAATGATCAGTTCAAGAAGTTGATTTGCTTCTTCTGGAGAGATATTTTTTCGATTGTTTTTTAATAACGCCATTAGAGCCAGGCTATTAGTCGGATTGGCTACTATGGCCTTTTTTAATAATTCAAGGCGTTGATCCGTTTTATTTTGCATTCCCGCTTGAAACAAGGCATTTGAACTGTTGGGGTTCCAGGCTAAAACAGTATTGACTACGGCCGGTTCCGTACTGAGTTTTTGCTCAAAATGAGCGCTGATACCAAGAGTGATAACACGCCATGCCACTGCGAACGCAATAAAAACTAAACAAGCAATCATGAAATATCTTGGTTTGATGTGCATGAGACCCTACAGTGGCATTAAATTTCAGAGCCGTTTATTGCTTTTATCCTAAGAAGACTCAGTTGGACGCGAGTACTGAGTTTTCTAGGTTTATGCAACGATAGGCTCGCCCCCAGCACCTGCTTAGGAATGGGTGCTCAGTTACTGAGGGAATACGAGTCTGAACAAATCGCTATTACTCCACTTTTTTCTGTGAATGGTAGAGTCCGGTAATAATCACTCGGTCAGCCTTAAAGACCTGAAAGGTCAGGCTTCCTTCATATGAACGGGGTATATCCTCACCATTTTTTACAATCGTCAGCTTAAAGTCTGCCTCCCCCATTGCTTCTTTAGATTCAATATTCCAACGTACATCTTGTAACCTGATCAAGCGTTTAGAGGTAGATTCAAACAATGATCGATAATCTTTCCTCAGCGCAACCTTGGAGCTGCTATTTTTGGTTTTGACATCGTCCGAAAACAAGTGTAAAAATGGTTCCAATTCGCCTTTTCCATAGAGGGCAACAAAATCGACAAGTAAGAGGTCTAATTCATCTGTTGTTAAATCACCGGAGTGACTAATATCAGGTTCAGCTAAGTCCAATATTTCTTGTTCTGATGTTGCCAAACTATCGGCATCATTTAAGACTTCACTTTCATTAGAAGAGTCTATGATGCGAGACTGATTTATATCTCGCTCAAAATCACCGCCGCTCTCAGTTAGCTCCATAGCCTCCCGATCTATTAATACTTCACTCTCATTAGAAGAAGGGGCTGGAATACTGAGGGTATCCGGTTCTAAGTCCCCGCCCCCCTCAGCCTGTTTCATTGCTGTCTGAATTTTCACATCCAAAGCCAATAGCGGCTCATAATCTGGCGCGACACCCAAACCACGCAGCACCATACGAAGTGCATTGGCATATTGTTCTTTTTTCAGCCAATCTTTGGCCAACATTTCGTATTTTTGCGCGATCTGCTGCAACCCTTGTAATGCCTCGACGTTACCGGGGTCTTTGTCTAATATGGCAAGATAAGTATCATAAGCATTGTCACCCTTGGGTTGGGTCAGACGAGAACGCGCAACCTGGTTCTCCGCTTGAGCGATCAGTCGAATAATGTCTATAAAATTTGCTGTTTGTTCTTGCTGCTCAGTAAAACGACCAGAGGGGGGCGTTTCAGAAGGCTCAATTACCGGTTCCGCAGACAGGAGTGTACTTTCTAGCTCTATTTGATCTGATAGATCTTGTTCTGGTGCTGTAACGGCTAAGTCTTCGGTGGCCGTTACCGGTGCATTCACAAAATCGTCTAAACGCTGTATTAACTCATCATCACTACTAAGATCCAGAGCAGAGTCTATTATCGTTTCAGGTTCATCTGATATCGGCGCTGCATCTTGTGTAATGTCTATAGTGGGGCTCTCTTCAATGGGGGGCAACACGGCCAAGGGTTCTGGTTCCTCCGAAATCGACGCGCGTTGTTGCATGCTATACCACCATCCCCCCGCAACAACTGCAAGCACGCCACAAACCACCAGCAAGTATACGAATTTAGGAGCTTTTTTGGGTTTTCCGAAAATAGCTTCCTGACGTTCATTTCGGTTAACCGCACTGCTAAAATCATCATCAATAATAAAATGATCCAAACGCCTCAGAGTTTCATTGGCATAGGCTCTCTTAGCTTGCGGATCACGAAGTACAACGTAAGCCTCCGAAATTCGCATGACCACCGCTTGATCTTGCCCTGATTTTTCCTGGTTCCAGTGCAAGCGCCTGAGATTACGATAATTATTTTGAACTTGATCCAATGAAGCAGAGAGATCCAACCCTAATACACGAAAATGATCTGCACCTTGAGTCAATAAGACTCTGCGCACAAAAAATAGCGCGGCACTGATTAGTTCTTCAAAATTTTTGTTTTGTCCTTTTTGTTCTTTTTTTCCACTTTTAGCCCGCTCTGAATTACTTAAGGGCAGATTCATTTGAGTAATCTGATCGGCGACATATTGCAAATACAGAGAAACATGAGCAGGCAAAGGCTGAGTAGCTTGCATCCATACAGGTTGCGTTTCCGGATTTTTATAAAATGCTAATACATCAATAGCCAATTCCAGCTCAGCTGAAATTTCAAAAAAAGGAGGATCTTCTGTCATATTTGTCATTTTGTTAGTGGGTGCCTCGCGCAGTGCATCATAAGCTTCCAGTATTCGCATTTCGGCGGCATGATCTTGCTCTGATTTTTTCTGATGAAAATGCAAGCGACTTAAATTGCGATAATTATTATAAATTTGATTTTGGGAAGCAGGCGCTTTTAGTCCCAATACACGAAAATGATCTGCTCCTTCGACCAACAAGACTTTACGCACGAAAAAAAGTGCGGCGCTACGCTCATCATTAACAGGCTTTGATTTACCAAAGGCCAGGTTTACTGGGTTGACATGATCTGCGACCTTTTGTAAATATAACGAAACATGGTCAGGTAAAGGTTGATTGACTTGCATCCATGCGGGCTGAGTCCCAGGGTTTTTATAAAATGTGAGGACATTGCTGATTAACTCCAATACCGCTAATATTTCATCATTGGAGTTATTTTCCAAGATTTTATGAGAGGGCAGTACGTCTAAATCGGTTTTTTCGCCTTGCACTGTTGAATTTGATGAGAGACTATTTTTTTTCATGTGTTCTATATAATTAAGCGTTATTGCTTTCTTCTCTTTGGTAATAATAGTATTGGTGATAACCATAGGCACTTGAGTTATCGTGATATTTTGCCATAATAGCGCCTACAATAGAACCCTGCGCTGTACGCAAACGCTTGAGTGCCCCTTCCATCTGGCGTTGGCGCGTCGCCCCCGCCTCAACAACGATCACCGTCGCTTCAGCCAGATTAGTTAACACCAGCGCATCAGCCAAACCCAATACAGGCGGCCCGTCTAAAATCACATAATCAAACTTCTCTGACGCCACTTTTAATAATTCAAGCATCCGTTCCCCTGACAACAATTCTGCTGGATTGGGCGGTAACGGACCCGACGGAATAACAAATAAATTTTCTATTTCAGTATGTTGCGAAACTTCTATAGGCTGTGCATCACCTGCCAGATAGTTTGTCAAACCAACAGCATTATCCAATTGTAACAGTTTATAGAGGGAAGGATTGCGTAAATCTGTATCAATAATCAAGACCTGTCCACCCGTTTGGGTAAAAGTGATCGCAACATTAAGTGCTGAGGTTGTTTTACCTTCACCCGGCCCCGGGCTAGTAAATAACAACACTTTAGGTGCGCCATAGGCGGTCGCAAATAATAACGAGGTTCTCACGGAACGATAGGCTTCTGCCAGACCTGAGCGTGGATCATGATAAGAAAATAACGCAATTTGCCCGTCATAATCCAACTTCGTCATTTCAACATCTTGAACCACCGGTACTATACCCAATACAGGCAAGCGTAAACGTTTTTCCAGATATTCAGGCGTCTTAACAGTATCGTCCAGATGTTCAAAGAGAAAAACCAAGCCGATGCCCCCTACAAAACCAACAAATGCGGCTAATATCAAATTAAGCAAGATTTTTGGTTTGTACTTTTTTATTGGAATGGTAGCACTGTCTACAACTGAAATATTATTACTTGTCACTCCACCGGCAATACCTACCTCCTTCATGCGCTGTAGCAATCCTTCATAGAGCTCGCGATTGGTTTCAACCTCACGCTTTAATATATTATATTCGATACTGCTATCCTGCATTGACAATACTTTCTTTTTAAGTTTATTCAACTCCTCAGACAAGGCTTTTTCTTTTTGTTGCGCAATCTCATAGTGAACTTGAGTCGCCGCTAAAATATGAGCCACTTCTTTATCGATTTCAGCTTGAATTTTGTCTATTTGTCCCTTCAACTGCATCATCCGTGGATAAGCTGGTTTATAGATTTTCAAATTCTCCTGATAATCAGTCTCTAGCAACACTTTAGTTTGCTTTAATTGCTGTATGACTTCGCTTTCCAATATACTGCTAAGACCATGCCCTTTCGCTCTTTTGGTATTGCTATACAAAATTTCCGCTGCTATTCGATCACGCACTGCTGCAGTCAAAGCCAAAGTCACATCGTTCAATTTTTGCACATCGACTGTTTGTTTATCATCTATTTTAATAATTTCATTTTCACGTGCGAAGAAGACCAGTGACTGTTCTGACTCCTCCAACTTCACTTTCACTTGCAATAGTCGTTCTTGCAAAAAACGTTTGGCATAGAAAGACGCGTCGATACGACGCTCTAAATTCATTTGAATAAAACTTTCTGCCTGGGCATTAACAATATCTGCTGCCAAAACTGGGTCGGTATTTTCAAAAGCTATTTTTACCAATCTGGATTGTTTAATCGGCTCAATGGATAACTTATCCAAAAATAACTTAACCCACTGATCCGAGCTGGGTGCTTGACTTTCATCACGCCCCTGCAACAAGGCCTTAATCTCTACCAACAGACTGGAGTCACTTTTTTGCCCAAAATGGGGATGCTCTGCCAATGCCAAGCGATCAATCACTCTCTTAGCCAAAGTTCGGCTTCTTAATAGTTCATACTGAGTTTGATAAAAATCTTTATCGAGAGCAGACTCCATCGGCACAACGTCCTGAAACTGCAACACTTTAGGGAGTTCTCGCTCAATTTGCAGCGTCAAACTGGCGCGATAAGTCGGTGTGGCCATCAATGATGCGATGGCTGTCGTCATAACAACCACAATAAAAAAGAAAATAAGCACCCATCGCCGTTGCCGAATAATTTGCCAATAGTCACGCAGATTCAGCTCCAATTCATTGGGATGGACATCGAGCCCCTGCAAATCGGCCAACTGAAAATTCGCTTTATTGGCCGGAAGCCTCTTGCTTTCCGTGTCTGCCTGTTGCTTGGGTACTTCTGATAAATCTGACATTTTATTTATAGCGTGCCACCGAAAAAGATGAAACCCCGCAAAAAATCTGCAACGTTTTTAAATGCGCTTTTTGTCCCCGATTGATGTACTACCACGATATCATTACCCATCATATCTGGGTCAGGTTGCTCACCCGCTCTAATCGCATCAATATCAAAGAACAAAATTTCTCGCTCTCCTGCCGCATTTTTTCTAAACAGCTGAATTCGATCAACTTCTGCAAGCCTGTCAAACCCCTCAGCCAATGCTATAATCTGTAGTAAAGAAGTTTGCCCCATTAGCGCATAAATACCGGGTCTACGAACCGCACCTTCAATAGTCACTCTTTGGCTGGTAAACTCTTCAATGAAAACGGTAACGTATGGGTCTTGTAAATAATCTTCAGACAGTTTGACAGCAATTTTTTTCTCTAGCTCAGGCGTCGTTAATCCTGTCGCGGCAATTACGCCAATAAGAGGCAATGAAATATGCCCTCTTGAGCTCACGCGCACGCTACGTGAAAAATCCTCAACCTGGAAAACTTCTATGCGTAATAAATCTTGCGGACCAATGAGATACTCACTATCAACAAGAGGAATAGCACGGCGAACCGACGGCTCAATTTGAGCCGTAACGGGCTGACTTTGTTTTATCGTTTCCGTTAATTTCGGTAAAGGAACAATCGTTTGCTGAGCGGTGACGCAAGACCATGTAAGAAACAAGATCAACGCAACTATAATACGATTCCAACTTCGATTCACAGTCTACTCCGAGAGCTGTTGCTGTAAAAACATTTGGTGTGCTGCAGTAAACCGCTCATTAAGCTCCCCCCTTCTATTTGCGGGAATCGCCCCTATTGTTAACCACTCAAAGTACAAACGCTCTGCTTCTTCTATCTGCGGTAGTTTATATCCTTTTGTGCCAGATATTGCCTTTATTGCCATTTTATTAGCCAGTTGTGCAACCTGGTAAGCCATCCGTTGCTCTTTAGCCGTTTCAGGAGAGGAGACACCCGCCAGGATTTCCATCTGAATACAAAGTGCCTCTTTACGCTCCAAGTTTTTAAGTCTCGCTGCATCCAATTGAACTGAAAATTTTGATTGAGCTGATCCTGAATTACAAAACTTCCCACCCTCTTCGTAAGCTATTTTGTACCTCTGATTTAATGCGACATTTAATTTAGTGTCTACTAACACCGCCAATTTTTGCCACGCATGCTGAATATTAGTAAGTTCTGGCAGCATATGTGCTCTGATATTATGGTTTTTTGAACATTTTTCGACTAAATTTTCCAAATGTTCGCATAATGCAACTTTTTCTTGAATCCTCAGTTTTTCTTGTTGCTGTTCTTGTTGAAAAAGGATGGCCAAGGCATGCTCACAACGCTCGCAAGCCTGTTTAAAGCTGTGATCCACTTCTTGTTGTTTAGTTCGATCCACCGGCCCCACTTCCTGCCATTCTTGTTTGATTTTTTTGATTTGTGGCTGAGCTTGCTTGAGCTCTTCTTCTTCTAAGGTTGCAATGTTTTCTAACATTATAGTTAACGTTTTTTTATGGTTGAATCTCATTGTGCGCTCTTTAATTTGATCTTCATAGCGCACCTGACGTTCACCAAATATTCGATCTCCTATCGCACGAAATTGCTCCCACAATGCTTTATCACCCCGCGCCATGCCCGTATTTTTCCACTTCAATTGCACTGTTTTCATCGCCGCTACCGCTTGTTGAATTTCTTTCTGGTCTTTGTTCGATGTTTCCAACGCTTCGTAAAGCTTTGCAGCCTCTGTAATTAAAGAGGATTTTCTTTTGTGATTTCGTTCTCTTTCTTCACGTAGTTCATCGCGTAGTGCCGCCATAACTTTACGAAAGCGATGGCCTACTGCGGTTTTATCTTTACGATTAACGGGCCCGATCGCATTCCATTTTTGCTGTCCCTCTCGAACCTGTTTATCGATACTTTTCCAGTCTATATCTTCCTTTTTTTTGATGTTCTCCAGGCAGCTTTCCAACGTTTCAGATAAGGCATTTTTATTGCTACAATTTTCATCACGTTGCTGTGTTTGTTGATCAAAATAGAGCTGACAAGGCGCATAGGCCTGGTTACAAGCATCATTAAAACGCACCCACAGTAGCTGAGCCGCTTCTTTTTCCTGAGCCTCACCCAGATTTTGCCACTCTTTCCGTAATAATTTTATTTGTTTCGCAACTTTATCAAAATCAAAATCGGGTTCATTTTCATGCGCTAATATCTCAGCAGCAAGTTTTTCTATCGTCTCGCACAATTGCTCTTGAGCAGGTAACGTGGCCCACCCTTGCCAGTCGCGGAGTTCTTGAACTTGATTAAGAGCACGTTGATAGCGTTTATAGATACCGAATTTTTTTAGCTTGTGTTCTTCCGTCGCGGGTAACTGTTTTAGCTGCTGAGCAAGGCGCTTGCCGATTTTTTCAGCCTGTCTGCTCGCCCCTTTATGTAATAAATCTTCTAACAATAATACACCTTGTTTAAATTCACCTATAATGGTTTTAACCATTTCTTCGGTATGTTCTATTTCGCGCAAACGATGATCATGTTCTGTCTTATTAATCTGATGTTGTAAACGAGCACACACTGCGCGATAGGTATCACGTTGAGGCAGTGCCTCAGCAATCACTACAGTTTGTGTAAATTGATGCCAATGCCGCTGCACATCAAGCAACGTTTCCTTTATTTCGTCAACCAGGTTAGCCGAAGGCGTAAATTCTGAGTTCATTTTGCTTTCTAATAAAAATAAAGGCTCGATGAGTTCATTCAGTTTATTTGCTATTTGCTCTTTTTCTTTTACCTCTCGAGTTTGTACCTGCCTCATTTTATCTATTTCAGCAAGCCAGGCATTCAGTTTGTCGGCAACCCGCTTAAAACGTTGGATGTATTCGTTCTCAATCTCACACTCTTTAAGCAAGTTTTGCCATCTTTGCGCCAAGTCCATCCAGCTTGATGCCTGCTTTTCAAATCCAGCTGCATCGGTATATTTGTGAGCAAGCTGTTCTGCTTCTAAACAAAACTGTTTCGCTTTTTGTATTAAACGCTGTGGTAACTGCGCTTCCGATTCCATATCCTGAAGACGAGACTGAACCAGCATACGCACCCGTTTATCTTTATTACGTGCCTGCTTATAGACGCGCTCAAGTGTTGATTTTTGATTAATTAAACCGACGGCTCTAAGGCGAACTGACGCATCCCGATCCGTTAACGCAAGATCGCCATAAAGCCCCTCTTTACCGACTCGCCCCATCGCCTCTAAGCGCAAAACCGATTCTTTACCACAGCGCGCTATTTGTTCCAACAGACATCGATCATCCGAAGTCTGCACCCAGGCCAGTCGAGCCGCCAAATCCAGATTCAACCCATCTTGCCCGGTCAACATGCGTTCCACTCGCCGACTCGCCGTTTGACGGACCGAACCGTCCTGGTCACGGTTTGCCACATTCTGCAATACATCAATATCTAATAATTGACGCACAACAACTTGCCGAATAACCGGGTCTGCATCCTCAACCGCCGCTCGGGCATACAAAACCTGGGTAGAAGGTAAAGATTCATCCAGGGCTTGTAATGCTTGTTTCCGAACTTGAGGATTCTTGTGCTCCCATTTTGGTTTTAAAAATCGCTTAAAAAACATATTTTTCATCTACGAAAAACCTTGCCTATAATTTTCACTTAAAATTCAATTTGTTAATAGATTTATACCACAAAATGTGAAACAAATCACACTCCCCGTTCATGCTACACTTTGCTAGACTATTATACCTGTAGAGATTGAGATTTAGGCACAATGGCACGCCCCCTTCATGCCTAGCGGTGTTGAAACACAACTCGTTATCGCTTTGGTGATCACTCATTGTTTTCACTTGGTCATGCATCAAGCAGGACACTCTGAATACTCAAGCATAAAATGCCACGGATATAGCAAACATCGCTGCGACAATAAACCCTGAAAGGAATAGGGGGTCTATGGATATCAATAAAAAAAAGATTCGAGTTCAATTTGAAACACTGGAGTCGTTGCCTCCATTACCTCAAATTGCACAAAAAATACTCCAGCTTCGCAGTAATCCCAATCAAAACATTAAAAATTTAGCTAAAATAATTGAACTTGACCCCAGCCTCTCAGCTCAAGTGATTCGTTACGCCAAATCTCCTTTGTATGGTTACCAAGGGAAAATCGCCGATACAGAATCCGCAATCTCTCGGGTACTGGGCTACGATACCGTCTTAAACCTCGCTCTTAGCTTAGCAACAACAAAACCTTTCGCCCTCCCTAGAAAAGGGCCTTTAGGTGCGGAAGCATTCTGGCGACGTGCTATAAGTTGTGCGGTTATGTCACAAAAACTCGCCCCTAGTATACCTAAGGCAAAAAATGTCACCAGTAGTATGGCCTATCTCGCAGGTTTATTACACGAAATAGGACTGCTCGCTATTGCCCATCTACAACCCAAATTATTCAAAGAACTGAATGATAATGATAACAACACATCGCTTATTGAGCGAGAACGAACATTACTCGCTATTACTCACGCCGAAGCAGGTGCGCGTCTAATGAGACACTGGCAGCTTCCAGATGAAATCATAATCAGTAATTTGAAGTGCGGGTCGCCCAGATTTACTGGCATTCATGCCGAATATTCATTATTACTCTACCTGTCCAACACCTTAAACAAGGCCAGTCCTATATCCGAAAAAACCATTGAAGAGCATCCAGAATGCGCTCACATCATTTCTTTTTTAGAGATAAACCCAGAAAACGTCATTTATATTTTCAATGAAATAAATAACAATTTAACCGATATAGATTCTATGGCACGCCTTCTAGCGGCCTGAGGTCACTATTCACTGTGTGCCTTGAATACGAAACGATATCCTGCACCTCTGTCCAGGTTATTTTGTCACCCCTCCTACCTCATAAAACTGCGCTCGATCCAGTGCTTGCTGCTCACCAGCATGGTCCGCAGCAACAGTTTTCCAGTTTAAGGTCATCAAATACGAGTAACAAAGGTTTGAGCTGTCGCTGATAGAACGCTAGGCGATGTTCTTGCAAAAAACAACTTTTTAGAAAACGCCAGACTTGCTTGGTGATTTTCGACAGTTGTGTCCAGAAAGCGCGATACGCTATGCCGACAGATGAAAAATAGGTCTGATCCTGTTTGATTTGATGTTTCCTATCTTGAGTTGAATCTGGCTTTTCTAACTGAAGATCTTTCTGGCGACGCTGTAAAAATAAACGAGTGAGCAATACGGTCGCAATGCCCATTAAAGCTTGCTGTTCAATAGCAATAGGGCTTTTGCCCCACGCCTTAGCCCCTGCCAAATCATTTTTGAAAGTATCATAGTATTTTTCCTTATCCCAGCGCCGATGATATAAAAAGGCAATCACGCCAGGCTCCAGGGTCAAATCATTTATCAAATACTCATATTCTTCACCATCAGGACAGAGGAACCCAACCAAGCGCCAGTGCACATCCCCTTGGTTCAAGGTCATCATGGATTTCATGCGTGTGATCACCGTGCTACGATATGTTCGAAAACGTTGATTCCAATAGCGCGTATCAATAAACGCTCGATCTACGACATGAATGGCATTTCTGACGCGAAGCCATGAATTAGCCGCCAGTTCATCTTGTTTGAAAACTAAGATTTCTCCCATAGACTGTGTTTGGATTGTTGCGGCTAAAGGGATTCCGGCTCGCAGATCAAAATGAGACAGCATCATATGTCCTTTCTGATTATCGTCCCCCCGTCAGCAGGGTACCGTAGCGATTAAGATTTAGGTGTGATTGCACGCCCTCGCATTAGAATCAGGTTTATTGCCAGAAGACATTATTATGAAAATTGATAATAAAAAAGTAAAGGATGCTAAACATTTTGAGCAGTTGGTAGAGGCCTTGCCCTTCGGTAAAAATATTGCCGTGCTGGTACAAAGACAATCGGGCGCCGTATTTTTGGCATTGAAAATCAAAAAATAAACGTAACTACTCAGCTCGCCCCTTGAGTCCGCCATTCCAGCGTTTACCCTCAAGGGAAACGTAGAAAAAATGATCATTTATGAGAAACAGGATGTTTAAATGGGGCGTAGCACAGGGATGTACGAGAGCAGTCACTTGATTGTTTTTGTACATCCATATGTATTATTGCTTCAGTTGAAATTGGAGTACTCCAATTTCAACTGAAGCAATACACTCTAAAAGCTTCGTGGGCTAATTTTTTATGTAGCGATAGGGTTAACTCTTTCTAGATTTTTTTCCTAATCCGATAAGCCCAACAAGCCCTGACGCAAACAGCCACACTGCAGCAGGCACGGGCACCGGGGCAGGAGTAGTAGCAGTAACAACAACTGAGGGGTCAAAAGAGAAGAAATCGTACGCCGAGTCTCCGTCTCCCACACCTAGGTCACCTGTATAACAGCAATCAAACATCTCCACGTCTACACTAGAAGACAGAGCAGGGTCGAACCCGGTAATAGAAAAATTAAACAACCTACTATACTGCGCGGCATCGGTTGGATCGTTAATGAACAATTCGGATCTTTGCGATGAGCCAAATCCTGTGGTGGGGTTACCTCCGGAATCTACGATACCCTGAAAATCCAAAGTTACCAATCCCCTACCCCCAGGAATCTGTTGAAATGGTCTACCATAATAAACCGGGACAAGACCAGAGCCAGTATAGGTAGAAGACCAAGGTCCTTCTCCCCATGGCTCTAACGTAGCCGGATCGACCTTATCAAATTCTAATGGTCTCATATCCGAACTGAAATATTCATCAACCCGGAGCGTGAAGTTGCCGACACCATCATTTGAATACAGAGTGATGTTTATGCCAAGCGAATCATCAATAGAATCATTATAAGCTGACGCTGCAAACGGCACCATGATTAGAAAGATAAATGCCGCAAAAATATTATTTATTTTTTTCCCTGTTCGTTGCGAAATCACATGCCGAAATCTACTACCGCCAGCGGCGATTTTGCTATAATGTGACTCCATGACTTTTCTCCTTATCTTGGTTTCTTTATGTCCGTTTCATACCACACGTTCACGAAAATATGACTCTAACACACACACGCAGCACTATTATCCAAAACAAGAGGATTGTGAGATCGTTCATGAGCCTATCGGTGAGTATATACCTGGCGTTATGAATTTAGGTGTTTTCACGCGCATCTGCACCTCATTTTCGGTTTTTCCTCAATCGAAAAAACTCAATTTAATGTGTCTTGTT
>JAADHS010000197.1:7235-24665 GCA_013151745.1 Gammaproteobacteria bacterium | reverse complement strand
GGTCGGTTTTGTCGAAGTTTTCCAGGAAAGATACTTTTACCGATTTAAACCTGGGTTCAAAATAGTTGAGCGTCTGCTCCAGGTTTCGGGAAAATTCATTCCGCTTTTCAATATCGATAATATTAACGGTGGCCAAATCAGGGAGGCCATAGTTTAATAGTGACTTGTTGAGTTCTGGAAAATTGTCAGGTGGCTCTGAAATATAAAAGCGTGTATTAAGCAAAGACTCAAGATCCCGGCGAATGCTGTTGCGTAATTGTTTTAACAGCTGATGATGATCAGGGTCATGTTCTATTTTGTTATGGGTTTCATTATCAAAGAGCCGATCCAAAATGGAGGGGCGTAATTTTTTTGTTTTATCGACTCGTGCCATTGTTTAATTTCCCAGGGAGGCGAGTTCTGTAACAAGCTCTAACTCTGACACCATTTGATCGAGCTGATAGTGCGGCTGTAAGTGGATAACACACAGGTATTCCCCGGGCCGTGCAGGGTGTTCTTTTACACGTACTGAAGCCTCCTTTAATGGGTATCGCGCCTGCTCTTCCCAGTCAAGGTCTTCCCTGCCTGTGGTATATTCAAGCAGCCAGTCCCGCAGAAAACGTTCACAGCGGTCGGCGTTTGTAAAAGACCCAATTTTATCCCGGATCATTACCTTTATATAGTGTGCAATACGTGAGCCACACAATACATGCTGTAACATTCCGGAGAGTTGTGCATTGGAATTTGCAGAGGCTTGTTTGTGTGGGGTGAATTTATAAATTGACTGATTGTTATAATAGGTAGCATGAGGGGATAAATAAGCCTGGCACAGGGGTATAAACCCCAGTTCACTTATTTCTTTTTCAGCAGCATCAGTGACAACAACATCGGTAATCGGTTTATGGGCAATGGCTTGTGTGTCGGCCTCAAAATGGTCAACAGGCAATTCAGTAAGAAGACCGCCAGAAGTATAGTTGCGCGGTACTCCACGTATATGCCCGAACCAGCCTACATTGGTAAATTCACGAATAAGTATTATTGCAAATGCATAGCAAGCATTACCCCATAGGTGACTTTCGCCATTTTTAGCGGGCTTTTCGTAGAAATAAATGCCTTTGTGGCTTCCCGGTGTTTTTCTGTAGGGCTGTCTCATTAAAGTCCGAGGCAGTGTTAATCCGATAAAGCGCGAATCTGTTTTTTCCCGTAAAGCATGCCATTTTATATATTCTTTTTGGCTAAAAATGGTTTTTAGTTTAAAGGGAAGTCCTAAGGCTGAAAAATCCTCCATTCCGAACATTTCACTGGAAGCTGATGTAATAAAGGGTGCTAACGCAGCAGCTGCAATTTGCGCCATTCCTTCCAGTGTCGCTATGTCATCATGTGGACTGTTTTTTGATATCCGGTGGCTGATTGCATAATCACCAATAATGACGGCATAGGGTTCGCCGCCCGGTGTGCCATATTCTTCACTGTATACTTTATGAAATAATTGGCTTTGGTCAAATTCTAAGGCTCTGTTAATGTCCTTTACAACCTCTGACCAGGAAATATCGAGTATTCTAATTTTAATATTTTGTTTGCCATCAGCCTGTCTTGCCAATAGCCAAAGTCCCCGCCATGATGCTTCAAGCTTTTGGAATTTGCGATGATGTATTATTTCATTTAATTGCGTATTTATTTTTTCATCTATATCTGCAATGACTCCAAGCAATGTGTTTTTGATGATTGATGTTGATGTCAGTTTTCCCTTTGCTATAAATGTTTCAGCAGCATAGCGTAATGCTTTAACATCATTTTTCTCTTGAAGAAAGTCGTTTAAATTAGTGACATACGCTGGCTGTGAAAGGATAGTGTCAAAATCGATCCCGTTATGTGTTTGTTTAGTCGCTGAGGTTTGTTGTTGTATTTTCGACACGGATCTACCATTAGTTCAGAGGACTAACAGGGTGTAAATTATTGGATTGGCTAATAAAGCCAACTGCTCTCATCCTTGAGAGCAGTTGATCGCATTAACCCGCTTTAGGAATATTGGCAACGAGTCTGAGTGACGCTGTCAATTCTTCCATTTGCAACCATGGTCGCATCCAGGCAATGGCGCTGAAGACGCCAGGCTGTCCAGGTATTTCTTTGACTTCTATTGAAGCTTCTGCCAAAGGGTAACGTGCCTTCATTTCGGGGCTGGCATCAGGGCTGTTATTAACGTAGTTGGATATCCATTTATTAAGCCATTCTTCAGCTTCTGAGGCTTCCATAAATGAGCCCACTTTGTCACGCGCCATGACTTTCAAAAAATGCGCGATGCGTGCCGTTGCCATAATATAGGGTAGGCGAGCCGATATTTCCGAATTTGCGGTGGCATCCGGGTCGTCGAATTTTTTCGGTTTTTGTGTGGTTTGCGCACCGAAGAAAACGGCGTAATCTGTATTTTTATAATGACATAATGGCAGGAAGCCTAGTTTGCTTAATTCAGCTTCCCGTCGATCAGTAATGCCGATTTCTGTCGGACATTTTTGATCCATGTCACCGTCGTCACTCATGAAGACATGGCTGGGTAACCCTTCAACTTTACCGCCACTTTCGGCACCACGAATACTGGTACACCAGCCGTATTCGGCAAACGAACCAGCCAGGGTGGTTCCCATGGCGTATGCGGCATTCATCCAGCAATAGTTATCGTGTTCGTGGCTCACTTGTCGTCCATGGCTATCAATACTGCCTTCTTCAAAATTGAAGGCTTCAATGGGTTTTGTATCTTGGCCATAGGGCAGGCGTGCAAGGACACGCGGCATGGTCAGAGTGACAAAACGGGAGTCAGCACTGTCACGGAAACTGCGCCATTTGATGTATTCAGCAGAGTCAAAAATTTTCTCTAAATCACGGGGCTTTGATAATTCTGTGAACGATTCAAATCCAAACATTTCAGGTGCCGTCGCGGATATAAACGGACAGAAACCCGCTGCTGCAATATTCGATATATTGGAAAGCAGGTCAATATCGTCCGGGTGTGAGGAGAATTCATAATCACCGATCAAAGCAGCATAGGGTTCACCACCAGCAATGCCAAATTCACTTTCGTATATTTTTTTGAAGGTTTGGCTTTGATCAAACTCAACGGCTTTGCTCAGATCCTTCGCAATTTCAGTCTTGCTGATATTCATGACGCGAATTTTAAGCTGGGAGCTGGTTTCCGAGTTCATGACTAAGTGGTTCAGTCCGCGCCACGAACCTTCCAGTTTTTTGAATTTTTCATGCTGCATGACGGCAGAGAGCTGGCTTGATAACGCTGTATCAATAGCATCAATGGCTGAATTAATGGTGACTGTCAGATTTTTGTCCCAGGTAACCGTTCCCTTCATGGCTTCCTGAGCTAGGGTTTTCAGCAGTTCTTCGGTTTCATCTCGGGGCGTTTGTTTAGTCGCGCCAATCGCTTGCTCGAGAAAACTGACTTCTGCGGCGGCTTCGGTTTCTTCCTGTGCGTCTATTTTTTGTTCTTCACTCATTGTTTGTCACCTTCATCATTGCCACCATCTTTATCAGCAGTGCCTAATTCACCTGATAACGATGCCAGGGCTTCTGTATTGCTCAAAATATCTTCCAGTACATTCTCGAGCTCTTCCGACCGGTCGGCTTTACTTAATAGGTCTCGCAATTTATCACGGGTTTCCATGAGTTTTTTTAATGGCTCAACTTGCTCAATAATTTTATGGGGCTCAAAATCTTCCATATTTTTGAAATCAAGTGCTACTGACATTTCACTGCCGTCATTTTCCAAAGTATTGCCGACTTTCATGCTTAATTGGGGTGCTGTTTTTTCCATGATTTCATTGAAGTTGTCACGGTCTATCTGTGAAAATTTTCTGTCTTTTAGTGCTTTTTTGTTTTTGGTATTGTCTCCGGAATAATCGCCCATCACGCCCATTACGAAAGGAAGCTCCTTTTCGCTGACCGCTCCGTTTGTTTCCACATCATATGTAATATGCACGCGTGGTTTCCGTACCCGTTTTAATTTGTCATGTATGCTGTCGGCCATTGTGTATTCCTCCGTATATAACCATTATGTAAGTAATTGTTTGATCTGAGTTTTGTTAATTGTAACTGTTTTAATCGTCGTTCGTCCGCACACCGGTTAGCGAGCTATAGGTTGTGCGAGAGGATGAATCCGGTATTAATTCACTGATTAATTCATCGAGTGACATTCCACCCCAGGTTACCGCCCTGTCAAGAATATATGATATGGGTGAATGGGGTTCTGTTCTACGGAAAAAGTCCGAAATACTGGCCAGTTGCTGAAAAGCTTCCTCACGGGAGCCGGGGACACCGGCAGGAATGACAGTATCAGACTCGTGGGGGGGGATTTGCTCGTCGTCGGATGAATCATCCTTGGCAACGGGAGCCACCGGGAACTTGTGTTTTGCAATATGATTGACTGCGCCGAGCGTTTCTTCCAGAAGCTCAGTGATTTTGCTGGTGGGTGGTACAGCATGGCTTCCACAATACTCGCCTAACATACTGTTTATGTGTCGATATTCCGTGAGGCATTCCGTCACATCGTCCCGCAGGTCCCCAAAATACGTGGATGAGGACTGCTCAACGGCCCGATCGATATCGTCCATGCTGAAGCCGATTTTTGATATTTGCTCCGAGCGGGCTTTGTCATCAGAAATTCGTTTTATATCAACAGCTTGTTTGTATTGCCAGAGACTGAAGGGGCCCGGTTGGACATCATCGGTAATATAAGTACTTCGAATAGGGGCAAGTAATACACCATCAGTGCCTTCACCGTTCAGGCCGGATATTGCGGCAACGCGCGTTTCAATGCCATCCTCATCTTCCTGTGGATATAAACCTTCGTGCCAATATTGTTCGATTAAATGCCGAATGAGACTAAGCCCCCCTCTGAGCCCTTGAAAACCTGCTTTTCGTAGCAGTGCCTCTGTATACCAGCAGGCAACTTCAAGATCTTTGGCCTCATTCGTTAAGATTTGGGGGGCAAGTGTCGAAATTTTATTCCAGTTTTCAATGGCTTCCGTACTGTCACCATCAAACATGCTGTTACGTTCAGCGGCTCTTGCGGAATTTCGAGCGCTTTTTATTTCTGAGTACAATGATGAGAGGGAAGGGTTGTTCCGAATATCTTCACCAACGGCATTTTCTTCAGATATCGGTTGCATCAATGTATTGATATCAATAAGTGCTGATGATGACATTTACCCTCCCGCAATCCCGATTCACCGGGAGCTTGTACTTGAATATTGTTTTGAGAAATTGGGGATGCATTAGCAATGACCCCGAGACTTCCAGAGCTGCACAATTATACACAGATAGTAAGCCCACATAAATTTAATCAAATTTGTGCATTGCAAACCCGTCGTTTGTGATGCAGATAATTGGTGCAGTGCGAGTTCACGCGCCCTCTCTGTGATGACTTCGTGACGATGTCATCACGTTATGCTAATAAATTTAACCACTTAACCCCATTAACTAGTGCTGTTTATAAGGTATCGTGGGAGCTAAGTAAAGCCTTGCACAGCGCGAAATATAATGGTCTGCGCTTTTTGCTAGTGTGCAATCGCGGAACAAATGGAAGGTGACTTCTCAATATGGCCGGAGCATCATGGTAATGAGTAATAGAGTATCTGACTACTGTAAAATAGTGGTCATATGCACTATTTGAGTCGGTTCGCACAGCCGCAGTTCTAATCTATGCATCTGATAATCTTGCTTTTTGGAACGAAAGTATTTTATATTTAGTAAGTAAATACAAAGGCTTAACTTAATATTGTGGTTTTTTTGAGCAGAAATATGCTGCATTAGGCTGCACCGGTATGGATTGCGCAGCCATACCCTTTGGCTGAAAATAAAGAAAAATGGTGATGTGTAATCAGGTATATTGCGGGTTTAATAGAAATGTACAGGTAGCGTAGGGTGTTTAGTGTATGCCGATTGAGATAACAATTATAAAATCCCCGGAGAATGTGGGTAATGGTGAAATGAGTTACACATTTTCTGAGAGCGGGGGCAGCTTGGGGCGTGGTCTGGATAATACTTGGGTATTGAGTGACCCCGATAAGTACATGTCATCTGTGCATTCCCAAATCAGTTTTGAAAATGGACAATATGTTCTCATCGATGTCAGTACCAATGGGACGTTTGTTAATGGCTCGTCAGAGCCGTTGGGGGGGGGGAATAAAGTCATCCTTTCCGAGGGAGATCGTTTTGTCATCAGCGACTACGAATTTATTGTCAATTTTCAGAGTACTCATACCACTGCTGATGATTTATTAACCAGGCCAGCAGATCAAGGTCTGTTTAACGATATTAGTGACGTAGCTGGGGAGGAGGGGGGGGCACCAAATGACCCATTCGCGGTTCCGGCTATGATCAATCATGTGCCAATGTCAGACGCAATGTCGGAGTTTGACATGGCAGAAACCGACCCACTGGCAGCATTCGATAAAGCAAGTGCCGATAATAATCAAGCACCCGTCCAAAATAATCCGTTTGCCGACAATAGCATGGCTGATCACGGTGTAGCGGTGAATGATGCAATCGATTGGCCAAGCTCAAATATAGAAACAGGAATGATTCCTGATGACTGGAACGATGACGAGTTGCTAACGACCCCGGTTGCTTCTCCCGGCCATAGTGCGCCAGCACCTGAAAGCACGGCTGATCCTTTGCCTGATAACAGTTTTTCAAACGTGGAAGCGTTAGCAAAACTGGAAAATGAATACTTGGCGTTGGAAAATGAAAACAAAAAATTAATGACTGATATTGCCCGGCTCAAACAACATGCAAAAAAACAGAATGTCAGTAGTCACCCAAAAGGGCAGGGAGAGAAACGTACGATCAGCACAATGGACAAAACATTGATAGAAGCATTGGGGTTTTCGGAAAAAAACCTGGATCAGGATAAAATGCTGGAAATTAGTGAAACGGTCGGCTTATTGGTACGGGAAACAATGGAAGGGATGATGCGAGTCCTGAGCTTTAGAAAAAAAATCAAGGAAGAATTTAGAATTAATGTGACAACCATACAGCCCGTAGAAAATAATCCGTTAAAATTCTCGGCGAATATTGATGATGCAATGGAAAATATGTTTATTAAAGATAATAATGCCTATAAAGAACCTATCGAAGCGGTACGGGAAGGGTTTCAAGGCATTGCCGAGCATCAGGTTGCGGTGCTTGCCGGAATGCAAGCCGCGTTTCGAGGCATGTTAGAAAGATTTGACCCGGACACACTAGAGAAACGATTTGAGAAATATAAAAAATCCAGTTTGATCCAACTCGGTAAAAACCGAAAAAACTGGGAATCCTACAAGGCGTACCATACGGAACTGGCAGGGAACCTGGATAATTCGTTCCAGTATTTATTTGGGTACGACTTTGTACAGGCATATGAAGAACAGATGCAGCGTTTAGTCATTGCAAGAAAAACAAACATGCATAAAAAATAAATACTTTATTAAACATTATTATTAGAAAATCAGTATTAAATATCAGGGAAGCATCATGTATTCATCTCATACCATTAGATTAACAATGATAGGTCTTGTGCTCCTTGCAGGCACAGCCTGTACTGCACTCAACACAAAAGTAGGCGGAATGCTGGATCTTGACTCGGACCTTCTTATTACCTTTTCTGTCGATGCTGATGTCAATCCAGATGATAATAAAATTTCGTCACCGCTTATCATTAGAATGTACGAGCTCAAATCGCCCAATATATTTAAAAAAGCAAACTTTATTGATATATATGAAGAAGACGCTGAAGTATTGGGCGCTGATTTGGTAGCCAAACAACAGCTTAAACCGATACAGCCGGGAGAAAACCGGAAAGTCAGTTTCGTTTTAAATAAAGAAACAGAATATGTCGGGTTTTTTGCCGAATTCCTGCAATATAAAAATGCAGAATATAAATTAATCATACCCATTGCTCAAACTAACGTGTTTAGTTCATCAGCAGATATAAAATTATCGAGTAATAAATTAATTCTTATGATTGATCAGGCACCCGATGCAGAAAACTTCGACGATTCCGAAGACAGATAATTCAGAACGATTGGTTTTACGCTGAATATTTCCCACAATCTACTGGCTGGTCGTCAATGCAATAATTGTAGTGTTTGTGTTAACACATATTTTTATAAACAAAAAACTTAACCCGCATAATAAACCCCAGGCAGGATTTCATGTCATTAGATAATAAAGTCATTTGGTCAGAGGGAATGTTCCTCAATCCTCATCATTTTCAACAGCAAGAGCGTTATGTTGAACGCTATATTGATGGTAAGTGCGCGGCATATGGCGCATACGGCTGGGGTATACACCATATTGAAATTGATCAGGAACTGCTTAAACTGGGGAAGATTTCACTCATAAATGGCAAAGGTGTTTTTCCTGATGGGACCCCTTTCAGTTTTCCTGACCAAAATGACTTGCCGCCTGTATTTGAAGTTCCCGAAAATACGCATGATGAAATTGTTTATCTGGCAATTCCCGTTAAGCGCCCTGGGGCAATTGATGTTTTACCTGAAAACGAAACACAGGGACTCGCACGTTATTATTCTTCAAAACAGAGTGCCAGAGATGTCTCTATAGAAGGGGGTGATAACACCGAAATTGACATTGGGAAGCTCAGGATGCGCCTATTATTAGAATCCGATGACATGAGTGGCTATGCAGGAATCGGCGTTTTGCGGATATCGGAAGCGCGGGAAGATAAAAATATACTGTTGGATGAGGAATATATCCCGACTTGTTTTGACTGTCATGCATCAGTGAAACTTTCCGGGTTTCTGTCTGAATTAGCAGGCATGTTACATCATCGTGCAGAATCTATCGCAGGCCGTCTGGCGGATACTCAGCGTGGGGGGACTGCTGAAATTGCAGATTACATGTTGTTGCAGCTAGTGAACCGACTTGAGCCATTAACCCTGCATTTGTCACAAATGCAGGGGTTGCATCCCGTTGAATTGTATTCTGAAGTCGTGCAAATGGTGGGAGAGCTGTCAACGTTTGTTACAAACAATAAACGCCCTCCGGTTTTTCCACCTTTCATGCATGATAATTTACAAACAACATTTGTTCCTATTATCAATTCACTGCGCCAATGTCTCACCATGGTTTATGAGCAAACTGCGACAGCACTTCCCCTTGTTGAGAAAAAGTTTGGCATTCGTGTCGCACAAATATCAGATCGTACGCTGATTGACAGTGCTATGTTTGTTCTGGCCGTACGTGCAGATATACCCGAAAATAAAATTCAAACACTTTTTCCTGCCCAGGTAAAAGTCGGTCCTGTGGATCGCATCAGACAGTTGGTTAATGCTGCAATGCCGGGAATACCCTTAAAAGTATTACCGGTTGCCCCTCGTCAAATACCCTATCATGCGGGTCACACATATTTTGAGTTTGAGCGAAACAATAATTACTGGAAAGAGCTTAGGCATTCTGGAGGCATTGCCTTACATATAGGTGGTGATTTCCCTGGGTTGGAGCTTGAGCTCTGGACAATCAGACAGTAGTTTGTGTACATCTTTCAGGAGTAATTAATGTCTTCAGATAATCCAGACAAAACTGTCTTCAGGCAGCCTGTTAACAAGGGTGATGGTACTGTTGTCCGCCCAATGCCTGGAGGGCGGGCGTCGAGCAATCACATGCCGCCGCCCTCTATTCCCCCAGCTGCGGCACCACAAAACCCGTCTTACATGCAGTATCCACCCTCAAACAATGTACACGCTCAAAATACCGATTTTAATGCGACTCAGTTTCAAACCGTTTTCGGGCTTAATCCCCTGATAAATGCTTCAGCAATGCTTATTGCGGTATTTACGAAAACACGGGAAACAGTGAGCCATGCCAATGTAGGAGGGTTACACCAGCAATTGGTGAGTGAGCTTAAGTTGTTTGAAGAACGATCAAAAGAAGCGGGGATTAAACCGGAAATTATACTGGCGACCCGTTATTTATTATGCACCATTCTTGACGAAGCCGTCCTTAATACACCTTGGGGTGCGGAGAGTGCATGGACTCAAAAAACACTGCTAAGTGTATTTCATAATGAAACGAAAGGCGGAGAAAAGTTTTTTATAATACTGGACAGAATGCGCAATGCTCCCGCTGAAAATATCGATATTCTGGAGCTGATGTATATTTTTCTCAGCCTGGGATATGAAGGTAAGTACCGTGTTGTGCATCGGGGGAGAGACCTGCTTGAACAGTTACGCGATGATCTGTTTCAGATAATTCGTAGGCAGCGTGGTGAGTATGAGCGCACCTTGTCACCGAGCTGGGAAGGCGTGGGCAGAATACGCAACACACTGACTCAATACGTTCCGATGTGGGTGGTCGCGAGTGTTATTGGCGGAATAATGCTTCTAAGCTATTCCGGCTTACGCTATTGGATGCATGAGTCAACGAATGATGTTGCAAAACAATTAACCGAAATATCGACAACTGATCTTACTAAGAAAAAAATTAGTTTGCAGTAACCTTCTATTGTCAATCTGAGTAAAAATATGCAATCCGTTATCAGTTTTTTCAAAAATAGAGTTGTTATTTCAATAATAGGTTTGCTGATACTTTCAGCACTCATTTGGTTTGTTGGTCCAGCTTTTAAGTTTGGTGAAAAAAATTATGCCCCGCTAGGAGGGGAAACAGCACGACTGCTGACCATCATCATCATGATTGTACTTTGGGGGCTCAATAACTTACGCGTTCAACGACAAGAAAATAAGAATAATGATGAGCTGGTTACCGCATTACAGGACAATCCATCGGCAGAGTCCAATGATATTCTCTCTGATCAAACGTCCGAAGAAATGCAACAGATAGGGGAGCGTTTTACGCATGCTCTGACAACACTCAAAAAGTTAAAATTTAAAGGCAGAGGAAAAACCAAAGCGCTATACGAGTTACCGTGGTACATCATTATTGGTCCACCCGGTTCCGGGAAAACAACAGCTTTGATTAACTCAAGTTTAAATTTTCCTTTGGCAGAACAATTTGGTAAAGGGGCATTGCATGGCGTAGGCGGCACCCGTAATTGTGACTGGTGGTTTACCAATGATGCTGTGCTTATTGATACAGCAGGAAGATATACTACTCAGGATAGTCATAAGGTCGTTGACAGCTCGGCTTGGGAAGGTTTTTTAACGCTTTTGAAAAAACATCGTCGTCGGCGACCCATCAATGGCGCAATAATTGCCATTAGTCTGCAAGACCTTTTGACCCAAACCGAAGAAGAACGCATTATTCATGCCAATACCATTCGCTCACGTATTGATGAGTTGATGGAAAAATTGGAAATTCGCTTTCCAATTTATCTAATGTTCACCAAGTGTGACCTAGTCTCCGGGTTTTCCGAGTTTTTTGAAGATATGGGAAGGGATGACCGTGAACAGGTTTGGGGGATTTCTCTTCCCAATGCGCCGAAATACTCGCAGTCACCTGATTTTGAGTTTTTGGATAACGAATATAGAAATATTATAAAACGTTTGTATGAAAGAGTTTTGTGGCGAGTCCATCAAGAAAGAGATGTGAGGCGGCGGGGTGCCATTCAGGGTTTTCCACAGCAAATGGAAAACCTGAAGGGCATTGTTGAGAAATTTACCCGACAAGCATTTATTAAAAATAGGTTCCGCTATCAACCGTATTTAAGAGGTATATATTTTACCAGTGGCACTCAGGATGGCACACCAGTAGACCGTTTGATGTCTTCGGTCTCGTCGAATTTTGGTTTTAATCGTGAAGTTATGGCTCCGCCAATGAGCCAAGGTAAAAGCTATTTTTTGGGACAGCTTTTTCGTGATGTCATATTTCCTGAATCAGAGTTGGTGGGTTCAAATAGACGATATGAAAAATTCATAACCTGGTCAAAAAGATCCGCATATGTCGCTATGGCAGGCATTGCCGTTGTGATGTCTGTTGTCTGGGCTGGAAGTTTTACCCGTAATGAAATGTATATGCAGGAAGTGGAATCCTATATTACTGAATTTAATACAGGGAAGAAAAAATACAATATACGCACGGGGAATATTTATAATACTTTACCAGCACTTAATGCCCTGGCAAAAGCAAGCGTGGTTTATGATCAGAAAGAACATCCCTGGCTGTCTGCTCTCGGTATGTATGATAGTAATGTGGATGATGCAGCCAATGCAGCCTACTACTCCCAGCTTGAAAATCTATTTCTTCCAAAACTGATGAAACAACTGGAAACCCATTTGAAACGTGGGCACCGAGGTGGTGACCTTTACAGTACATTTCGAACCTATGTCATGTTTAACAAGTTAGCGCATATGGACAAGCAACTTGTGGAAAACTGGTTTTCGGAAAAATGGAAAAATGAACTGGAAGGTCAGGCAACTAAAAGACAGGAATTATTAAGTCATCTGAGAGCTTTACTCAGTCTTGAGCTGGAGCCTGAAAAGCTGAATAAACAGATAGTTTCATCAACGCGCAGCCTTTTACTGCGTGTACCAGCCTCTCAGCGCATTTATGAACGTATTCGTACAAATCCGGTATACACTCAAAAGATTGATCTTTTAAATGAATTTGGTGAGTCCGTACGTGATAACTATATCACCACCCGAGAAGTACAAATGAACTTGTCGATACCGATTCTTTTCACTAAAGAAGCTTATGATGATATCGATTTTTCATCTGATTCAAAAATTATATCCAGTATCACGAGTGAAAAGTGGTTGTTGTCTGATGATGACCAAGCCCGGGTGGACTTTATAAAAGATGATCTTGGAGAGGTGAGTGAGCAAGTTAAAGACCACTATCTGTCAGAATACAACGCAGTTTGGAAAAAAGTGTATGGCACGTTAAATGTCGAGCCATTTGAAAACCTGAAACACGCAAATGATGTATTGATAAATTTCACGGATCCGGTTTATTCCCCTATGCTTGCTATTCTTGAAGTTGGCTCCAACAATACTGAGCTTTCCAGTCAGCTGGCCGCCAATTTAGAAGATGATAATAAAGACGGTGTATCCGGGGAACTTGCAAGTCTGGCGGTAACGAAAGTGCCCTGGACAAAGGTGGATCGTGAGTTCAGAAACATCAATGTTATGTTGCGTGAATCATCACGGAAGCCTGCACCTATTAGCTCGGTATTATTAAAGGTATCCCAATTGCAGGAATTCGTGAATGAAATAACATTAGCACCGGACCCAGCCAAAAAAGCTTTTGAGGTTGCTAAGGTTCGGTACCAGAGTGGCGCTGGAAATGCTATTTCATCATTACATGCATTTGCAAAAAATACACCAAAACCGATTGAACGTTGGCTGACAACATTAGCGGATGAAACTTGGCGGGTAATTTTACGATCTGCACACCAACATGTGAATTCAGAATGGAAGTCAACTATTTATCGGCCATATCGGCAGGCGTTGGCAGGGCGATATCCACTGACTAAGTCATCAAAAGATGAACTTGCTTTACTTGATTTTATCGATTTCTTTAAGCCGGGTGGTACTATTGATGTGTTCCGTGAAGAATACATCAAGCCGTTTATCAGTACACGTAATGGCTGGAAAAATCGTAGCATTGACAAATACAACCTTGGTCTTTCACAGCAATCCATTAATCAGGTAAAAAGGGCTTTGGCTATTCAGAGAATTTATTTTAGAAATAATGCAGAAATACCCAGTTTGACGTTTCAGTTAAAGCCTTATTTGATGAGTAAAAATGATGTTCGCTTTGAGCTGGAAGTGGGTGAAAATAATATTTCATATAGCCATGGACCCAAGTTTTGGAAGACTCTGACGTGGGTTGGCAGTGATGATAAAAACAGAGTCCGTATTATTTTTGAAGACTTAAATGAACGGCAATATTCCCGAGCGTTTGACGGGCCATGGGCTTGGTTTAAATTGTTAGATCAGTCAAAGCTGTCTAAAACAAAAAAATCCAATGTTTATTTAATTACCTATAATATTACAGATGAAAAACCGGATACGTGGGAATCATCTCCGTTGCCTAAGCCGATTAAGCATGAAATTACTTATCAAATTAAAGCAAAGAGCGTTAATAACCCATTAAAAAATAATTTATTAAGTGCATTCAAGCTTCGAGAAAATATATAAATGGGCGCTGAACAACAATGTGGTATTTATGGAAAGCTGCCTATGCATGGAGACTTTGTGCATAGAAATTTGCCTGCTACATTTCTTAAAACCTGGGATGAGTGGCTACAGTTGTATGTTGCCAGTTCAAAAGAGCAAATGGGGGATGAATGGCTCGATACTTATTTGACGAGTCCAATCTGGCGTTTTGTTCTTTCAGCGGGTGTTATTGATAAACAACACTGGGCTGGAATTATGTTGCCAAGTGTTGATCAAGTCGGTCGATATTATCCTTTTTCAATTGTTATGCCGCTTAAGCCGGAACTAAACCCTCTGGAATTTATTTCATTTCATACCCACTGGTTTGAAAATATTGAGGAATTAGCCTTGCAAGCACTGGAGGAGCAATTTTCAGTTGATCAACTTATTGATGAAGTGAACAATATTAATGTTGATTTTACATTGAGTTACTTAAAAACAGGACATCAGGTTGATGGCCATTCTATACAGATGGATATAGAATTTGATGAACAATCTCCAGCATCTGTTTATTCCTGTTTTTTAGATTCTATTATGCTTAAAACAATGACTTCGTATAGCGTTTGGGCTACTCGTGGTTCTGAGAAAATTAAGCCTTGTGTTATCAGCGTTAAAAATTTACCCGCTGCCAATCAGTTATCTGCCATGCTGGATGGGCAATGGGCACACTGGGGTTGGCCGCAACCTTATTCTGTAAAATAAACTATGACTGACATAACGATAAGAAGACCTGTGCAGTGGCTCAGTACGGCAACAACAGATGTTGGTGTAGTGCGAAAAATTAATGAAGATGCTGTATTTTCAAAGCCGGATATTAATCTATGGGCGGTTGCCGATGGGATGGGGGGGCACGAAGCAGGAAATATTGCCAGCAGCATGATTGTAAACATGCTTGCCGACATTGAACTAAAAGTTAACCTGGATGTTTTTGTTTCGACAATCGAAGATAAAATTCTGGATGTTAATAAACGGCTTCTTGAGTATTCTGAAATTATGCTTGAAGGGCGTATTATCGGTAGTACTGTTGCCATTCTTTTGATAAAAGGCCGTATTGGTGTTTGTCTATGGGCGGGAGATTCCCGGCTATATCGCTATCGGAATGGTGGTATTGAACAAATTACCGTTGATCATAGTCATGTTGCTGAATTGTTGAAGCATGGATCAATTTCAATGGAGGAAGCAGAAAACCATCCTGATGCAAATGTGATCACCCGGGCCGTTGGTACATGTGAACATTTATATATTGATATTGATGTTTTTGATGTCAATGTGGGTGACACATTTATGTTATGTACCGATGGGTTGTACAACGCTATTAATGAAGAGGGTATTATAAACTGTTTGCAGGATGATACTGTTGAAGTAACAGCCAATAATCTTATTGAAACATCCTTGCACAATGGGGCTTCTGATAATGTATCTGTTGTTCTGGTCAAAGGCGTGCGTAGCACCGCCAATCAATAATATCTCTCACTGACAACTCTCATTTTATAATGACCAAACCTGACGACCCCGGAAAGAAAAAGGGGGCGAACCCACAAACAATAAACGGACGTCCTGTTGCTGATGGGCGAACGCGCATTCATGGCGAAATATCAGCTCACCGGAAAAATACGGTCGAGTCTGATGGCTCGACAGCATCAGAATCTCAGGGCCATGAAAAACGTGATGTCACACGATTTAAACCCTTTGCGCAGAGCCCTGAAAATAATGATGCGACACGATTTAAAGTGCCTGTTCAGAACTCTGGAAAGGATGTTGTAACACAATTTAAGTCACCAAGTGAAAGTGATGAAAAAATAGATGCAACACGATTTAAGTCACCCACCCAAAATATACACCATAATAAAAAAAATGATGAGTCGTCAAAAACACAGATAAAGCATACTGCGGTAACGTCAGATGCTGAACCTGTTACTGATACAGTTGAAGATGAACACACAGAAGTATTAAAAGACCGCTTTTTACTTGAAAGTATTTTAGGTGTTGGTGGCATGGGGGTTGTATACAAAGCCAAGGACCGCCTGAAAGTCGAAGCTCAAGACAGAGACCCATATGTGGCCATCAAAGTTCTGAGTGAAGAATTCAAGACTCACCCGGAGGCATTTATTGCCCTTCAACGGGAATCCAGAAAGGCTCAACGTATTGCGCATCCGAATACTGTAAAAGTTTATGACTTTGACAGGGATGGCGATGTTGTTTTTATGACCATGGAATACATGGAAGGAAAGCCACTGGACCAGTTGATCAAGCAATATCAGGCGACCGGTCTTCCACGGGATGATGTATGGGATATTTTATCTGGAATGTGTTCGGCTCTGGCACATGCGCATTCTGAAAATATTGTCCATTCAGACTTCAAGCCCGGTAATGTTTTTGTCACCACTGAAGGAGTGGCTAAAATATTTGATTTTGGTATCGCGCGGGCGGTTGCAAATATCGACCGGCATACCGGGAAAGAACAAGACCAGACTGTTTTTGATGCAGGTGGCCTAGGCGCATTAACCCCTGCATATGCTAGCCGTGAGATGTTATTAGGGGAAACGCCTGATATTCGTGATGATATATATGCATTAGGTTGCGTTGCATATGAATTATTTTCAGGAGAGCATCCCTTCAATCGGTTGCCAGCAGATGAAGCATATAATAAAAAGCTCAAGCCAAAACGTATAAGTGATATCAGCAAACGTCAATGGAAAGCGATAGAGGCAGCATTATCGTTTAAACGTGAAGACCGCAGTGAGTCTGTCGATGTATTTTATAGGCAGTTGACGTTCAAGAAAAAATCAAAATTTATGTTGGTGACATTTTTGTTGTTTGTTAGTGCCGGAGTTGGATATTATACATATACACAAAACAATATTGTTATACCGCAAATTCCGCTGATTTCGGAGTCTGATATCAGGACTGAGCTGGAATTTAATATACGCTATAACCTTTACAAGGAAAGTATTGAGAAATTACTGGCTAAACCCAGCTTTACAAATGAGTGGGAAGAAAGCCTCTGGAGTGAAGTGCAGGGTATTTTGAGAATACTTTCAGGGAAGCCTGACGAGTGGTATTTATCCACACGAGAAGATATTTATCATTTATATGTAAATAAAATCAAAGAATTTGTGCAAGAGCCCCAGTATCTTCGCGCACAAACCCTTATAGAAAATGCTTATCGTTATACGGATAACAGTCACTTTTTAGATAATGAAAAAATTATACTGGTGGAAATAATACAAAAAAAGGAAACCCAGGATAAAAAGCGTGCTGAACGAAATAGACGGCTGGCGAGTGAAAGAGCCAATAAAAAGGAAAAAAAATTATCAGAAAAAACAAAAAACACCGG
>JAADHS010000197.1:0-7226 GCA_013151745.1 Gammaproteobacteria bacterium | reverse complement strand
GATGTGGCGCTGACAAATGTCAATCAACAATTAAAATGTTCATCAAAGCTGAATATGCGTGACTTTAATATTGCGATCACTAAATTGCGTGACCTGGATTATAAAAGATATATGAGTATCGAAAATACATTATCAACACGATTAGCTCAGTGTATTGCTTCTATAGGGGAGCATTTTCCTGAACATGCACTTGATGCAAAACGTTACGCTCTGCATATTTTTAAAGATAACCCTGCCTTGATGGCAATTGCCATAAAAGAAAAAGATGTTTGTAATCTTTCAATTGCGGGGCTGGGCGCGCGGGGTGATCGTGCAGTTTGTCGCGATAAACTCAAAAATGGTGGAGTCGGGCCTGTATTGGTTGTTGTACCTGCCAGCTCTGGAGTCAAGGCATTTGCCATCGGAAAATACGAAACATCGCTCGCTGAATTAAATGAATTTTGCAAGGTTTCTTCAGAATGTAATTTACGCACCGATAAATCTGTTGATTTGCCAGCAACCAATATTGAAATATCGACCATATCAGCTTATTTGAAATGGTTAAGTAAAAATACGAAGAAAAAATACAGGCTACCGACAAAAAAAGAATGGGTATACGCCTCTAAATCAAAACCGTACGTTCTTGATCCAAATCGTAATTGTCAATTAAGTGCGCGGGGTATTGAAAAAGGAGGTTCACTTGTTAAAACCGTTACAGGTAAACAAAATGGATGGGGGTTGGTTAACTATGCAGGGAATGCCCGGGAATTTGCATTTGAAACAGGTAGAAGGTTTGTTGTTCTTGGTGGTTCACATAAATCGTCGATGGAAGAGTGTACTGCATTGACGATATCAAACCATTCTGGAAATGCTGATCAATATACAGGTTTTCGCGTCGTCCGGGATCTCGGTGAGAAATAATAATGAATATTCCAGAACTTTCAAGAGAATTACGCGAGTTGTCAGAAGCTTATTCAAGCCAAAGGATTGTTCTTGAAGAATATCGCTTAAAGCGGAAACATCTTTTGGATGAAATTGACCAGATACTTAATAATCAAAGTTATGAAGATTTCCCCCCGACTATTGAAAGAATCGAAGAATGAGGTGAGTTGGTATGGGTAATGTATTGCCAGAGATAATCAACAAATGTTTTGATTTTGATGAAAAGGGTAATGATATCGAACCATAAATTGTTATTATGAAGCGAGATAATATATTTATATAATCAGCATTTTGGATTACGCATAGGTTGTCCATGAAGAAACACAGTTAAGAGGGTATTTTGATGGAAATTGTTAAATTATTCCAGGCAGGCGGGCCATTTATGTACCCTATTTTAGGGATATTTGCCATTGGTGTCGCAATCGCATTGGAACGATATTTTTACTTAAGTAAGACGAGTAAAGTAACCAATAAAATCTGGCTGCAATTGACTCCGATGTTAAAGGCGCTGGACTTTGGTCGTGCGATGAAATTAACAGAGTCTGTAAAAACACCGATCACATTGGTTTTGAATTACGGTTTTTCCCGACACAGTGAAAATAAACGCCGGGAAATCATTGAAGCAGCAATGGAGGAGGGCATGATGGACGCCATGCCGGACCTGGTACAGCGTACACATTACTTGGCGACATTTGCCAATGTTGCCACTCTGCTGGGTTTGCTTGGAACCATCGTTGGCTTGATTCAGGCCTTTACCGCAGTTGCTCATGCTGACCCCGCAGAAAAAGCGGATTTACTTTCGGCGAGTATATCTGTGGCCATGAATACGACCGCTTTTGGGTTAATGGCAGCGATTCCTTTGCTGCTCGCACATTCTTATCTGGTCACAAAAACGGCACGGCTTGTGGACAGTTTGGAAAAAGCGGCAGTCAAGTCAATTAATTTGATGGTTAGAGATTAAAAGCCGTCAAAAATGAAAAAATCATCTTTAAAACATCTTCATGAAGCAGAAGAGCTGAATATCACGGCTTTTATGAACTTAATGGTGATATTGGTTCCTTTTCTTCTTATCACCGCTGTCTTTTCACGGATGACAGTATTAGAGCTGAATTTACCCGCTCTGGATGCCAAGGCAAACTCTCAGGAAAAAGTTGAACTTCAGCTGGAGTTGGTTTTGCGTGAAAACAGTTTTGATATACGTGATGCAAACCTTGGTGTTATTAAAATATTTCCACGAAGTCAAGGAGAAACACGGTGGGACTTATTCACCGATTTGTTGGTGGAGATTAAAACACGCTTTCCTGATGAGCAGGATATTACACTGCTTTTAGAGCCCTCCATCAGTTATAAAACATTAATACATGTTATGGATCGTGTGCGCACAGCAGATGTTGTTTCAGTCCTGACGGTGGAGACTATCGAATTATTTCCCAATATTTCCATCGGGGATGCCGAAACAGATGTGTCGGAAAATAATCAAGGCGGGGAGCAGAAGTGAATAGTTTAAAGCTTTCCAGCCGTTCAAAAAGGATGGACCACTTCAAAGAGCTGCATAGCCGCAGCGGTTTAAATCTTGTTTCGTTAATGGATATTTTTACTATTCTTGTATTTTTTCTTTTGGTTAGCTCTGGTGCACCACAGTTACCGAACAGTAAAGATATTACATTACCCACCTCTGTTGCGAATAATGTTCCAAAAGAGACATTGATCATTACAATCACCAAAACGGATGTGTTGGTTCAAGGTAAGCGGGTTGCTGTCATTTCTGAATTATTAGAAGGCAAAGAAACAATTATTGCTGAACTGGAAAAAGAGTTAAAATTTCAGGCATCAAAGCGCCAGCTTATAACTTCAGAAGATAAAAAAATAGGCCGTGCCATTACAATAATGGGCGATGAAAATATTTCATATCAACTGTTACGCAAAATTCTTGCAACGTGTCGTCAGGCTGATTACACCGCGATAGCGTTTGCGGCCTTTCAGAAGGCAAAAGGCTAAGTATCGATGAGTACCGCATCGTATCAAAGCCTTGCGCTTGCATGGCAGCCAAAAAATAAACATGACAAACCCTTTGTATGGTTTACGTTGTTTATATTTACGCTGTTTATGGGAGTGGGGTTGTTTTTTAATACGATCAAAGTCCCTGAGGAAGAACGCCGCGCAAAAGTTGATATACCGGATAGAATCGCCAAATTTATATTGGATAAACCTAAGCCTGTTGTTAAACCAGTGGTTAAACCAAAACCTAAAAAAATTGAAAGGCCCAAACCTAAGCCCGTCCCCAAGCCCGTCGTAAAACGGCAACAGCCAAAAAAGGAAATAAAGTTAACTGAAAAGCAGGAGGTTGCACGTAAAAAAGCAGGTGAAAGTGGCTTGATTGCTCTTGCTGCGGAGCTGTCTGATCTAATGGATACATCGAGTATTGATGCAATGGTGGGCAACCCCATCAAAAAATCAACCACACAGACGATGCAAGCTGCATCGGTTGACACTGAAATTCTTCTGGCTGGGTCAATGGAGGGGCGTGGTGATGTAAAACCGGTAGAGCATCTAGCGGAAGTTGTTGGTACGACAAAACTGGATGGTGAGCAAGGCGCGATAGCGCGGAAATTAATTACAGCCCGTGCCAGCGAAGACTCAAGCCAAGCTGAATCAGCAGCAACAAAAAAGGTAAAGACGGCAAAAAAAGAAAGAGTTGGAAACTATCGCTCAGAAGAGGATATTGCTTATGTTGTTGATAAAAATAAAAGCAAATTACATGCTATTTATCGCCGGGTTCGCCGAAGTGAACCGGGAATTCAAGGGAAAATTGTACTTGAAATTACCATTTTGCCTTCGGGAAAAGTGGAAAGTGTCAGAATTACTTCAAGTGAGTTGCAAAATGCCAAATTGGAGGCCCGCATTATTGCCCGGGTAAAACAGTTTGATTTTGGTGCTCAAAATGTAAAGAAAGTGACGGTCACTTATCCCATAGAGTTTTTGCCTTCATAGGTTTGTGTTCTAGCAGGAACTGTTTTTTGCGACCATGCAGGTGAGCCCAAGAGGGATTAAGTTATTAAATAACAATAAAGTACAGAATATTTCTCAAGTATTTAGTAGTAATTGGGGGTAGCAGTGGTCAATATTTGTTGTACGCTGGATGGCGTAACAACGCTATTTTGTTTGTGGCGATTACAGAGACTTGGCTTCAAAGTCCAGCCGCAGTGTAAGTCATTGATTATTAATGCCTCAAAATACCAAACCCCCCAATATTTGTAATAATACTTTTTCTATATAAAACAGCATGCTACTATGCGTTCCCCGTTTTTATAGGGTGCAGGTGGGCGGAGGCTCGTATTTCTCTCGTCCCCACCAGAGTTTATATTCACCGTTTAGTTTTTAGTGACACTTTCAGCGACAGGTATTGATCTTTGTTGCTGGTGTGTTCTGATCGCGGTTGCGGGGCAGCGCAGCGGACAAACAGCAAAAAATTTAACTTCAGAGTACTTATTTCATGACTGATCTAACCCACTATAGAAATATCGGTATTTTCGCGCACGTCGATGCCGGTAAAACTACAACGACGGAACGTATCCTCAAGCTCACCGGTAAAATTCATAAGCTGGGTGAAGTACATGATGGTGCGGCCACCACCGATTTTATGGAGCAGGAGCAGGAGCGTGGCATTACTATTCAATCCGCTGCTACTTCATGCGAGTGGGACGGCCATCGTCTGAATATTATTGATACCCCCGGACACGTTGATTTCACCATTGAAGTGTACCGTTCATTGAAGGTGCTCGATGGTGGCGTGGGTGTGTTTTGTGGCTCAGGTGGTGTGGAGCCTCAGTCTGAGACCAACTGGCGTTATGCGAACGAATCTGAAGTCGCTCGTATTATTTTGGTGAACAAGCTGGATCGTCTAGGTGCGGATTTTTACCGTGTGGTCAAGCAAATTGAAGATGTGCTAGGTGCCAATCCGCTGGTGATGGTGCTACCCATCGGCGAAGAAGATGACTTTAGTGGTGCGGTTGATCTGCTGACTCGGAAAGCCTGGGTCTGGGATGAGTCGGGTGACCCTACCAAATATACCATTGAAGATGTGCCTGCCGACATGACCGATCTGGTTGAAGAGTGGCGGGAAAAACTCATCGAAGCCGCTGTTGAGCACGATGATGCCATGATGGAACAGTATCTGGAAGGCGAAGAGCCCGCTCTGGATGACATCAAAAAATGCATTCGTAAAGGCACGATTGCGTTGGACTTTTTCCCAACCTATTGTGGCTCGGCCTTCAAGAATAAAGGCATTCAGTTGATGCTGAATGCTGTGGTGGATTACCTGCCCAACCCCATGGAAGTGAAGCCGCAGCCAGAAGTGGACCTGGAAGGTAATGAGACCGGTGAGTTTGCTATCGTTGATGCCGACAAGCCGCTGCGTGCTCTGGCGTTCAAGATCATGGATGACCGTTTCGGTGCCCTGACTTTTACCCGCATTTATTCCGGCAGAATCAAAAAAGGCGACAGCCTGCTGAATACCTTCACAGGCAAAACCGAGCGTATTGGCCGCATCGTTGAGATGCATGCTGACGAGCGCATTGAGCTGGACTCTGCCCAGGCAGGTGACATTGTGGCCTTTATTGGCCTGAAAAATACCCGGACTGGCCATACTTTGTGTGACCCGAAAAATCCAGCCACGCTGGAGCCCATGGTATTCCCTGATCCGGTTATCTCCATTGCCATTAAGCCGAAAGACAAGGGTGGGGCCGAAAAAATGGGGCTGGCCATCAACAAGATGATTCAGGAAGATCCGTCATTCCGTGTGGAAACCGACGAAGAAACCGGCGAGACCATCATCAAAGGCATGGGTGAGTTGCACCTGGATATTAAGGTAGACATCCTCAAGCGTACCCACGGTATCGAAGTGGAAGTGGGCAAGCCGCAAGTAGCTTACCGCGAAACCATTACGCAGCGTGTGGAAGACAGCTACACCCATAAAAAGCAGACAGGTGGTTCTGGTCAGTTTGCCAAGATCGATTACATTATTGAGCCGGGTGAACAGAACAGTGGTTTCACTTTTGAGTCCACAGTGACCGGTGGTAATGTGCCGCGTGAATTCTGGCCTGCTGTGCAAAAAGGCTTCAAAGTCATGATGAGCGAAGGTGTGCTGGCTGGTTTCCCCGTATTGGATGTACACGTTAACCTGACCGACGGTGGTTTCCACCCTGTGGATTCCTCGGCCGTGGCCTATGAAATTGCCGCCAAAAATGCTTTCCGTCAGACGATACCGAAAGCCGGTGCCCAGCTGCTTGAGCCCGTCATGAAAGTGGACGTGTTCACACCGGAAGACCATGTGGGTGATGTGATTGGTGACCTTAATCGTCGCCGTGGCATGATCGAAGGTCAGGAAGCCGGAGTGACTGGTGTGCGTGTTAAAGCCAGTGCGCCCCTGGCTGAGATGTTTGGTTACATTGGTGACCTGCGTACCATGACTTCTGGCCGTGGCCAGTTTTCCATGGAGTTCTCACACTATGCACCGTGTCCGAAGAATGTCGCAGAAGATGTGATTAAAGAAGTGCAGGAGCGTAACGCCAAGAAATAATATTGGTACGATGACTCCACGAATAACGCCGCTGAATGAATAAATTCAGCGGCGTTTTTTTATCTGTTTGATTTTTTCTCCAGTATATTGACCTCTTGGAGAGTCTGTTAATATCTGAAAAGTTCACCTGCGGGTTGGCCGCTATGGCCTGTATAGTGCGTTGCCTTATACGTTTCATTATGCTGGCACCTCGTAATGCTGTGATATTCTGTACAATGCGGACCAGTGCAATCAAATGTGAATTAAACGCTAAAAATATTCATCTGAATGAGCCCATTGGTTTATATTTGGTGGAGCAGGTTGTTCCGCGACTCGACCACGAATCACAGCATCATAAAATCTACCGCAAAGGTTTGCAGCATTTAAGATTTTTTGCTTGTTTCCAACCTACGGTACGCCGTTTTTTGTTAACTTAATGACATTGGTAATTTAGCCCTAAACTGTTCGACAGTTTCTCTTGTACTGTTTAACGTTATCTGCTGTTGGTAGGTTGTAAAGGCTATTTTGACGGGCTCAGTTGGCCGCTGTCAGTATTCAGGGCAAATCACGTCTCGCAGCAAGCTGACAGAAGTGCTGACCCTATTATTTTATGGATTATGCAATTAGGGGGCAAAATTTGAAACCCGACTTTGGAAGCGAATGGTATGTTTACATCATTCGGTGCTCTGATACGTCACTGTATACCGGAATTACTACCGATGTTGAACGGCGATTTTCTGAACACGCC
>JAADHS010000075.1 GCA_013151745.1 Gammaproteobacteria bacterium | reverse complement strand
AAAATATTTCAGATTGCACTGGATTGAGTGCAAGCAGAATGACATATTTTTTAATAAAAAATCACCTGCACGCCATTTTTTGAAATGGAAATTTCATTTTTGTAAGAATTAAAGTTAGAATCAGCCCACAATAAAGCACAATGAAAGTAATATATATAACCCAGATTATCGATATGCCATTCTGTATCATTAACACCCTGCACATCATACCAAGCATGAAAAAAACAATATTAATATTGTTTCTAAGCTGTTCGCTTTTTTTAAGTGGATGCGCAACAACTCAAACCGTCTGCAATCCCGAATGTCAGGCACAAGAACGTCGCCAGGATTATGTGCTCGCTAACCCCAAGCTTCTGGCTAAACACAAAAAAGCCATTTTAGTTGGACAAGTGACTCTGGGAATGTCGAAAAAAGATGTCGTTGCCGCACTGGGCCACCCCACAACCACCGTTGACACCAATGCTTTTTGGGCTGAACGCGAACAATGGATTTATCAACTTCCGGGTAAAGCTATATTTTACTACTTTAAATTTGGACGACTACATAGTTGGAACACCGTAGCCAATGCCAATAAAAAATCGCGAACACCTTCTCGATGATCTAGCCTGAGCAATTCAATAAATCAAATCTTTGTTGACTCGGACAAACCAATTCTCGTACAATTAATACGCCTATATAATATATACGTATAAATTATAATATATACGGCGGTTAACAACCCACAAGGAGGAAAAGAAACAATGACGTTGATCACATGGACAAAAGAACAACACGGAACGCAAGTCGATTTTGCCGACGAAGAGCACAAAACACTGTTTAATCTACTTAATACGCTGCATGATGCAGCACCAGGTGGTGATAAGCAAACCATTGGCAAACACTTGGACGGATTAATCAACTTTGTCGTAGAACATTTTCAGCACGAAGAACGTATCATGCAAGAAAAAAACTACAGTGGCTTTGCAGCCCATAAGGCAGAGCATGAAAAGTTTATTGCCATTTGTTCTGATTTACAAAAGAAATTTCATGCAGGTGAAGCTGAAATTACCCAAGAAACGACGACTTTTGTAAAAGAATGGCTAGACAGCCATATTCCAAAAATAGATATGCCATACGAGCCTTGTTTAAACGGCTAAAGTGTTTAGAACTTGTGGAAGAAAGCACTCTCTTTCACAAGTTTTTCTAATTATCCTCAAATCGCAGTATTGTTCAGTCTGTTTTTGACCCTTCCTCTCTTGACCCCGTGATTATTTTAAACGTTGAAGTGCGCTTTTGTGATGTTGCAGGTCAAGACGTAAGAATATAGGTCTTGATCACAAAACCTGATAGGATCATTCAGAGAACAAATTCAAGGAATCCCCCTCACAGACTCAAGGAGCGAGCATGAGAATTAGATTGCTTATCATCGGTATGTCTTCTGCAATGATGTTGTCCGCCTGCGTATCCAGCGGCAAATTTGAAACCGCGTTGGCAGAAAAGGAGGCCATACGCCAGTCTTTGGAAAGCGCCCAGAATGAGATTACGCGTAATAAAGGGCAAATTGCAAAAACAGAGCAAGAATTGAAAGCAGCCCAGATGCAAAATGCAAAAGCCCAAGAAGAAATTGAACGTAATCAACAGCAACTCATGATAATAGAACAGGAATTAGAATCTGCAAAAATACAAGTTACAGCCGTTCAAGATGAACTCACCGATTTGGAAACAAAAAAACAGGCTCTTCAGGACAGTCTTGCTGAATCTCAAGCGAAAATGGCTACATTGAGTAATATTGAGGCTGAAACGAAGCGTCGGAATGAAATATATGCACAATTTGTTAATCGACTACAAACCATGATTGATGGCGGTCAATTAACGGTGAGTATTGAACAAGGTCGTATTGTTATTAATCTACCCAATAATGTTTTGTTCAAAAGTGGCAGCGCTAATCTCAACTCCGAAGGTAAAGAAGCATTAGCTCAAATTGCTGCGGTATTGAGTCAATTTTCGGATCGACGTTTTCAGATTGAAGGACATACTGACAACAATCCCATTAATAGTACGCGATTTCCTAGTAATTGGGAACTATCAACGTCTCGATCTCTGACCGTTGTTCATTTGCTCACCGCTATGGATGTTGCCCCTGAAAACATTTCTGCTGCCGGTTTTGGTGAATTCCGCCCAAGAGCGGATAATGAAACGGAAGAAGGCCGAACACTCAATCGCCGCATAGAAATTATTATGTTACCCAACCTGGATATTCTTTCTAGCGAGCTACCGAAAGTCACCCCCTAACTATTAATTAAGGAGATATAGAAGGTGAATCGTCATTGTAACCCGAAAAAAGGGGCGGAACCCTCTTTGCTTTATACCATGTTGCCTTTGTTTCTGTTCTTTTTTAGCGGCATTTCACCACTTTATGCTGCCGACGAAATTGAGCAACAAAGCCAGGGCTTCGGCAACACTTATCAAGAAGCATTAAACAGTGCACTTTTAGACAGCATACAACAGGTACGAGGTCTTGAAGCCGGCACAACGAAGGGACTCCGTTTCGATCTCAATGTGATTTCTTCAACTGACACGTCTCTTCATGTTAGCGGCAAGATTGCCCCCACTGTCGAGACCTATACCCAAAGCAGAGGATGGATCAAACGCTATACCGTGCTTGAGGTCAAAAAACCAAAAAATAAAGATGACCATTGGCAAGTGACGATCAAGGCTCTCATTCCCCTTTACAAACAAGTCGTCCCGGATGATCAGCGACAAACCATCGCTGCCCTGCCATTTCGTACCGATGGCGCAATATTTTCTATTGATAAAAATCACTCTCCACCATCACGTATTGCCGCCCAACTCGCCACAGCCATTCAATCTGCCTTGGTTCAGAGCCAATACTACGCCGTACTTAACCGTCACTTTGACAAGGAGCTCGATCAAGAGCAATATCTCTGGACATCAGGCGAAGTCAACCCAACCGAAGCCAGTCGATTAGGAGAAAAATTAGGCGCCGATTTTATGCTGCTTGGCCATATTGATCGCTTTACGCTAAATCATCGAAAAAAAGCTTTTTATGGTGCTAGTTATGGAGCGCAACGAGCTGAGGTTGAACTTTCTTATCTGTTGGTTGAAAGCGCAACAGGGAAGATTATCTGGTCTGATCAAAAACGTTGGTTTAAAACAATCAAAAAAAATAACAACCTCTTTACCCAAGAGGATAAACCGCATCCACTCGCTGATCTCATTACCCGCTTAGGCCACCAAATCGCAACGGATATTCTTAAGGAAACCGCACCGGCATCCGCACTCGCAAAAATAAGAGAGGCCCTCCCCCCAGAAGCACAAGAAGAAATGCCCATACCAGAACGACCGCCCACACCTGCTGCGAGTGATGAACCTGTGAGTTGGTAACAACGATCATATTGAAATTATTTAATTATTATTTTTGATTTTCACTCACCTATTTTTTCTGTATGAATATAGCCGTTATGTTTTGATACAAAAATCACACACAGCGACAACAATTTAGCCATAGACGATCATCTAGAATATGAGACCATCTATGGCCGAAATGAGGTGAAAATGTGTCCATGAATTATTCTTCTTCGGATACTGATATTCGGGTACTACTGGTTGAAGACGATGTTCGGCTTGCTACACTTATCCAGGAATATTTACAGCAACATGCGATGAATGTGAGCATCGAACATCGAGGTGACCGAGCCTGCCAACGCATCCTTCTCGAATGCCCTGATCTGGTTATTCTGGACTTAATGTTACCGGGACAGGATGGATTAGACGTTTGTAAAACCGTACGCCTGAAATACCAGGGGCCAATTATTATGTTGACGGCCAGAGATGAGGATATTGATCAAGTCGTAGGCCTGGAAATTGGAGCCGATGATTACGTCACCAAGCCGGTTCAACCTCGAGTGCTGTTAGCGCGTATTCGTGCTCTGTTACGCCGCTTCTCTCATTCTATTCAAGACACTCAATATAGCGATAATAATAAACATAACATTCATTTTGACCGGTTTCGCATCAGCGCTACTGCTCGTGATGCCTGGTTAGATGAGCAAATACTGGAACTCACCACCAACGAATTCGAATTATTGTGGCTGCTCGCAACCCATGCTGGGGAAGTACTCACCCGCGACACTATTTTGGATCAACTGCGAGGCATTGGCTATGATGGCCTCGATCGCTCCGTAGACATTCGTATTTCCCGCTTGCGAAAAAAATTAGGAGACGACAGCAACCGCCCTTTTCGCATTAAAACAATTCGTGGCAAAGGTTATCTTTTTGTCAAAGAGGCCTGGAGATAAGATAACGATGGGACGCCTCTTCATCAAGCTCTATTCCATTCTTGTTCTGGCGGTGGTTGTTTACTTTATCGTCATTGCTAATCTCGGTAATATTCTACAAGGTACACTGGAACGCTATTTTAGTGACCTGTCCAAAGGGACATTTTTTCTTATTGAAAATCGCCTCAATGACATACCACAAAAACAATGGCCTGCGTTAGTTGATCAAGTGAATCAGGGTGAAGGATTTTCTATACAACTGCTTGCTGCTGAATCGCTTACGCTTGCGCCCTCAGAGAAAGATCGACTGAATAAAGGATCGATGGTGATATCCGAAGTTTATGGCGCCAGCTATAGTTATAAACGTATTGCAAATAGTGGGTGGGTTTTGGAATTTCCATTTGAACAATCGAGTTATAGAGAAAACCAATATCTATCTAACAGTACATTCAACCTCATTGAAATGAGCTTACGAGAACAACCGCAAAATAACTGGCCAAGTACAATGGCCAAGCTCAGCCATCATTTCAGCTTTCCTGTTACTTTATTATTACAAGAAAAAATTGAACTCCCCGCGCCCTTGCAAAAATCTCTGCTCAACGGCGAGATCGTTTGGCAAGATATAGAAAAAAAAGATAAGGATTTTCTTTATCGGCATCTCTCTGAAAGTCCTTACGTAATTAAAATTGGCCCTTTCGATGAACCTTTGACGCTGAATTATTTACAAACGATTTTGATGCTGGTTTTGGCATTGTTAGTTGCGTTGGCCGTGTTGTTTTGGGTCTATCCGCTGTGGCGTGACCTCCGGCAATTAGGCGTGACTGCTGAGGCATTTGGTCAGGGTGATTTTAGCGTGCGTGCGCCCCTGCCCCGGCGCTCAGTGTTGCATCGCCTGGCTAAAACCTTTAACAGCATGGCTCAACGTATCCAACGGTTAATTTTTTCGCATAAGGAACTGACCAATGCGGTATCTCATGAGCTGAGAACGCCGATTGCCCGTCTTCGTTTTGGTATGGAAATGCTGGATTCTTCTACCGATGAAGTCGCTCGAGCACGCTATATACAAGGTATGAATGCAGATATTGACGAACTCGATCAACTGGTTGCCGAACTGTTGACTTACGCTCGTTTCGACCGTGAAAAACCAACTTTAAAATTTCAGCGCCAAAAAATCGAACCATGGCTAGTTGAAGTCATAAGACAGGCAAAAATTGGTAAAAATAGTCTGTTTATAGACTATAAAATAGAAGGGAAAGAGCTTGTCTATGCCCGTTTCGAACCTCGGTTACTCGCTCGGATGCTAGGGAATTTATTGCAAAATGCTCAGCGTTACGCGCAAAAAAAAACCCTTGTTGTCTTTACACACAGCAAGGGCTACTACCAAATCAGTGTTGATGATGATGGCTCGGGTATTCCCGAAAATGAACGTCAACGTGTCTTCGAAGCCTTTACTCGCCTTGATGAAAGTCGTGATCGTGAGACCGGCGGCTACGGCCTGGGTTTGGCCATTGTGCAAAGGATCAGTCAGTGGCACGGAGGACAAGCCTCTGTGGAAAACTCTCCTTTAGGTGGTGCCCGATTTATCATTCGCTGGCCTGAAAACGAGGAATATACCCGTATAGATTAAGGTTTAGATGTGATTGCACGCCCTATTCATTCCCTGGCTACGTTGAAATTCCTCGCAATAGCCAGACTATGACTCGTCATTTCGCCTTGTCAGAAAATGAATAGGTCACACACTCAGAACCTAAATTTTAATCACCACGGGTATAGATTCAAGAAGGTTATATAAACGCTCAGGTGAAGCAGGGTTTCTTTATGCAGGAGAACCTTAGCAAACTAATCAACAATACAAACATAAAGTGATTTTGTATGTAGATTAATGCCGCAGTAATTGGGATGTGTGTTATCGTAAAGATCCAAGGTGAATTGCGCAGCAAGAGAGAATGTCCTGGGGCACACTGGGCTTTCTCCTTATTTGGTTTCATCGCCTCCTGGTTTAACTACTTAACTAAAAGCTCAATGAGTATCAAAATGCTCCATTGGACACTTTGCCTCGCCAATGAGCATGGCGATAGCGTTGAGCTTCGCTTCACAAAACGCTTCCCCTTTCTGCGAGGCTCAACGCCAGCGCTGTTCGGTTTTTTATAATGTTTAGGATTAACGGGAAAATCATGATAACAGGATATGAATTAAGAAAAACTTCTGAAAAAGGAGAGGGTGTTTTTGCCACCAAATCATTTAAGGTTGGTGACATAGTAATGATTGGCGTTATTGAAAAAATGCTCAATGGAAATCACTCACATGCTTCACAGATTGGCGAAAATGAGTATGCTTTTCACGCTGGACTGATAACTAAGGTTAACCACTCCTGCGGACCCAATTGTGGTATCAGTACCAATGCAACAGGCGCACATGATTATGTCACAATAAAAGACATCAGTGTTAATGAAGAAATAACTTTCGATTATGCGATGAGAAATTATAGAATTGACTATTTTCCAGTGAAGTGCATGTGTGGTTCTATAAAATGTCGAGGTAAAGTGACAGGGTGGCAGGGTTTATCGAATGCAAAAAAGAAAGAGTACAAAGGATTTGTCGCACCTTATCTACTGAAGTTAGACGAGGCTAATTACTTCCAAAATGTAGGTTGATACTAACCAATCCAGACATAAGTAACTTAAACTTAATCGGGATAGGAAACCCCTCTAGTTGTAGTAGCTCAAACCGGATACACAAATGTCTTGAAAAACACCGTATTCAGCCGCAAGTTCATTTACCGTTTTGTTACCCTTTAACGCCTCGAGTGCGACCTTGGCCTTGAATTTCTTACTAAATTTTTTGCGCTCCATATCTTCCCTTTTTTTGACAGTGGCTCTATCTTAAACTACTGTCCAAAATCTGGGGTTCACTATAAGCTGTGCTGAAGAAAAAATTCGAGTATCAGAGATGCTCTACTGCGGTTTCTAGGTTAAATCGAATCCTTGTTGAAAGCCTTCATACGAGCATCTTGTTTCGTAATTTTACCGAGTTTCACCAGCTCTTTAAGGTTTTGATCCAGAGTTTGCATACCAATCGACTGGCCTGTCTGGATCGCTGAATACATTTGTGGAATTTTGTTTTCTCGAATCAGGTTACGTATTGCGGGTGTACCGATCATAATTTCGTGCGCCGCAATTCGACCGCCCCCTACTTTTTTAATCAAAGTTTGAGAAATAACGGCCTGCAGTGACTCTGATAACATCGAGCGCACCATTTCTTTTTCAGCGGCAGGAAATACGTCAATAATACGATCCACTGTTTTTGCTGCTGAGTTGGTATGGAGTGTTCCAAATACAACATGGCCGGTTTCAGCTGCAGTGAGCGCTAAGCCAATGGTCTCTGGATCCCGCATTTCGCCAACAAGAATAATATCTGGATCTTCACGCAAGGCAGATCGCAGCGCATTGGTAAAGCCGTGGGTATCCCGATGCACTTCCCGTTGGTTAATCAGGCATTTTTTACTTTGATGGACAAATTCAATTGGGTCTTCTACCGTTAAAATATGACCAAATTCATTTTCATTTTTGTAATCAAGCATCGCCGCCAAGGTCGTAGACTTACCTGAACCCGTAGGTCCGGTAACCAAAATCAAACCGCGTGGTTTATCGGTAATATCTTTAAAAATATCGGGGGCACCCAGGTCTTCCAACGACAAAATAGTCGAAGGAATGGTTCGAAAAACACCACCAACCCCCCGGTTTTGATTGAATACATTAACACGAAACCGTGCTAAGCCTTGTATTTCAAAAGAAAAATCGGTTTCAAACTGCTCTTCAAATTCTTTTCGCTGTTTATCGCTCATGATGTCATACAACATGCCATGTACCGCTTTATTGTCCAGCGCAGGAACATTAACTCGTCTGATGTCACCATCAACGCGAATCATCGGCGGCAAACCCGCTGACAAATGTAAATCTGAAGCTGCATTTTTTACGCTAAAAGCCAATAAATCAGCTACATCCATTTTCGATCTCCTACCTAAAAGCTCTGCTCTCCAAAGAGCGAGGATATGTTTAATGTTTCCTAGCCCTAATAACGGCAACATTGAAGCAGACTTAAGGAATGGACACGGAATAACCTGATTATCCTGGGAAATTCAATTGGACATAGATTACAGAGTACAAGAGCGCCGTGGATCAATTAACCCGTTTAGTTAATGGCTATTATCTTCACTTCATATGCAAGCAGAATGATCAATAATAGTTGGAAAAAAGAGGGTTATTTAAATAACCCTCTTACGAAAATTTGAACGTAGCTATAAATATACCCGTAGCGATTGAAATTTAGGTGTTGAGAGTATGTCCTATTCATTTCCTGGCAAGGCGAAATGACGAGGTGTAGCCAGCTATTGCGAGGAGTTTCAACGTAGCCAGGGAATGAATAGGGCGTGCAATCACACCCAAGCCTTAATCACTACGGGTATATGACAAGGGAGGCAATCGGATTCAATCTCAATCACTACGGGCAGAGTATCAGCTTAGGAATGAAACAAACTCCTATTATCCAACTATGTCCAGTTCACGGCGTCTGAAATCCACACCCAGCTCATTAGCCATGTTTTCACAGGCCTGGATATCAACTCCTTGCAAACCATTTATTGCGGTAACACTCACATTGGGCACATGCTGTTTTGCTAATCTAACAAATTCCAGCATAGCTTGATAGGAACCATCAAGCTTGGGTCGGCAATGTTGATTGTAAAGGATTTCATTATGCGCATTCATTGAGACTGACAGGCTATCAATTAAGCCATTCATTTCTGGTGTCACGTCGCGGGAGTGTACTAAATTCGCTAAACCATCCGAATTCAAACGTATTTTTGCGCCTTTTAGTTTGAGTTCTGTCGCTATTTCAATCATCGTCTCCCAGCGTAGTGTGGTTTCTCCTAACCCACAAAATACGATTTCGTTGTAGCGACCCGGATCGCCTGCAGCCGTCAAAATTTCTTCCGCGCTGGGTTCACGGCGAAGACGAAGGTCGAGACCTTGCACTTCCCAGGTACCATTAAATTTAGGACAAAATGCGCAACGCAATGTACATTGATAAGTGATGTTTAAATATCGATTGCCGTGTAAAGTGTAAGCCAAAACTTCTTGCTGGATTGGTTTCTCTTTGGCCTCTGCACTTTTATGGGTCTGCTCTGTTTTCATATTCACCTGGAACGCAATCGCGCCAACTTTGATTTTTGCCGAAAAATATCTTTCACGGCACGTTTATAAACTGATCGTAAATGCGGTTTTAAGTGTAATGCGACTTGCTTTGTTGGTAGTTCTCTCAAGGCCGCAAACAATGCTAAGGTATAAATCGCTTCATCTTGGGATAAATATATTTCTCGCTCAACTTTTGGTCCTGAACATTTACCGCAGCCCCCTCGAAAATGATACGCGGTATTAGCAAATAACACACCAAAACCCAATCTAATCGCAAGCACCTCCATAGCGTAACCATGTGCAGCCTGACCACCGGGGGGTTCAGTTTTGGCCATCCCACCTAAGTAAAATGCTAAGACACTGGCATAGTGCGCGATCAGTGTATCCGGTGTGCCGACTTGCCCGGTATGGTAGGGAATGACTGCCGCCATTATTTTTTCATTCGATTGTGACGTTGTCGATAGCTCGGAACTTGGAGTTGAAGCAACATTGACCGTATGATTCAAGCCATCTTGAAAACCGTGTTGATCCACTAATTGACAAGACCAATAACTGAGTCCCGCATATTTTTGTACTTGTCGAAAAATCAGTTCAGCCATTGCTGCAGTACTATCTGCCTTGCCGGGGAAAAATTCATTATTTGGCACCACCAGCACTGGCTCCTGATTGATAACATCAGCACCAAACTCGGCTAAAGACCAGCCAAAAACATCGAAAACCCAAACTGCAGTGTCCTCATCGACAACAGATCTGCTTTTTAAAAAATCCAGCATATTGTGCTCTTTTTTTCTGTATAATAATTCTAGTTTTGGAGTTCAAATCCATGTGTATTTAATAGACTGAAAAATGAAAAAATATATCGTACCTATATTACGTACTTATGTCCGTTTTTTCATGTCGAAACGGCAAAAAACAATGTAAATACAGTTATTACTCTATTTTAAAAATCTATTTATCAGTAAGTACTTAGTCTGATTGAGAATATGGCAAAACAATTATTTAAGCTACGAAATGTTCCTGATGATGAAGCCCATGAAGTTCGCACGCTATTGGCAGAACATGACATCGATACATACGAAACGACATCGGGATTTTGGGGGACCGCAGCCCCTGCCATCTGGCTTAGAGACGAAGCTCAACTTGAAACAGCAAAAAAATTAATTGATAGTTACCAACAAAAGCGATCCGCTACAGCACGTTCTCGCTATGAACAACAGTGCAGAGAAGGAACAGCAAGATCTATTCTCGACATTGCAAAGGAAAACCCCAGTAAGTACGGGCTTTATGTTTTAGGGGTTCTTGCCGTTCTTTATTTTAGTTTCGTCCCACTACTTAACTTTCTAAGCAAATAAAACTACAAGAAGAAAAACGTGCTGACATTATTCCTTATTATTCACTTCATCGGACTGTGTATTGGTGTTGGTGCATCCCTCTGCAACGCCCTTTTAAATCAGTATCTGGCACAACAAAACAAGGGTGATTTTTCGCAAGAAACCAGACGCATGATAACATTATATTTGTTTCATCTTAGTATAATAGGGCTGTCGCTACTCGTCATATCCGGAATAGTACTCATGGTTTTTTACCACCCTTTTGTCACTCTATCTTCTCTATTTTGGCTAAAATTATTTGTGGTCAGCATTTTGATTACCTTGATTTATCAGGCAAAAAAACTTTTTAAAGAACCCTGCCCAAATCATCGTACAGCGACACAACTGACACGTATCCGTCTACTTAGCCCTACCCTGTCTCTCTCCATTGTCATTTTAGCTGTCTTAGCTTTTCAATAACTTAATTTTGTTCGTCTATCCATGCCGCCTGGATGGCTTCTAATAGTTTCTCTCCAGAACGCTGGGGATCGCCCTGAAAATCTTCAAGCTCACACACCCATTGATGCAAGTCGGTAAAACGCACATAGCGAGCATCGACATCAGGATGCTGGTCGGTAAGTGCAATCGCAATGTCATGTATGTCATTCCACTGCATGATTATTTTCCTTCAGAAACCATATTGATGGTATATTTCGGGATTTCGACAACCAGGTCTTTATTACTTACAACGGCTTGACAACTCAGTCGCGAATCTGGCTCCAGACCCCATGCTTTATCCAATAGATCATCTTCAAGTTCTGTTGCTTCCGCAAGAGAATCCCCCCCCTCACGAATAATCACATGACAGGTTGTACACGCACATGATTTTTCACAGGCATGTTCTATTGATAGTCCATTCTGCAATGCCGCATCACATATCGTCACACCCGGCTCAGCTTCAATCACAGCACCTTCCGGGCAAATTTCTTCATGAGGTAAAAAAATAATCTGTGTCATAGGTCTATCTCGTCAACCCGGTGTCCTTTAAGCGCGGCCTGCATGCTTGAATCCATTCGTCTTGCTGCAAAAGTCGTACTGACCTCATTCAAGGTGGCGATTAATTTTTTTATATGCAGATGATCATCCCCCGTCATGTTATCAGATAAATTGTGCATGGCCTGCAAAATAAGCTCTTTTTCTCGGGCTTCTAACAAACGTTCACCATCCATAGCGAGAGCAGCCTGTACTGACTCGAGCAAACGCTCGGCATCCATTTGCTGCTCTTTTAAAAGTCGACTCGCCACATCGTCAGCAGCATGCGCCATGGAATCACGTAACATCGCAGTGATTTCATCATCGGTTAAACCATAAGATGGTTTAACTTGCACACGACTTTGTACACCACTGCTTAATTCTTCAGCACTCACACTCAATAAGCCGTCCGCATCCACTTGAAAACTGACTTTGATTTTAGCGGCACCGGCAACCATGGCGGGAATACCATGTAAAACAAATTGTGCGAGTGAACGACAATCATCAACCAATTCTCTTTCACCTTGTACAGCATGTAATTGCATGGCCGTTTGACCATCTTTAAAGGTCGTAAATTCTTGTGCTTTGGCAACAGGAATAGGCGTGTTACGGGGAATGATTTTTTCTACCAAGCCCCCCATGGTTGCTATACCCAAAGACAAGGGTGTGACATCTAGCAACAATAAACCCGCAGCGCTATTATTGTTACCGACCAACTGATCCGCTTGACGCGCGGCGCCCAAGGCAACTACTTTATCCGGATCAAGATCAACCAGGGGCTGGCACTCAAAAAACGTACCCACTGTGTTACGAACCAGCGGTACACGAGTGGCACCCCCCACCATTACCACCGCTTTAATCTCATCCAGTGTAATTGAGGCATCTTTGAGCGCCCGTCGACAAGGTAGCAAGGTACGTTGAACCAAGGCCATAACCAAACCTTCAAAAACCTCGCGAGTCAATACACCACGCCATGAAATCTGCTCATACTCAATCTTGATCTCCACTTCGCTGCGCAGCGTTAATAATTCTTTCGCAGAACGTGCCTGTTCAATAAGCGTACGCAATAATTTGTGTTCAAGCTTGTTCGCCAACCCCGCTTGCTCTATCAGCCATTCGGCAATAACTTGATCCATATCATCACCACCTAATGCAGAGTCACCCGCCGTCGCCAGCACTTCAAAAACCCCTTTATTCAGTTGGAGAATAGACACGTCAAAGGTACCACCCCCTAAATCATAAATAACATGGATACCCTCATCACCCTTTTCCAGGCCATAGGCGACAGCAGCGGCAGTCGGTTCATTTAATAAACGTAAAACAGAGAGTCCGGCCAACCGCGCGGCATCACGGGTTGCTTGACGTTGGGCATCATCAAAATAAGCAGGAACAGTAATCACCACGCCGGACAATTCGCCACCCAACGCTTCTTGTGCTCTATCGCGCAGCACCTTGAGTATTTCAGCAGAGACTTCAACAGGACTCACCTGGCCTAGCTCAGTATTAATACGTGGCATGCCTACATCGGCATCTACAAACTGGTACGGCAAGTGATTGGCAGTATGACTTACGTCCGCCAAGCCTCGTCCCATTAACCGTTTAACGGAAGCAATAGTATTCAGCGGATCAACCGCTGCTTTGGCTTTGGCAAGATCACCCACTTCAATACCAGCTTCTTTACTGTAGCGAACAACCGACGGCAATAAACATTGCCCATCACTATCAGGCAATATATCAGCGATGCCACTACGTATCGTGGCCACTAAAGAGTGCGTTGTTCCGAGATCAATCCCCACTGATAACCGGTGTTGATGCGGAGTTGTGGATTGCCCAGGTTCAGTAATTTGTAATAACGCCATAATACCCTTTTAAGTTAACTCCAATACTTCGTCATGCAACTTCGAAAAGAATTGATATTTATCTAATAGCTTGCTTGCTTTTTTGGTATTTTTTGTCTCATTCATATGCTGAAAACAGGCACTCAAATCCGTCAAAACAGCCTGCTGCCGTGTTTCAATTTTTTCTATTAATATCATTAACCGACTCACTTCTACGGGGCTTGTTTTTTTAATTTCGTCAAATTCTTCCCGTAATGACATTTGCTCTAATAATAAGGCGGTGTCTTGCACCGTATGAGCAGGCTCGTTGACGTCATCTAACAAGCTTAACAAGTAACGCCCCCGTTGCAACGGGTCTTTCAGGGTCAAATAAGCTTGATTGATCAATGCCGAAAATTGCACCGCTAAACGTCGTTCCTGCGCTGTACCGCCAGCATACTGATCAGGATGCACTGAAGCTTGCAAGTTCCGGTAACGAACTCTTAACGTCGGGCAGGAGAGGTCAAACTGGAGAGGAAAATCAAACAATTCGAAATAGTTTTTCTGTAAAAAATCAGTCATATCTTTATTAGATACTGAAACTTTCACCACACCCACAGGTATCTTTCACATTGGGATTGTTAAACTTAAAGCCTTCGTTCAAACCTTCACGACCGTAATCAAGCTCGGTACCGTCAAGATAGAGCAAGCTTTTTGCATCAACAATCACTTTAACGCCCTGGTTTTCAAAAACAGAATCGTCTGTTTCAATTTCATTGACAAATTCCAACACATAGGCCATGCCCGAACAACCTGTTGTTTTAACCGCCAAACGCACACCCACACCATGACCTCTGGCCTCCAGGAAGGATTTAACTCGATCTGCCGCAGCCATACTCATTGTTATCGCCATGGTTAGTGCGCTGCCCACTTTACTTTTGAAATGTCTACGCCATCTTTATACATATCCCATAACGGGGACAGTTCACGTAGTTTTGCGACCCGTTCGCGAATCAAATTGATGATGTAATCCACTTCTTCAACTGTTGTAAAACGACCGAGGGTAAAGCGCAATGAACTATGCGCAAGTTCATCACTTCGGCCAATAGCACGCAGTACATAAGAGGGCTCCAGACTGGCAGAAGTACAAGCCGAACCCGACGACAGCGCAATATCCTTTAATGCCATAATCAATGACTCACCTTCAACATAGTTGAAGCTGATATTCAGATTACCGGCGACTCGCTGCTCTAAATCACCATTGACATAAATCTCTTCCATGTCGATCAAGCCATTATAGAGCCTATCCCTGAGAGATTTTAGACGAATATTTTCCGTTGCCATCTCTTCTTTTGCAATGCGAAAAGCTTCGCCCATACCCACAATTTGATGGGTCGCCAAAGTCCCCGAGCGCATGCCTCGTTCATGACCACCACCATGTGTTTGTGCTTCAATCCGTACACGCGGTTTGCGCCGAACATAAAGTGCACCAATTCCCTTGGGTCCGTATATTTTATGTGCAGAAAAAGACATTAGATCAACTTTCATCTGCTGCAAGTTGATCTCTACTTTACCTGCGCTTTGTGCGGCATCGACATGAAACAAGATACCCCGTTCCCTGGCCATTTCACCTATTTTAGTAATGTCCTGAATCACACCGATTTCATTATTAACATGCATAATAGAAATCAATATTGTATCTTCCCTGATCGCTGCAGCCAGTTTTTCAAGGTCTAGCAAGCCATTGGTTTCAGGATCAAGATAGCTCACATCGTAGCCTTCCCGCTCCAACTGACGATAGCAATCGAGCACCGCTTTATGTTCAGTTTTTAAGGTGATGAGGTGTCGTCCTTTTTTTTGATAAAAGTGAGCGACACCTTTTATCGCTAGGTTATTAGACTCTGTTGCTCCAGAGGTCCATACAATTTCTTTTGGATCTGCGCTCAGTAACGCTGCCACTTGTCTTCGTGCACCCTCTACGGCCTGATCGGCTGCCCAACCAAACGTATGTGAACGAGAGGCCGGGTTACCAAAATTACCGTCCAGGGTAAGACAATCCACCATTTTTTCCGCCACTCGCGGATCAACGGGAGTCGTTGCTGAATAATCCAGATATATAGGTAATTTCATTTTTTCCTAGTTTGCTAAAGTTGGCAGCTCTTCTTTTTTGTCGCCAAACGGTTGTGGTTGTGTAATGGTTGTCTCATGAGACATCACAGCCTCTCTTCGATGACGACGTTCAACCAATTCACCTAGCGTGATTCCAGCTAGGAACTGATGTATTTGCGCACTCAGATCTTCCCAAAGCTCATGTGTCAAGCAAGGCTTACCATCCTGGCAGTCACCTTTACCTCCACAACGCGTTACATTTACTTTTTCATCTATAGCTATAATAACGTCAACGACAGCGATTTCATTGGCCGTACGACTAAGCCGATACCCACCACCGGGACCTCTGGCGCTGTCAACCAAACCTTGTTTACGTAGCCGCGCAAATAACTGTTCCAGATAAGACAAAGAAATACCTTGCCTTTGTGAAATATCGGCTAACGGAACCGGACGATCTGTGGCATTTAACGCTAAGTCCAGCATTGCTGTTACGGCGTACCGACCTTTTGTTGTTAATCTCATAAAGAAAACCCTTTTAATGTCTTATTTAATGTAAGGACATCATGATTGTACATCGTTGAGAACCACAGTCAACTTTTATTCACCCTTTAACAAAGCAAAACCTGAATACGCTGAATCGTTATGCTTTATCATCGGGTAAGGTCGCTTTAATTTCTTGTGTATCAAGATCGGGCATCTCTATCTCAGCCACGCTCCCTCCTAATTCAGTAATAGAGCTGCACATAGACTCCATTTTTACATCCATGGCATGAATATGATCTAACATACAATTAATAGCATGCGCCACTGGATCAGGCATATCTCGTGTTGTTCCATAGGCATCGAAACCCATTTTTTTCGCAATCTCTCGTCGGTGTTGTACCTCTTGTACCGCTTCTTTGCGAACGACTCGTCCAGGAATTCCGACGACGGTCGTACCTGCCGGGACATTTTTCATAACGACCGAATTTGAACCGATACGCGCGCCCTCACCCACCGACAAGGGGCCTAACACCTTCGCACCCGCACCCACAATGACATTATGACCTAATGTGGGATGTCGTTTGCCTTTATCCCAGCTCGTTCCCCCTAAAGTAACGCCATGATAGAGCGTACAATCATTACCGATTTCAGCCGTTTCACCAATCACAACACCCATGCCATGATCAATAAAAAAACGGCAACCAATCACCGCACCGGGGTGAATTTCAATTCCTGTCAACCAGCGAGCTGTGTTTGATAGCATTCTGGCAAGCCATTTCAGCCCCCACTTCCACAATTGGTGATTGATACGATGCGCCATCACCGCATGCAAACCGGGGTAAGTCGTCAAGACCTCGAACCGGGTTCGAGCCGCCGGGTCACGCGCAAAAACACAGTTAATATCTTCGTTTATATGACGAAATACCATATTACGGGGCAATTCCATACACATTGTTACTTTCAAGAGAGTTCACTATACACAATACCTGACTAAATTACTATGCTTTAATGGTACACGATATAACTTGACTATTTTACGCACACTCATCACATTTGTGGCCATTTTGTTTCTTACATTTTGTTTTTTAGTTATTACCTAGACCTTGCAAATACTCGCACTTACTCAGCACAAGCTCTTGATCCGTAGAATGACATGAAATTTTTTGTAATCACAATAAGGATTGCACTCAAAGTTGTCATTCGCTCTACATATACCCGTAGCGATTAAGATTTAGGTGTGATTGCACGCCCTCTTCATTCCCTGGTGGCTACGTTGAAACTCCTCGCAATAGCCCGCTACACCTCGTCATTTCGCCTTGCCAGGAAACGAATAGGACACACTCTCAACACCTAAATTTCAAACGCTACGGGTATATCAGTATTTTGCTCTGCGCAATCGAGATTATTTGCAGAATTTAGGTATTATTATTCAGTAATTTAAATTTATTTTGAACCGCAGAGAGTAAACCCCGAAAAATATTCAGCTCATCCACATCTAACTTCGAGCGAGTAAATAAGCGGCGTAATCGTCGCATTACCGTTTTGGGCTTTCCAGGTTCAATAAATTCCAGCTCTTCCATCACACGTTGAAAATGGCCAACCAGGCCTTCCAATTCATCACTCGTCACCAAACGCACTGTTTTCATCGTTTTTTCAACTTGAAGTCCCTTACCTGCCTGCTCTTCCATACTTTTTAATTGCAGCTCATAAGCCAAAATTTGTACAGCTGCTGCTATATTCAAAGAACTGTATTGAGGATTACTCGGTATGGAAACCAGATAATTACATTTGGCAATTTCATCATTAGTCAGACCCGAATTTTCTCGACCAAAAACAATCGCCACCGCCGCACCTGCACGAGCTTCAGAAATAGCAGTAATACTGGCTCGTGGTGTTAAAGTGGGCCAGGACAGTCGGCGAGAACGAGCACTGGAAGCAAACACCAGCTCACACCCTATCAGTGCTTCTTCTAACGTTGCGCACACCTTCGCCTCTTCGAGGAGGTCATCCGCGCCTGATGCCCGTGCCGTCGCGTCAGCATGCGGAAAACATTTAGGATCAACTAAATATAGTTGCTTTAAACTCATGTTTTTCATCGCCCGGGCAACCGCACCAATATTACCTGGATGCGAGGTATTCACTAATACAAAACGTACGTTACTATTCATTGTTTGCTCAATTAATTGAAAAAAGTATTTTGTTTCATACACAGCGCGTGTTTTCGTTTTATAATCGAATCAAGATCATGCCAACCACAAGGAACCCCTATTCAGATGCACCCCATGTTAAACACTGCGATTACTGCTGCACGACAAGCGGGGAATATTATCGCACGATCTGCAGATCGAATTGAAACGCTCACCATCAAAAGCAAAGGTCGAAATGATTTTGTAAGTGAAATAGACCAACAGGCCGAACAAGAAATCATCAAGGTCATCCGTAAAGCCTATCCATCACATGGTATTTTGGCTGAAGAAAGCGGCAGCTGCGCAGGCGATGACTACGTCTGGATCATTGACCCTCTTGATGGCACAACGAATTTTTTACATAGTTTTCCTCAATTTGCGATCTCTATCGCCTTAAAACACAAAAATAAATTGGATCAAGCGGTTATTTATGACCCGATCCGACAAGAACTGTTTACCGCTTCTCGCGGAGTCAATGCACAACTTAATGGCAGACGTCTTCGCGTGACTCAGGTCACGAGCTTGGCAAACACCCTTATCGGCACGGGGTTTCCCTATAGCGACATGAAAAATCTCGATTCATATATTAATATATTTAAAAATATGATTCCTGAAACGGCGGGTCTACGTCGCGCTGGCGCAGCTTCTTTAGATCTTGCCTACGTTGCCGCTGGCCGACTGGATGGTTTCTGGGAATATGGACTCAAACCATGGGATTTGGCCGCAGGTGCTCTACTGATACAAGAGGCCGGCGGCCTCGTCAGTGATTTTGCAGGGGGGACTGATTTTTTTGAATCGGGCGACGTGGTCGCAGGCAACGCCAAAGTTCTTAAGGCGCTACTACAAACCATTAAACGGCATCAATTATAATGAATAAACCTGGCTTACTGTCACTGCTAATCAGCAACAATGAGCTTAAACCCCATTTGCATCAAGATAATCTGTTGATCGTTGATATGCGTGATTACGATGATTATCGTCATGCCCATGTTCCGGGTGCAGTCCATCTTGATTATGCTGATATTTCCGTTGCTGCCCCACCTGCTTTGGGCGTTCTGCCGCCAGCCGAAATACTGGCTCACGATTTGGCTCAACTGGGCTTAACACCACAACACCATGTTGTGGCCTATGATGATAAATCGGGTGTCAATGCAGCCCGTCTTTTTTGGACACTCAGCGTAATACAACACTTAGGAGGATTTTCATTACTCAACGGCGGCTTTTTTGACTGGTTCGAATCAGGCCACGCAACGAGTAACACGCCACCCACCATAACACCTAGTACGTACCCCATGATTTATCAATCAAATACGCTCGCAGACCATCAATATATTCTGGACAACTTAAACAATCCCAAAGTGGTTCTACTTGACTGTCGCTCAATAGAAGAATATACAGGCGCGGTGGCACGCGCCCATCGAGGTGGGCATATCCCTGGGGCAATCAACATGGACTGGTTAACCGGGGTTGATCTCAATGATAAGGCAAAGATAAAAAATGAAAGTAAAATTCGCGCAACTTACGAAAACAACGGCATCACACCAGACAAAGAAATCATCGTTTATTGCCATACACACTGCCGTTCAGCCCATACTTATTTTATATTGAAATTACTGAATTATCCAAATGTCCGGGCTTATGCTGGATCCTGGTCTGAGTGGGGCAATATGGAAGTCTTGCCTATCGCTACAGGCAGCCCTGCAAGCCAATAGCCTTCATATACCCTCACTCGTTATTTGCAAACGCTAACTTAGTACAAAAGCACTAATGCTTGAGTAGTACATATTTTCATTCACACGTCATGTAAAGTAATACATCTAATTATTAACGATCAACCCTTAATTTTACGCAACGATAAAGTTGATTAGAAATTCTCTAATCATGTGAATTTTTCACATCTGCACTGGTAATATTTACTTTTTATATTCAATCAACAATGTAAAAATTCAAGTAAGAAGCACAAAGACTGAGACTATTTAATAATTTATTTACTTAAGGATGAGGAATAAATTAGGATACCAAGTTTTTTTCTTGTCGTTGTCATTACAATACCGAGTACATAATGGACTCTTTATATCCGAATGGCAAAGGAAAATACAGGCAAAAAAATCAGGTACATCGGTATTTTAATTAGGTCTCCCTTCTTGGGCGGACATCATGCACTGCGAAAAATGTGATTTTAGTAACCCGCTTCAAATGCGGTTTTGTGGGCAATGTGCCACACCGCTCAAACGTCAATGCTCTGATTGCCATTTCATTAATCCTATTGATTTTGAGTTTTGCGGGCACTGCGCCAGTACTTTGTTCTCAAGCCTGGTTGCGGAGCCTTTGGACGTTAAAACCCGAATCCACTCAATGGGTCGCCATGATGCTGAACGTCGCCAGTTAACGGTCCTGTTTTGCGACATGGTGGGTTCCTCATCGCTTTCCGAGCAAGTTGATCCTGAAGATTTACGAGACATCATGCGCAGTTATCATCAAATCTGTAATCAAGTCGTCGTCAAGCATGATGGCCATGTTGCTCAATATCTGGGAGATGGCATCCTGGTTTATTTTGGCTATCCGCTCGCCCATGAAGATGATGCACGACGAGCGATTCAGGCTGCTCTGGATATTATCAAATTGGTTTCCAAGTTTCGCTATACCCGACAACATCAGGAACCACTCAGCCTGGCAGTGCGTATTGCTGTTCACACGGGTTTAGTTGTTGTGGGTGAAATGGGGAAAGGTGACAAACGCAGCCTAGCATTAGGGGATACGCCTAATATTGCTGCACGGTTGCAAAATTTTGCCGAACCGAACACAGTGGTCATCACCGCGAACAGCTATCGATTAGTACAAAGAAATTTTGACTGTCAACCACTGGGTCTCCATCAACTCAAAGGCTTTTCTTTCTTGACATCAATATATAAAGTACAAGGTATTTGCAACAACCAGACACAATTCAAAGGCAAGGCAACACACCAGAACCGCTTGGTCGGGCGCGAGCAAGAAACAAAATTATTATTGAGACGCATGGATCAGGCGCGAAAAGGGTCAAGCCAAGTTGTATTACTCAGCGGTGAACCCGGGCTTGGCAAAACCCGCATGGTACAATTAGTTTGGGAAACGTTGGGGAATCATCCGTGTTTTTTGTTTGGCTGTGCAGGTACACCTTATTATAAAAACAGTTACCTGTATCCCATTATTGATTTGTTGCAACGTACCTTAGGTCTGAGCGGCCTGGGCGATGATACGCGCAAGCGAGCTCGACTGCAAAAATCCATTGCCAGCCTGGGACTTAATACACGCGAGGTGGTACCAATTTTAGCTGAATTATTAAACCTTCCTCCACTCGATCATCACACTACCCCCCCTTTCTTAACACCACAGCAAAAAAAATCTCGAATGATTAAGTGCCTGGTAACGCTATTGCGAGCGATGATGAAAATTCGCCTGGTCTTGTTTGTGGTAGAAGACTTACAGTGGCTTGATTCCTTAACATTGGAATTATTGAAACAATTGGTTGAGCAACCAGATAATACTAATTTATTTGCCTTGTTCACTTTTCGTAGCGGTTTTTCGCCTCTCTGGAACAAGCATGCCGATATAACTCATATTAGGCTCAATCGCTTACCTCGCAAACAATCAGGCTACATGATACGCCAAATGTGCCATGGCAAAACATTACCGGAAGAATTATTTACGGAAATTTTAAATAAAACGGATGGCATCCCCTATTTTGTTGAAGAAATCACCAACATGGTATTGCAGTCCAAAACTTTATTAGAAAAAAAAGAGCATTTCGAATTGATCGTCCCCATGTCAAAGCTAGCGATTCCTTCAACCTTGCACGATTCTCTGATGTCTCGTCTTGACAAGTTAGGAGATGCTAAAAAATTAGCCCAGCTATGTGCCATTCTAGGTCGGGATTTCACACACGAACTACTCAGTGTAGTGACGAGCCGAGATGAATGTCAACTGGAAAAAGGATTAAATCATCTCGTTGATTCAGAACTGATTACGCGACGGGGAGACGGCTCTGCTCAATGTTTTAGCTTTCGTCATGCCTTATTGCGCGAAGCCGCATACCATTCATTGTTAAAGCGAACACGAAAAAATTATCACGAACGAATCGCCCGACTTCTCAAAACGCGCTTTCAAAATGTTATTCGCAATACGCCTGAAATCATAGCTTACCACTGTACTGAAGCGGGCAATAATATTGAAGCTGTCGATTATTGGTTAGCTGCCGGACAATCTGCAATCAAACGTTCCGCCAACATTGAGGCGGTCACACATTTTAACCAGGGTTTGACAGCACTGGCATTGCTGCCGGACTCACCATCAAATCGAGCTAAAGAACTGGCCTTACAGGTTGATCTCGGTCTTGCCATAACAATGCTCAAAGGCTATGTCGCACCAGAAGTCGAAGCCGCATATACCCGCGCTCAAGTCTTATGCCAAGATATCGACGATCCTCTCACCTTGTTTGTAGTCATGTGTGGTTTATGGAATTTTTATCTCGTTCGCGCTGATCTGAATAAGTCCTTTCAGTTAGCAGAGCAGCTTCAAAAATGTGCCGTAGAAGCGAATAAACCTATTATGATTTTGACGGCGAGACGCATCATGGGCAGCACCTTGTTTTGGCGCGGCGAGCTACATGATGCTCTGACATATCTGGATGCACCGGAAGTCGTGATTCTTCCACAGAATAGCGAATCAACGGGTTTATTAATACATTACCAAAATGCGCGTGTTGCTGCGCTGGCTAACGCCAGCTGTATACTACTATTGCTGGGAGAAAAAAATAAAGCATTGAGTCGTGCTAACGAAGCCCTGATTTTAGCAAAAACATTATCCTACCCATTCGGTCAAGCCTATGCGCTACATTTTTTAAGTACAGCCCATCAGATCAGTGGTGATTATCAACGTACAGGCGAATATGCCAAAGAACAAATTGCTTTGTCTGAAGTCTATGGGTTTTCATTTTGGGTCGCCACTGGCAATATGTTGCAAGCTTGGGCCACCAGTGCTGACATGAATGGCACGATTGATTATCCTCGCTTTGAATCCGCGTTGAAAGTCTATGAAGCATCTGGTAATCGCTTGGCCAATTCTTATTTCCTTGCTGTACTAGCCTCAATGTATCAAAAAACCGGTCGGTTTGATGACGCACGTCTCACTGTAAAAAAGGCATTGCTGGAAACCGCTGAAACGGGAGAAAGGGTTTTTATCTCTGAATTATTCCGGTTACAAGGCGAATTAGCGTTATCAGGTCATCAGAGAGACGCGGTTGCTGCTGAAAAAAATTTTAAATGCGCCTTGAATCAAGCAAAACAACAAGGTGCCGTTGTGTTAATGCTGAAAGCAGCAATTTGTCTGGCCACATTATGGATAAAAAATGGCAAGGCTAAAAAAGCAAATTGTTTACTGCACGAACTGCTTGCAGAGCTGCCCGATGAATTAACAGGTGTGAATATTGACATTGCACGATCTATAATAAAAGATGAGAATAAAATAGCACCATCATACATAGGTGCTCATTTTTAAAAACATTTCACCGCATTTATCATGACATGATAGACACCTCCGGGTACATTAGGCAACTTTATGCTAACCGAAAATATTTTTCAATATCACAAGCCGAACCTCATCACTTGATTTCGCATTAACTCAAATATTTCATCAATCGCCTGTTTAAGTTTAAGAAGTGCGTTTTACAACGATGGTTTCTGATCTTTGTTTTTTGAATTCGATTTAACGAACTATCTTGCGACCCATCGTCTACAAAAAACAAGCTCCAATTCTACTGATCTCTTTAAGAATTCACCTTCAACATGAAGAAATTTTTGAATAGCTTTGGTAAATTTTTTTCATTTAAGTATAAAGAACAATACTCAATTGGGATGGAAGTTGTGAAAAATAGGTCTGATTTATATAGGTTTTTTTGTGTCTGATTTTGATGCCAGTATTGAATGAAGAAGTTCAGGCCGAAACTATATCGGTAGTACCTGAGTATAAATGGGGTTCTCCCATATATATACCCGTAGCGTTTGAGATTTAGGTTTTTATTAAGGGCAGACGGCGTGACCTATCGCGGACTAACGGCCCTCGCTTCGCTCTCCATGTCCGTCAGCGTTTGCTAAGGGTGCATACTAATAAAT
>JAADHS010000179.1 GCA_013151745.1 Gammaproteobacteria bacterium | reverse complement strand
GTCTTGAACTCGGTTTAATGCTGCATGAGCTCATAACCGGTCAAATCACTGAAATGGCTCAAAGCATGGCTGAATCATGCCAGGATTAAGCTTAAGGCGTAAAAAAGGTGAGCGGATCATTATTAACGATGATATTACAATCACGGTTTTAGATATATCGTCCAACGCTGTTTTGATTAATGTTCAGGCTCCGAAGGAAACTCAAGTTGATCGTGAAGAAATTTACATAAAAAAGAAGGGGCTAAAAAGTGAGTGAAGAAAAAAATATTGAATCGTTGCACATCGATGTTCGCGGCAGCAAAGGAATTGATTTTACTGAAGGGTGGCGTACGGGTGGCATGAAGAAATCCGGTGTCGAGATATCCACAGTGTATGTGCAGGGTATGGGTGTCGTTGGCGGCTGCATAGATAGAAATGAAGCCAAACAGATTCGAGACTTTCTTAATAAGTGTATAGTTAAATGGGAGTCTGAAAATGGCCAAAATAATTAAATTTCCTGTAAAGAAAACCCCGACTTGGTCGCATATCTGCCCCGGTATCCCCCGGTATCGGCTTAATAACTTCCCCAATAACAAACGGCACCTGTAAATGTGGTGCGACTAAAGATGATAAACAGGATGGTGCGGCATGAATGAAGCAGAAAACGAACCACAACTAACACCACAACCGGCTAATAGCTTTAGTTTGGTTCCCACCACACTTAATGAGGCCATGCAGTACGCGGAAATGATTTGCAAAAGTAGTTTTTGCCCGAATGACTTCAAAGGTAAATCAGGTGATGTTCTGGTGGCCGTACAAATGGGCAGTGAGATTGGTTTACCACCAATGCAGGCACTACAAAATATTGCCGTTATTAATGGCCGCCCATGCGTTTGGGGGGATGCGTTACCTGCTTTGGCGAAAGCACACCCAATGTTTGAATACATAAACGAGTCATTCGCCGATGCAACCATGACAGCTACCTGCAAGATTAAGCGCCGTGGCGAACCCGAGCAAATCATTGTATTCACTTCGGCTGATGCTAAAACCGCAGGTCTTTGGGGTAAAAAAGGCCCCTGGACACACTATCCAAAACGCATGCTACAAATGCGTGCGCGTGGTTGGGCTATCCGCAATGTTTTCCCTGATGCGTTAAAAGGCATTCAAGTCGCAGAAGAAATTCAGGATTTACCCGTTAAAAATATGGGTGCCGCCGATGTTGTGCCAGAAACAAACGAGCCAGAACAAACTTTATTGCCAGTTTATCCTGACGATAAATTCACCGCGAATTTTCCTGTTTGGCGTACGTCAATCGAAACAGGTGTGAAATTTCACGCTGATGTTGTCGCAACAATAGAAAGCCGTTACACATTGACCGACGACCAGAAAAAACAAATTGTAAGTATCGAGGTAAAAGCGTAATGGAAATTTTAAATTTAATACAAGGCTCACCTGAATGGCACAAAGAACGCCGCGACTGTGATGGTACAGCAAGTGAGGCTCCGGTAATGATGGGGGCATCACCAAAAATGAAGCGTGACGAATTGCTGGCCATGCGTAAATTTGGCACCGAAAAAGAGATAAGCGATTACGTGCAAAAGTTTTTATTTGATAAAGGCCATGAATATGAAGCAATGGCGCGCCCTATTGCTGAGGCTGAAATTGGAGAAGATTTATACCCTGTAACCGGTAAAAAAACTGTAGAAGGACTGGTCTTACTTGGATCATTCGACGGCTTAACAATGCTGGCTGATATTGGATGGGAACATAAAATGTTTAACGAGTCTTTAGCCCAATCTGTACGTAATAAATTACTCGACCCTGAATATTATTGGCAGCTTGAACAACTATTATTACTTTCTGGGGCTGAAAAATTTAAGTTTACCGTTTCTGATGGAACCGAAGAAAACAAGGAAAGTATGTGGTATTACCCTATTAAAGGTCGCGCTGAAGAGTTAATAACTGGGTGGCATCAATTTAAAAAAGATAAAAAAACTTATAAATTGCTGAAAGTAAAGCCCGAAGTAGTTGCGCAGAAACAAGACACCCTCCCTGCCGTATTCGTTCAAGTGAATGGTGAAATATCAGTCGAAAACAACTTAGAAGTATTCAGCACCGCATTGATTAAATACGTGAACGGCATTAATCACGAACCAAAAAGCGATCAAGATTTCGCTGAGCTAGAAAATGCAGTTAAGGTGCTGAAAAAAGCAGAAGAATCACTGGCCGCCGCCGAAGAAAATGCGCTAGCTCAAACGGCTAGCGTTAGTGATATGCGTAGACTGGTTGCAGAAAATAAAAAGCTTGCACGTGATAATCGATTAGCCGCTGAAAAAACAGTTAAGACACAAAAAGCTATCGTTAAACGGGAAATAGTACACGCTGCAAAGCTCAACTTAGACAAGCACATAGATGCATTACTGTCAGAGCTGCAAGGCCAAACATTTATAAGTGTGGAAGAATTCTCAGAAGCTATAAAAGGCAAGCGCACAATCGAGTCAATCCACAATGCCGTTAATACAGAGCTGGCACAGCGAAAAATTGAAGCCAATGAAACTGCCGGACTGATACGCGGCAATCTCAATACTTATAATGAAATGGCCGCTAACTATCAGTTTTTATTTAACGACTTGTCAAGCATCATTGAAAGCGATCCCGATCATTTTAAACTCGTTATTGAAAGCCGGATTAATGGCCACAAAAAAACCGAACAGGAACGGCTTGATAAAGAGCGTGAGCAAATCCGGCTTGAAGAAGAACGCAAGGCCAAGGCTAAAATTGAGGCCGAAGCAAAAGTGGAGCAAAAGCGTATTGATGATGAAAACGAACGTTTGCGCATTGAAGAAGAAAATGAAGTAATTGCAAAAACGCGCGAAGAACAACCCCCTAAAACGGAAGAACCTACTAAACCAATATCCGAAGTTAAAGATATCCAGGCCGATGTAGGGAATGATCCGGTTAATGTTAAGCCTGGTCGAAAAATTAGAAAACCGATACCAAGTGGCGAGCAAATAGTTAACGTGCTAGCAAATCATTTTGATACAAAGGGTGAAAGGATTATTAGCTGGCTTCAAAATATAGATTTAGAACAATTATCTAATAAATACGAAAAAGCATCTTAAATAAAACACCTTGGAGACATTTATTATGAGTAATATTATATTTTTTGATTCGGAAACATGTGGTATTCCGCAGTGGCGAGAACCATCAGGTTCTGATAGCCAACCTCACATTGTTTCACTTGCTGCGTTAATGGTGGACGAAGAATCAAAAGAGATCATTCAAAGCCTGGACCTAATTGTTAAACCTGATGGGTGGGAAATTCCTCAGGACACTATTGAGATTCACGGTATTACAAATGAGATGGCGCAGGATGTTGGTATTCCAGAACATATTGTTTTAGGTATCTTCTTGCAGATATGGCAAGGCAGGAAACGTATTGCATACAATAGCACGTTCGATAATCGTATTATCCGCATTGCCACTAAGCGTTATTCATCTGAATCCATGATTGATAACTGGAAAGAAGGCGAATACGAATGCGCAATGATTGCATCCAAGAAGGCCATGGGCGTGAAGTCAGTTAAATTAATTGACGCTTACAAACATTTTACCGGCAAAGAACTTGAAGGCGCGCACAATGCCATGAACGACACCAAGGCATGCGTGGAAATATTTTTTGCTATAAAAGAAACTGAATCAGTAGCGGCTTAAAAATAACTATCAACATAAGGGGGATTTGATACATGGAAACAGCAATAAAAACCGACAACGAAGGCTTTTTACTCGATCACACTGAATGGTCAATGGAATTCCTAAAACAAGTCGCTGATGAAGATGATGTAAATGTGACAATGGATCACGTTGACG
>JAADHS010000223.1 GCA_013151745.1 Gammaproteobacteria bacterium | reverse complement strand
GCCCCGCAAGGTATGCTTCTCGTCCTGCTTCAATGGCTTTTTTCATAGCAGATGCCATGAGTATCGGGTTTTTTGCTCCGGCAATCGCTGTGTTCATCAATACGCCATCGCAGCCCAGTTCCATCGCAATTGCCGCATCAGATGCCGTGCCTACACCAGCGTCTACTAATATCGGTACATTCGCATTTTCAACAATTGTGCGAACGTTATAGGGATTACGAATGCCTAGTCCCGAGCCAATAGGCGCAGCTAAAGGCATGACCGCAACACAGCCCATTTCTTCCAGGCGTTTGGCTGCAATCGGGTCGTCATTGGTGTAGACCATGACCTCAAAACCTTCATTGATGAGGATTTCTGCTGCAACATAAGTTTGATCTACATTGGGGTACAAGGTTTTCTCGTCTCCCAGTACTTCCAGTTTTACTAATTTATGGTCGTCAAGCAGTTCGCGAGCAAGTCGGCAGGTGCGCACGGCATCATCTGCGGTATAACACATGGCTGTATTAGGTAAATAAGTTATTTGATCCGGTGGTAGCACATCAAGCAAGTTAGGTTCGCCTGGGTTTTGTCCGATATTGGTTCGACGAATGGCGACGGTCATGATTTCTGCGCCGCTGGCATCTGTGGCGAGCCTGGTTTCTTCTAAATCTTTATATTTGCCTGAGCCAACAAGTAGCCGAGAGCGGTAGGTTTTTCCTGCGATAGTGAGTGTGTCTGTCATTTTTAGAATCTCTAGAATTTGCCGCCTCCGATGGCACGAACGATTTCAACCTGATCTTCATTTTTTAAAATGAAATTAGAATAAGTACTGCGCGGTATAATTTCCAGGTTGACTTCCATCGCGATTTTGTCATTTTGTATTTCAAGCAGCGCTATTAATTGCTGGGCGCTGCAATTATCGGGAACATCGCGGGACTCACCATTAATGCTAATGATCATAGATATAGGAGGGGTCGTTAAATCAGGTAAAGGAGCTTGTTGCTTATCCGACTACACCGGTTTGGAACAGGAATAATCCAACGCTGACTGCGGCTGAGCTGAACATAACGCCTAGAACGATTAATGCCATTACTAATTTCATGTCTTTTTTCGATGTTGTAGTTAATTAAACACTTATTATAATCAAAAAATCATCGAGGTGTTCTTAAATTTCGCACATTTACTCGCCTTTTTCTACGATTTGAATGGCTCCTTTGCAATCAGGGCAGTAGGTGTACTTTGGTATTGTGTCAGTGTTTTCCAGTTTTATGGTTATTTCAGCGTTATGTCGCGGACAAACGCCCACGACTTTTTCTTTTGACTCACTCATTTTTAATCGGAAATAGGCAAGCACAGGCCCTGCAATAAAAAAACCGGGTACCAGTACGAGGTGGGCAACAGGAATCGGAAGGGCGACTACGGCAGCAATCCAGCAGCCAACTAATGAAATTGCCGAACGTTTAGTCCGATCGGCTGCAGAATAAACAATGTAATACATTGTGGCATCGTTTTGATTGCCCTCGTCATCTTTAATGATGACAGCCATTTGTTCGCTAGAGGCCATATTTGTCTCTCGTGTTAGAGTAAGAGTGATGATTGACAGACCTTTAGCGTAACACAAATAATCACAGGATCAATCTTGTCGAAAATATCAGCCAAAGTACTCAAATGGTTTGACCAGCATGGTCAGAGCACCTGACCTCCAGGATTCTATTCTGATCTCAATTTAAAAATCATTTTCAAATCTGTGTCAGGAAATATCGTTTCAGTCGCATTCAATTCCTCGCATAATTTTCTCATAACTTCATCGCTTTGACGATTGGCCATATGATGCAAACGTACCGTCAACGTTTTATTTTCCAAATCCGGTAATAGATCAGCTTCCGTGGTAAATAGTGATTGAAGCAGTCGTCGGCTTGCATCTTGATTTGAATAATCCCCACTAATGATGTTAGCCATCGCCGTTTCTGCCCGATAGGCAATCATCTTGATGGTATCAATGAAGCCCTTTCCTTGAGTACTAAGACGTGAAAACTGCTCTTCTTCCGGCAATGCTTGAAAATCGATGTGCTTGCTTGTCGCTTTTCGTTGCGCTTTAAGCTCATCCACACTTTTCTGCAGGACTTCAATCGCTTCTAATAAAGCGGCTTTTTTCTTCACAAAACGCTTGGTTTGTTGGGTATCCGTTGATTCCAAGGTCATTGCACCAAACTTTGCTTGCAGCCGAGACAGTTTTCCAACAGCCGATCGTACTAGGCCATCCAATTCGCGATGTCTGGGATTTACCACCTGAATGGGGTCAGTAATGGATTCCAGCTGATAGTCGATAAGTCTATCTAATCCAAAGTGTTCTCGTGCATATTTGAAGAAATTTTCTTGACACCATCGCGCGAACATCGACCGTGCTAATGGGGCAATATTTGAGCGATAGTCTGTCGAGATGATCGCCGTTTGATGCCCCCCTTCACTGAGCTTTCGAATTTCTTTCACCCATAAACCGTCACTGAGTCGTGTGCCTCTTTCCGCTAATCTCAGTTTCACGATTTCTTGATTGGCCATCGCCACCTCATAGTCGGTGAATTCGTCTTTTGACCAATCTTCGCCCGGAAACTTGTGGTAGCTTAAGCAGGCAATGCGTTTCTTTTTCATTCGCGAAAACAGTTTTGGGCTGTAGCCTTCGCGATCAAAAACAACAGTAAAACGATGTAACAGGGGATCGGCGTCCAATTGAGCTTTGCCTGGCTGGTTCGGTACATCGTTTTCTAATCGAGGGACGATCTCGTTTTCGAGGACTTGAATCAAACCCGGATCAACCGCGGTATTGACGACAAAAAAAGGCTGTCCATCCATCGCATTAACCCAGTAGTCTGTGGTTGCGCGTAAACACAGACGTTGACGTGCCACATGATGGCGAGGAAGCTTTGTTTGCGATCCGTTATAGACACGAACATGACCGTCTATATACAAGGTGCCTGCTAGCTCAGGGGCGGCATCCATCCATTGCTGGCAAAGGTCGGCTCCCCATTGTTGTGCTTGCTCGGATTGGCTTAGGTGGCGGACTTTATCGCGCAGGGTTTTGACTTCAGGGATACGATCCAGCCCCAACAGTTTTCCCCATTCACCCGGGGCGCAGTAACGTAATGCTTCGATAGATTTCAAGCGAGTTAAGGCCATAAAGGCAAGCAATAAAAAAATGCACTCCAAGCGGTAGTAACCTTTTGGCAATTCAAAATGAGCGCGGAATTGAGTAGTCCAACACTGAGTAAAGCGGGTAACGCAAAAAGAACGCCGCCATAAGGGACATCGACGACAGGTTGAAAATCAGGGGAAACGCCGTTTAGGTTGCCTAAGCTTGCCCCAACACGTTCCAATAAATTGTTTGTTCCCACGCCCATCGCGGCCGTTTGATCTTCCGCGCTACGATCACTTTTTGTCGTTGCTAACTCGGTAGATTCTTTTTTTTTGTGCGCGTGCGAAGATGACCGGCTTTTACCGCTTTTGATAGTGTGTTCGGCTTAATTCCCAATTGCTGTGCGACTGCCGGGATCGTGTATTCTTGATCGAATAATTGTTGTGCCGCTTCCAGTACGTCTGGCGTTAGCACTGCCGCACCGCGGGTTTTTCGTTTTCTGTAAAATCCAGCGGGCCCTTCTTCGCGGAAACGTTTCACGGATCGCTTGACGCTAATGGGTGTCACGCCAAAAGCGCGGGCAATCTGTGCCTGTTTGACAAAACCATTGGCACAGAACTGCGCGGTGATCATGCGAAATGATGACTCATCATCCGCTTCATGAACAAAGACCGGCATTAGCCCGTTAAAATAGGTGACTTTTCCATCCGCTTGCTTGAATGCGAGAACCGAGGTGATTTCTGTGAATCCAAGCGGAAAAAGGGGGAGTTGCCCTTGCGGCATGGTGAATCTCCTGGTAGGTGAAATTGAACTACTAGTAAAGTGCCACTAGCGGAAACCAGGGTCAAGTTTAAATCCAGGCTGTTTCCAGAAAAACACTAAATGCTAATCGAGAATAGTCGTGTTATCCATTGATTTTAATGCTATTTTACTATAGCTTGAGTCATATGAGTTTGCACCGCTAATGCATCAATTCATCGTCATTGAAATGAACATCCTCTTCGAGTAATTCCGCAGTTTCATCTGCAATTTCATCTTCTTTCCAGTATCGATCTTCTTCATTTCTTACTTTTTTAATTACCTTTTTCATTGCGGCTGAAGTAACTTGATTAAACCCATCTTCAAGATGAACTTTTAGTTTTTCTAATGTATAGTCACATTTTTTTGCACAATAGTTTTTAACAACTCCCCAACATATTTCAATAGGCTGTAGCTCGGGGTGATATTGCGGCGTTCGTATAATAGTATGCCCTTTATTCTCGGCAATAACATCCAATATGTACTTTGGCTTTGGGCAGAATTTTTTGCATTTTTTATAAAGTTCTGGCTTTAACATGTCATCATTGTATTCTGATGCATGGTTTGATTTAAGCCACTTTTGAAGCTCAGATTTCAAAGTGTTTGACGTTGGAAAAGCATCTTCTACATAAACATTGTGATATTTTGCGTTGTCCATAAAAATTAATGAATGAGGCGGTATATTTGGTAAAAGCTGCTCTTTAAACCATTTTGAAAAATTTTTATAATCCATTTGACCATGATAATCACCGGTAGATTTTTTAGCTTGAAAAACTAATTTGGCGTTTGGAACCCAGCCGTCTTTTGTGATAGCGTTAACTATAATTAGCCTAACTCCTTTACCTGTAGGCTTATTTACCCATGGACCATCATCAGAAAAATACCACGTTTTCTCAACAGAATGGTTAACATTGATATAACTTTCGTCTAAATACACTTCTGGTCGAATAGAATTTTTATTTTTCCTATTCGCTATTTTTTTTCGTAAATATTCTCTTCTGGCAATGATGACATAATCTTTTTCTTTTAATACGCTACGCTTTTTGGAGACCCCATGAACAAAACCTATTCTTTTCAATGTCCGCCATAGTGTTTTTTCTGGTATGTTTATGTCATGTTCTTGAGATATCCAACCACATATTGAACGCTGGCTGACATGCTGACCTTTTTGGTTTAATTCACGTACCCTGTGACGAATGATTGTTTCTACTGCTGATGATATGCTGAATGGTGGCTTACCTCTATTTGTTGACGGCGAGTCCACTTTGCCCGTTTTATTATATTCTGAAAGGATACTTTTTACTGTCCTAAGGCTAACATTCAGTCCAATAGAAATTCGTTTTGTCGGGTCTTTAGTTAATACGGTTTCACCATTAATTTTTTCTTTTTCATAAGATTGTTTAAGAGTGGTAATAAATTCTTTTTGCCCCTTTGTATATGCTTTTCCTCGAGTCATATTTATACCCTTACAAATCATTAATAACTCTAATCTAACATTTGTATAGTATAAATTAACGACAAAGACAGTGCAAATTCATATGACTCAAG
>JAADHS010000226.1 GCA_013151745.1 Gammaproteobacteria bacterium | reverse complement strand
ACATCGCCAAAATTATTTTGACGGTGTATTGGCAATGGAAAGAAATTTTTTAGATAGAGTCTGTCAAGCATTTACCGCGTCTAATCCAGGCTTTTATTCTCCACAAAGACAATAACACGCAATAATCTCCTTCATCCTGGCAAGCTTCAATGTGAATTAAGCGTCAAAATTTTGCTGGTCCGCTGAAAACACTCCGGAATAACAGCATTTTCAGCAAGCAAATGCCAACGAACAACTTAATCCTCAATTCACACTTCAACTTAAACAATATTATTTGACACATCACAATTTTTTCACTAAGTTCTGTAATAACAGAAACAACTGAAGAAAATGACAATGAAACTGACGCCCGTTATGGAAAAATATATCCTGCATTGGGGAGAGATGGGCACTCGTTGGGGAGTTAACCGCACTGTGGCACAAATACACGCCCTGCTTTTCCTGGCTTCTGACCCCTTAAATGCTGAAGACATCACCGAAACACTGGGGGTAGCACGCTCGAATGTCAGCACCAGCATCAAGGAACTACAGTCATGGAAGCTGGTGAAAACGGTACATTTGCTGGGCGACCGCCGTGACCACTTTGAAACCATGAAAGACCCCTGGGAATTGTTTTACACCATTATGGAAGGACGTAAACAGCGGGAGCTGGACCCCACAATGTCTGTGCTGCGTGAATGCGTACTGGATAGTGAAAATGACAAAAAAACACCTGCGGAAGTAAAACAACGCATTAAAGATGTGCTGGAATTTATGGAAAGTCTGGATACCTGGCATAGCCAGATCAAAGGATTGTCAAAATCAACCCTGCTGAAACTCATCAAGCTGGGTGCCAAAGTGCAAGGTTTTTTGGGCTCAAAATAGCCCTTATTTCACCCACTTATTTCTGTTATTACAGAAATAAGTGAAACCACTGAACCTTCAAACTGGACCTTCAAAGAGGCTAACTAAAATGAACATTCTGGTAACCGGGGCAAGTGGTTTTATCGGTAGCCACATTGTGCAAGCATTGAATAATGCAGGTCACATTGTGACGGTATGTTTACGTGATACCCAAACAGCACAACAACGCTGGCCTGGACTGAACATTGTGCAGGCGGATTTCAGCAAAGATCACACTGAGTCTGATTGGCTCCCGCACCTCGCTGACATTGATATTGTCATCAATGCCGTTGGTATTATCTGCGAAAGCGGTCAACAAACTTTCGATGCTTTGCATACGCAAGCACCCTGCGCCCTCTTCCATGCCTGTAAAAAAGCGGGTGTGAAACGTGTAATTCAAATATCCGCGCTGGGGGCAGACAAAACAGCATTTAGCCAATACCACTTGAGCAAACGGGCTGCTGATGAATATTTAGCGTCGTTAAACCTGGAATGGGCTATCGTAATGCCGTCAATCGTTTATGGACCCGGAGCCAAAAGCATGGCCCTGTTTAAAGCAATTGCCGCTTTACCGGTTATCCCACTCATTGATTCAGGTAACCAAGCGATTCAGCCTATTCACATAGATGACTTAAGCAAGGCCATTTTACAACTCAGTGAAGCAGAGATATGCCACAAACTGCGTATTGAGGCGGTGGGACCACAGTCAATAACCATGAAAGAACTCTATAGCCAGCTCAGAACCTGGCTTGGAATGGGCAAACCCAGGTTTATATCCATCCCATATTCGATGGCATTACTGGGGGGTCGTCTCGGTGATTTTTTGGGAAACACACCAATGACCCGAGAAGCCATCCAAATGTTATGCAAAGGAAATACAGGAGATGTCACGCCTTTTGTCAATCAGTTTGGTTTTAGACCAAAGCACTTTTCAGAGAATTTAAAACAGGCCCCGGCACAACAAGCTGATTATTGGCACGGAGGTTTGCTCTTCCTGAAACCATTATTGAGATTCTCAATTGCCTTTTTATGGATCTTCACAGGAATCATTTCGGCTTTTGTTTTTCCCATCACACAAAGCTACGCCATGTTAGCCGAGGCGGGAATATCAGGGATATGGGCTCCCATTATGCTCTATGGTGCAGCAACGATAAATATTGCTCTAGGCATCGCCACTCTGTTCGCCTACCGAATATCTTTAACGGGGTTTATTCAGGTTTCGGTAATCATTATTTACACGATTATCATTACATTTTCGCAACTCGAACAATGGATTCATCCTTTCGGTCCAGTGAGTAAAAATATCCCCTTGATAATAGCGACCATGATAATGATTGTTTTGGAAAAGAAACATTGATGGAATACGAATTACTCAAATGGGCCCACTTGTTAAGCGCCACCATTTTATTTGGCACAGGTTTGGGCAGTGCATTTTATAAATGGTGCGCTGACCGAAGTGGAAATCTGCAAACTATTGCCCACACCAATAAAACTGTCGTCATTGCAGACTGGGTATTCACCACACCTGCAATAATCATTCAACCCATTACCGGTATTTGGCTTGCCCATGTATTGGGGGTTTCATTATATGAATTTTGGATCATCGCAGCATTTGGTTTGTATTTTATTGCAGGTGCCTGCTGGCTACCGGTGGTCTGGTTGCAAATACAAATGCGTAATATATCCAGACAGGCGGTTAGAGAAAAAACCTGTTTGAATACAACTTATCATCGCTATGCAAAAATCTGGTTCTGGCTGGGTATTCCCGCATTTTTATCAATGATTACGGTATATTTTTTAATGGTCTTTAAACCTGTTATTACCTTGTAGAGGAACTCAATATGTTAGAAGAAAAACAACAACCTGTAATCAAAAAAGCCCTGGGTGAAAACTGGGAAAAACTCGCAGATATCATTAAACAGCACTACGATATAACGCCAGGAAAACCATCAAACATGCTCATAAAAGGTGTTATGGATGAAGTTTATCATTCAGCGATAGCCAAACTCTTTATATTGCCGGGAAGAATATTTGGCGCTCTAGTGCCGTATAAAGGAAAGAATATACCCACCGAAGTGCGTAACTGGACGACAAGCGACAATCATAAGGCCATGTTTTGGCATCGAACTCTGGCATTTCCGGGAAAACCGCCAGTAATCTTTGAATCACGCATGGAGCATATAAAAGATGATGAAATCATTGAGTATGTACGTTACGGAATGGGTATTCGCATGAGAATATCGGTGAAAGATAGCGCCTTGATATTCAACAGTATTGGCTATGTATGGCAACTTGGTAAAATCAAAATACCGATTCCGACCTGGGCTATTCTGGGCAATGCTGAAATTATAGAAAAAGCTATTTCTGATGATCAGTTTTTTATCGACTTTCAGATAATTCACCCTTTATTTGGGAGAACTTTTGCATATTCAGGGGTGTAT
>JAADHS010000242.1 GCA_013151745.1 Gammaproteobacteria bacterium | reverse complement strand
CTCTGCTCTGAACCATGTACAAGATATAGGACAAGTCTGTATTGAAGGGCTAACAAGTCCCGCTTACCAAAAACATCGCAAACCGGGCCAGTCAGGAGACAGACCACAATTAAATGGATATTTTGCTATCTCTCAGCACAGTAATTGTGGTCTGTTTCCTGTCTGGCAAAACCTGCCACAGCAGAACATAATTCGAGCTTTAAAGCACAACGCGGAACCCTTTTATCATGAACACAACAGAACACCCTTTTGCACAATACGTCCGTATCCTCGGCTCGGCAAAGGCAAAAACGGCTCACGCCCGCTGACCCGGGATGAAGCCTTCGATGCCTTTCACATGATTCTGGCGGATGAAGTTCTGCCCGAACAGCTAGGAGCCTTCCTGATGTTGATGCGCGTCAAGGAAGAAACACCGGAAGAACTGGCCGGTTTCATTCGCGCGGTCAAACAAACCTTAGTCACTCCCGAAAACAGCCCCGAAGTCCATCTGGACTGGTCCAGCTACGCAGGCAAACGACGACATCTGCCATGGTTTATTCTGTCCACCCTGCTACTGGCACAAAACGGCATCAACACCTTCATGCACGGTGCCAGCGGCCACACTGCCGGGCGTTTGTACACCAAAGACGTACTAACCACGCTGGGCATTACCCCCTGCACCTCCTTGCAGGAATCCGCAGACCGCATTCGCGAAACCGGTTTTGCCTATCTGGATTTGGCGCACCTGAGCCCGACGTTGCACAAAATTATAGAAATGCGCCCCATCCTCGGCCTGCGCTCACCGGTACATACCATTTCACGCATGTTAAACCCGTTCAATGCGCAATACATGATGCAGGGTATTTTTCACCCCGGTTACCGACCTATGCACCAGGAAGCCGCCCTGTTATTGGAACAACCCCATCTGGCGGTGATAAAAGGCGATGGCGGCGAAATCGAGCGCGACCCGGATGCATCATGTCTGGTGCAAAGCGTGTGTAACGGAAAAATGAGTGACGAAGAATGGCCAGCAATGTTTGACAAACGCCACGTTAAAGATACCGAACTGGATGTACAACGCCTGCACGCTGTGTGGCTGGGTGAAGACGATGACGAATATGGCATCGGAGCTGTTATTGGTACCATCGCCATCACTCTGAAAATGATGAGACGTGCGGACAACGCAGGCTCGGCCGAGGCACAGGCCAAGGCCATGTGGGAAGCCCGTGACAAAGATAATTTTGGTACTGTGGCCATATAATACGTCATCGGCTAAAGTCGATGGTTTCGGGTTACAACCAAAAGCTGGATTGGTTGGCCATATGGCCGAGCATTCCCTTTTATGCCCCAGAGAGTACTCCCAAAACTGGGGGGAAATTGGGGTGAGGGTTTAAAAATTACCTCGACGCATATCGCAAATAAAAAAGAAAGGGGTGTGAAGCCGAGCAAAGTCGATCATTCCAACGGGTGAGAATCTCCCCATATTGGGTAACGTCCCCCTTTTACTCGAGTGCCTGCAAGCACCACCGCGTGCACCGGAAATAAAAACAGACATCGGGATAACATCCGCCACCTGCCCGTGCCCAAAATGTCAAAAGGGCCGACTTCAAGTGTGTTATGAAATCCCGGCAACCCCACTGTATGGGCGGTGACCTGATGATAACGCGTTAAACCACAAACAGGACAAACCGTGAACGACAGGTTTTTGACAATCTGGCATCTGTGACGCCTTACTATCAGGATAGTGTACAAATAACAAACAGATTGAATGAGAAACAGACCTGAAGATGGTTAAGAAAACAGCTTTGATAAACATGATTTCAGCCAAAACGGTATTATCGCCCTTCGACAAGCCCTACCGCTTTCAATACAATCCCCATAGTTTGCTGCCTCGGCAGAGGCAGCATAGTCCAACAGACATTTATACCCCATGCTGAACTGCGCACGGGGTATAAATGCTTAGACTTTAGGCTTCGAAATAAAATGACGGATGACACCGACAACCTCGCCTCAAATGCTTTTGCCGCATACAATTACTGCGTCAGTTTCATTGACTTGCTCGGTCAGCGCGATGCATTAAAGGACGAAGGCTTACTAAAGGCGTTCGAGTCGGATACTGAAGAAAAGCGATTTATAAATACTTTAAAAGAGAGTATCGGCGCGATCACTAAGCTGCAATCTAGAGCAGATGACCTCTTGCGGGAAGCCCAAAAAGATCGCCCTAACTCGCCATTCCGCGCCACACTATCCCAGCAGCAGCAGACCATTTGGGACGAAATGCTGCGAGAGCGTGTTTCTACACAGCGATGGTCCGACGGCTTGGTATCTTTTGTTAATTTAGGTGATCAAACGATAAAGTGCCACCTCAATGGCGTATTCAATTTATTTGCAACAGCCGGTAGCCTGTGCTTTATGGGTTTGGCGTCGCGTAAACCTATCCGAGGAGCTATCGATATTGCCTGGGGTATGGAGCTTCATCCTGGCGAGTTGTATGGGGCCGCGGTAGCACGTGCATACGAATTGGAAAGTATTGTAGCGCAATATCCCCGTATCGTCGTAGGGACTCGAGCCATCCAATTTCTTGACGCACATGGCAGAAACCCAGAGCAAGATGTTTATTCTGCGAATAATCGAGCATTAGCTCAGCTATGTTTAGGCATGCTAGCCCGGGATACTGACGGGGTTTGGATACTTCACTATTTGGGCGATGATTTCCGCAATGCGGTCTCGTACGATCACCATAATGACTTGTACGCTGAGTCTCATGCATTTGTCAGAGAACAGCTTGGAAAACATCAAGAGGCTGCCGATTCAAAGCTGGCTTTTCGGTATGCGCATCTCTTATCTTATTTCGAAGCACATAGACCAAATAAAGCCTAACACATATGAAAAAATGAAAAATGGGGTCAAGTCTTTACTTATAGTGATTTATTTTCATAAAGCCATGCACCCAAAGAAAATCATGTGAAGAAGAAATTAAATACTATAAATAAATATTTTACTCTATTGATTCTTCCGAGCGATGCTGGGCAGGCAAAGGAAGCCAACAACTGAAGGAATATGAGATGTGCCGCGATTGGATTAAGCAGGATCTGTTAACGGAAAAAGCCATAGAGAAATATAAATCTAATTATTCTTCTAAGAAAAATTTTGACAAAGACCATCAACGAAAAAAAAGTAGTTCGTATAGCGTATACGCTAGTCTAATTGTTATATTTTTGTCGATTTTGGTATTTATTATAGGAAGTTCTTATGATCTTGATATAAATGTACTTGTATTAATAATTGCAATATTGATTACAGGTGGTTTTTTTCTTTCTATAGCAAGAGCAGAAGCAAGAGCAGAATCAACAAGAGGGGATGTGCCTGCTATATGCTCTAAATGTCAAAATATTATGTATTGTTATAAATACACTGATCGTAGAGCTAGCGAAATAAATGGGATTGTTTATTTATGTCATAATTGCAACACAAAATTTATTTATTCCAAGCCATTTAGCTCTGGGTTATAAATCATTTCATTGATAGATTTTTAGGCTCTATATGCATTCCGGGGTCGTGCTAAAATGACGTTCGTTCAGTAGAAAAATCAGCCAGGGATAGTGCGTGAAAGCCAGTTTGGA
>JAADHS010000229.1 GCA_013151745.1 Gammaproteobacteria bacterium | reverse complement strand
AAATCCGATGGATCTGGTCGGACAGGAACGCCAGAGCATCATGCAGGCACTCGAGCAAACCCGATGGAACAAAACCGCCGCCGCAAAATTGCTAGGGCTGAGTCTAAGACAGTTACGCTATCGCCTACAGAAACTTAATATTGAATAAATCGTTGGGAGCGATTTATCATGTAGCCCCGAAGGAGTGAGTTTCAAGGACGAGACGAATAATAAATCGTTGGCAACAATTTATCATGAAGCCTCAAAAAGCTGAATTTCAGGGATGAAAATGATAACAAAATTTCATAAACAAACCTCACACCTCACGCCATACTCACTAAAACTGACCACTGTCTTACAGAATTGTCACAACCTGACATTTTTAGCCTCGCCCCATAACTAGAAAAACCACTGACATTTCTGTAAGCGACTGTTTTAACTGTAAAATAAAAAACATAAAATAATTGGCACAGTCCCTGCTACACCTATACCAGTCTTCAACACAAAAGACACAAATTATAAAAAAGTAATAAAAACTTTACTTATCAATTTTGGAGAGACCCATGAAAAAAGTACAACAAGGTTTTACATTAATCGAATTAATGATCGTCATTGCAATTATCGGTATTCTGGCTTCTGTGGCGCTGCCTGCTTATCAAACTTACACAAAACGTGCTCAGTTCTCTGAAGTTGTTTTAGCAACAACACCATTTAAGAGTGCTTTTGAGGTTGCGGCACAAACTGGTCGTTTATCTGCAATCGGTGATGCTGACACTGGTTCAAATGGTATTCCCGCAGCCGCAGGTGCTTCTGGTGTAGTGACATCCGTAGTCATGGCAGACGGCGTAATCACCGGCACAGGTACGGCTGCAGTAAATAGTGATACTATAATTTTCACACCTAATGGTATCGTTGCACCAATCCAGTGGAGTCAGACTGGTTCATGTGTGAATAATGGCCTTTGCTAATATAGCCTGACAAAAGCCCGGTACTTTTTCTGGAAAAGTACCGGGCTTTTTTTATTACTGGCTCGTAAACTTCTCAATACCGGCTGATAGAAGGTGCCTCATGAATAAAACAACAATGAAAACAACTCTAGGTTTCACATTAATAGAATTAATGATTGTGATCGCAATCATCGGAATATTGGCTTCTGTTGCTTTACCCGCTTACCAGACATATACTCAACGCGCTCGATTCGGCGAGGTAATCTTAGCGACTACAGTTTTTAAAACTGCAATTGATACCGCCATTCAAACTGGGCATACTACTGGCCTTGCAGGGTTAGACTCGGGTACAAATGGCGTGCCAATTGCTCTAGGTGCAAGCGGGGTTTTGGCATCAGCATCAGTAACTAATGGCGTAATTACAGCCACCGGTACTGCAGCAGTAAATAACCACACATATACACTTACTCCGACCATCACTGTACCAATACAGTGGTCATCAGGTGGCTCCTGTGTCGGCGCAGGTTTATGCTGACTTTTATCTAATTCACGCACCTGCATTTAATTTACGTTTAAAATTCACATGACGCCTGTTTACAAAAATAATAAAACATCGTGACATTAATAATACGAAACAGATATACAGCCTGTTTGTTACACTTTCTAATCAGCCTGTTTGTTTTTTCAACATTCGTTTTAATTTTACTAAATTTTTGGTATCCGCAACCCTTTTTTACTGCCTCAGGAGGCTTGCAGGGGTTAAAACTTGTTGCTGCTATCGATTTAGTTTTAGGCCCCGCGCTTACGCTGATTGTATATAATATTAACAAGTCCAAAAAAGAACTCTTCACTGATTTTTCCATTATTGCCTTTATACAAATCACTGCATTATGCTGGGGTGTATTTACCGTTTACAACCAAAGGCCTGTAGCAGCGGTATTCTGGGAAAATGGTTTTTATACCGTACCTGCAAGCGCTTTAGAAAACCGCGGCATAAGCCTGAAAAAACTGGATAAATACGGCTCAAAAAAACCTGTGTATATTTTTGCGGCACAACCTCAGTCTGACAAAGACAGAGAACAAATGATTAACGCTATCCTTGAAGAACATATCCCTCCTTACCAGCAATTAGATCGATTCAAACCTGTTGAACAACACTATAATGATATCTATAAACACAGTGTAGATATTTTAAAAATCATCTCAAAAAATAGCGACATGAAAGACGAAATTGATGCCGTATTAACAAAATCTGGTACTTCCCTGAACGATAATCACTACATCACGTTAATCTCTAAATACCGAAATATTATTCTGATTTTCAACCAGAACAATCAAATAATTGGTACTGCAAGTGCCCCTTTCAAAAATAAAAACTAGACATTTACACGCCTGTAACCGCCAAACACATTAAGCCAGCATACTGCCTAAGAGATAACGCCTATTTCAGGTATTTTCTATAATTTTCGTCTATTATTGGAAAAGAATATTCATTAATAATAAAAAAGCCTCAAATACCTCAATAAAAGAAAGTCAGGACTATTCATGGCGGCAGAAATAAAATTAAACGGCCTACCACGCAAGCTGGTTACTGATGGCTTATTAGAAGAAACCGCAGCGATAGAAGCACTACAGGCTTCGCTAAAAGAAAAAGTTTCTTTCACTAATTTTTTAGTGACCAACAACATCCTTTCTGCCAAAAAAATTGCCGTGGAAGCCTCAAAGGAATTTGGCCTGCCGGTTTTTGATCTCGACGCGATTGACCCGGAGTCGATTCCTCGCGATATCGTTGATGACAAACTCATAAAAAAACACCACGCTTTCCCCCTCTTTAAAAGAGGAAAACGTTTATATATCGGCATTTCCGACCCGACTAATCTTGCTGCAATCGACGACATAAAATTCCAGACCGGGATTAACACAGAAGCTGTTCTAGTAGAAGAAGATAAACTGTCCAAAATGGTGGAAAAACTGCTGGAAGAGCAGGAAGCCGCCATGGATGCGATGATGGGTGATGATCTGGAAGATCTGGATGATCTGGACTTCGCCGACCCCGATACCGAGAAAAAAGAAGAGGACAGTGGCTCCGAAATTGATGACACGCCTGTGGTACGTTTCATCAACAAGATTCTGCTCGATGCCATCAAGAAAGGCGCGTCCGATATTCACTTCGAGCCCTATGAAAAAACTTATCGCGTACGACTTCGCATAGACGGCGTATTACGCGAAGTCGCAAGACCGCCCGTTGCCATGAGCCCTAAACTCTCTGCACGTATCAAAGTCATGTCTCGCATGGACACCGCTGAAAAAAGGGTGCCGCAGGACGGCCGCATCAAACTAAAAATCTCTAAAAACAAAGCCATTGATTTTCGTGTTAACACCTGCCCAACGCTGTTCGGTGAAA
>JAADHS010000126.1 GCA_013151745.1 Gammaproteobacteria bacterium | reverse complement strand
AACTAAAGTTTGCATGGCAACCACTCATGTCTCTTTTATTAGAAAAGCCGGATAATAGCAGCTCAACCCCAATCGCGACGAGTTATAAACGTATCTAATATTGTTCGTCTTGCCATTCGTTGTACAATGAGGGTATTTGTAACGATTCAAATGCATTCTCACTATTACAGAATTATTCAGCTTCTCTTTAATTTTTAAATACAACATGACTATACACTTGTTACTAGCCACCCGCCTGCTGGGCTTTTTTTTCACAGTGCTGAGCCTGTCTGCCTGGAGTACCCCTCCTCCTAAAGTGGTGGCAAGTATTGCGCCCGTTTACAACCTGACCTCTGACATTATGGCAGGCGTCGGCGAACCGATGCTGATTGTCAGTGGCTTCAACTCTCCTCACAGTTACAGCATGCGCCCATCCAGCGCCAAACAACTTGCAACAGCGGACTTAATACTTTGGATAGGCAAAGATATGGAGCCATTTTTGCGCCGCCCTCTGCAAAATTATGGTAACTCGGCCAGCATTGTCACATTAATAGACACACCCGGGCTGAGTTTACTTCCCTATAATCAGAGTAACGCGCATCACGACCACCCACATTCAAAAAATGCAATAGACACGCATATCTGGCTTAACCCAGACAACGCAATTGTCATCAGCAAGGCAATTAATCAGGCTCTCGCTCAAGTAGACCCTAGCAACGCAACTCGCTATCAAAAAAATACAACGAAGCTCATTGCCGCAATTGAGCAATTTTCAAACAAAGCAAAACAAAGCTTATTACCCGTCACAGCGCACGCATTCATGGTGTATCATGATGCGTACCAGTATTTCACGCAATTTTTCGCCTTAAAACAGGTGGCTCATGTTGTACTCAATCCGGGTCGGCAGCCCAGCGCCAAACAAATCAAAAGCATTAGGAAGCAAATTAAAACACAACATGTCCGTTGTATTTTTACCGAACCCCAATTCAATACACCGATTATAAAAACCCTGACAGAAAACTTGCAACTGCGCACATCGACCCTGGATCCTTTAGGTGTAAAAGATGCGCACAAACCCTATGGTTATATCGCCATGATGGAAGCCAACGTCGATAAAATTTTAGCGTGCCTAAAGTAATTTTTTATCAAAATGAAACGAAAAATTTTCATCATGGTCTATAATTTTGAGTGAAACACCCATACATCACACAATAGAGAGGAAGACCATAGTGAAAACAATGATACGAGCCACTTGCTTAACCCTTGCCTTATTCTTAATCAACACACCTTTATTTGCTGGAGAGGATAGCCATAATCTGGTTACTATGGCAACCATCGTCAATAATCTTAACCACCACCCCAGCGATAGCGAAAAAACAACATTAGAAAAAATTGTTAACGATAGTACCTCAGCAACTGAACGTGTTATAGCAACATCGCTCATCAACTTGAATCACAAAGCCAGTGGGCCTGACAAAGCGGAACTGGAAAAAATAATGAATGATTCCGGTGCCTCAGAAAATAGTCGTACGTTAGCAACTATTATTCACAGCCTTAATCACCAACCCTCAGCGAGTGATCGTGAACAACTTGCAGGCATTACCAACGGCCACTAAATTCAGACTTGTTTGTTGTTCAATTCTAGGAGAATGGCCCCCACAATATAGGGTCATTCTCTTTTACCTCCTTCCTTTACTTTACCCTTCACCCTTTCGTCCACCGCCACACAAATAATTATATTTAATGCTTGATATTTACCAAAGTAATGCGCTAGGGTTATGTCACAAAAATAAAACAAGGGTATATACGACAAAACAGAACACGCTATTTCTTTAATTTTTTACTCAACCATGAAAGTTCATTGACAGAGTTTATATTTGATCAGTAACCGGGGAGGGGAATATTTATGGCTTTAGAAATATTGCATGATGAGCGGGTACGTAGCGTAGTCTGGAAAGATTTATGCAAATTATCACGCTGGGATGTCATACATGAACTGTTTCTGTCTCTCCCATGGCTGGTGCTTTCATTCGTTCTGGCACACTATGAACTCTGGTTTTTTGCCTTAGGCGCTTCATTCATGTTTTTTTTATGTGGTTTGCGCCAAGTTCACAATGCCTATCATTATGCAATAGGCCTATCCAAAAAGGGCCATGAATACTTCATGTTTCTTTTGAGTATTGTGATGTTAGGCTCTATGCATGCCATTCAATTCAACCACTTAAGACACCATACTTATTGTTTGGATGAAAAAGAAGATGTCGAAGCCATGAGCGCGCTTTTGCCTTGGTGGCGGGCACTTCTAATGGGGCCTTATTTCCCATATCTACTACACAAAACGGCACTGGAAAAAGGCAACAGCCGAATGCGCCGCTGGGTTAAATTGGAGCTCGTCGCCAACGTGGTCTGGGTTGCTCTGGTTTTCCTGGTTTTTGATATAGCGGTTCTTGAGTATCATGTGATCGTTATGGTAACAGGTCAATGCTTTACCGCCTTTTTTGCAGTGTGGACGGTACACCATGGTTGTGATCGCAGCCACTACATTGCACGAACCATGAGAGATAAGTTTCAGTCTATCGTGACCTACAATATGTTCTATCATGTAGAACATCATCTTTTCCCGAAAGTTCCAACATGTCGGCTGAGGGTCGTTGCAGCACGTCTGGATGCCGCAGCAGCAGAATTACAAAAAATGAAAGTTATTTAAAACTTTAGAGAGTATTTTATTATGGTTCAGTATGGTTTTCGTTGTCTTGCTGCCGTTTTTTTCATTGGTTTAGGCATTGATCTCTTCGCCGAGATCAATCAAACCACTTTATTTATCTTTTTTTATCTCACTTCTTTGCTGGGGGTCTTGCTGGCTGTACTGAGGTTCTGGCCTGACCTGGAAAAACCGGGGTTACGTTTGCTGCTGGTTCTTGGTGCGTTAATCGTGTGGCGAGTCGCCTATTTTCCAATCCTTGTTTTTGCAGGCTGGATTGCAACATTAAATGAGTGGTTGCTCATTGAGCTGTCACTACCCACCATTATTTATCCTGTTTTTTTACTCGCTGTCGCCTTAATGCACTGGGCCGCAGTTTATTCTGGTGCCATGATGATCTATAGTAAAAAATATTACTGGGGGGGGGCGCTCGTCCCCGCTTTTATCGTTGCGGCTCTCGTCTCTTTTACCAACAAAGCTGATCTCACGCCACTACCTGATTATTTCGTCAATATCGAAGAGGTGGTTCCAGCCGCTCAAACCGCGACCCAGAATCCATATTCAACCGCATTGTCATCCAATAAAGAATATAACCTGGCAGAAACAACCCTGCTTTTTGCATCAAGTAGTATGTACCAGTTTATCCCTGACACGCCTTGGGG
>JAADHS010000156.1 GCA_013151745.1 Gammaproteobacteria bacterium | reverse complement strand
TTTCCCCGGGAAAAGAATAAAACAGGAGTTAATTGTGAAGGAACTGCTTTCCCCCCTTGTCTCGGTATTTAACAAATTACGATTCACCATTAAATTTGGTGTCGTGATTGTTATTTTTATGTTGCCTATATTGTTTTTGGGATTGATGGCCTATAACGGTGCAAGTATTTTAGTGAAAAACGATATGCATAAGTCCAGTGGACTACATTATTTAGAACCCTTGCGTAACCTCAGTACACACGCGGCTCAACATCGAGGCCTGATTAATGCTTACCTCAATGGTGGTGGGGAAGGCTTTAAAGCAGAAATCATGAGTAAACGTGCTGAAATTCAGGCTGATTTTACGGCGCTAAAAATATTAAACTCTACAGATTCTTTTTTGCAAGGATTAAGCGCGAACACTGACGTATTGCAACAACGTTGGACAACATTGGCTGAAAATGCCTTTTCAATGCAGCCAGAAGAAAGTTTTAAGGTACATACGACATTAATTGCTACCATTTTGCTGTACGTACAAGATATTGCTGATGCGACGCAGTTAAGCACGGAACAGGCATTGGATATTCATTACCTTAACTTGGCTTTAATCGACCATTTACCGAGTCAAATAGAAATGCTGGGACAAACACGGGGTTTTGGTGCTGGACGTGTGGCGGCAAGGTCCCTTTCTGCGGATCAAAGACTTCATTTAACTTCGCTGACCAGCATTATTAAAGCAACAAAAAAATCCCTTGATAGGGATATAAACATTGCTTTTGAGGGACTACCAACGATCAAACAGCGTTTAGCTATGCTTTTAGATAAAGCGCAGCAAGCCAGTATAAATTTTATTGATTTAAGTAATAATGAGCTGATTACCACAAACAAAATCACTATCGATCCCAAACGTTATTTTGAGGCTGGTAGCAGCGCTATCTCCGCTAATCTTGCTCTTTATAATGAAATGATAGCGGTTGCCAGCGATTTACTAGCGGATCGCTTGCAAGGCGAAAAAAATCTTCAGAATATGCTGATTGTTGGGCTGGTTACCATTTTTGTTTTGTTGCTCTATGTCTTTGCTGCACTTTACAGTTCTTTGCGTGAGAATATTGAATTGATAGGTCAGAATGTTACTCAGCTCGCTGAAGGAAATTTCAACAAACTGTCGGAGATTCACACATCAGATGAACTGGCTCATATCAACAAAGCATTAAACCGCTTGCGAGTGAGTGTTGCTCACCGGGTATTGGGCGTATTAAATTCAACGGTATTTTTGGTAGAACAGTCAAAAGATATGTTGAGTCTTAGCGGGCTGGCACGTGTTAATGGTGAGCAACAGAAAACCAGCATTGATGAAGTGTCTATTTCTATTTCACAAATTGATGCTGCAATTCAGGACGTTGCCAATACAACCATCAACGCAGCCGGAACCGCAGATAAAGCCAATCAGTCATCCGGCAGTGGTAAAAAAACCGTACAAATAATGATCAGCAATATTCAATCGTTGTGCGATGAAATCCAAGAAGCCAGCGTGGTTATAAAAAAACTGGAAGAGGATAGTGACAGAATCGGAAAAATTCTTGATGTTATTCGAGATATTGCTGAACAAACCAATTTACTGGCTTTAAATGCAGCTATTGAGGCCGCGCGCGCGGGTGAGCAAGGTCGGGGATTTGCCGTGGTTGCCGATGAGGTGAGGTCACTTGCCCAGCGTACTCAAGAGGCGACTCTGGATATAAAAAATATGATTGAGCAACTTCAAAAAGGTTCTCAATCAGCGACACAAGTCATGTTGAAAAGTGGCAACAACGCCCAGAAAACATTGGATCAAGCAAGCCATACGGGGGCTGTTTTTACTGAAATTGCAGGGCATGTTGCAGGGATTGATTCGATAACAACTCAGGTCGCCACAGCCACTGAAGAGCAATCGAAAATGGCGGGGGAGGTTAACAATAATATAATTAATCTCACCCAGTTGGCTACAGAAACGGCGAAAACGGCTATTGATTCATCGCTTGCCAGCAATAAGGTTGCATCATTAGCCATGGAGGTTAAAACTTTGCTGACCTCTTTTAGCATTGATGAGCAAGAGATTGAAACCACTGAACGTTCGTTACAGGAAGTAGAGCCGCTGTTTGTATGGAAGGATGACTATAATATCAGTGTTTCAGAAGTCAATCGTCAGCATCAAGTGTTGGTACGTTTGATTAATGATTTACATCGTTTAATTAAAATACAAGGCAGTCATCAATCCATCGAAAAAGCATTGGATGCCTTAGTGCAATATACCATTAGCCATTTTTCCTTCGAAGAAGAAATGTTTGAACAGACCCAGTATCCCGAAACCGAATCTCACAAAGCGAAGCATAAAAAACTCCTTGGACAAATAACAGGTTTTGTTCGTCGGATAGAGTCGGGAGGGAATGAGCAGGTTTTTGATGAATTGCTTAGCTTTCTTTCAGATTGGTTGGTGAAGCATATTCATGGGACAGATAAACGATACGCACCTCACCTGAATCGGCATGGCATCAAATAACGATCCCTGAATTGATATTTCAATCGGCTCTTTTGTATGCTCTGTGATTTAAATGTTTTTGAGCCACAGGGCACAGACAAAAGAGCCGGGTAGTGTTAGCTGTTACACGCTATGCTTATTTAATAGAAAGTAACTCAATTTCAAAAATGAGTGTGGAGTGCGGTGCTATTTGAGCACCCGCTCCGCGATCACCATAGGCTAACTCAGAAGGGACAAAAACTTTCCATTTTGAACCGGTGGACATCAGGGGTAAAATTTCTTGCCAGCCCTTGATTACACCATTGACTGGAAATGTAGCGGGTTCGCCTCGACTAATGGAGCTGTCAAATTCATCACCGTTGATGAGTGTACCTTGGTAATGAACGGTCACCGTATCGCTGGCGCTGGGTTTTTTTCCTGAACCGGCTGTGATTATTTTATATTGCAAACCGTTATCAAGAACAGTGATGTCTTTTTCTTTTTTGTTATTTTCTAAAAATGCCTTACCTGCTGTTTGATTCTCTTCAGCCTGTTTTTTCACAACAGCTTGACGTTTTTCTTGAAACGAAGTAAATGCCGCTTGCATTTCTTCTTCTGACAATTTAGGTTTTGAGCCACTTAAAATGTCTGAAATGGCCTGGCTGAATGCATTGGCATCCACTTCCATACCTTGGCTGCGAAGTTGCTGAGCCATTTGTACACCAACGGCATAACTGAATTTTTCTTTTTCAGATTTAAGTGCATTGTCTGCATTTGCAACTGGAAATAAGCTGAGCAGTGCAATACTGCCAGCAATTTTTGAGATCGTTCTCATTGGACGTCCTTTATCATTTAGTCGATGTTAGATAAGACAAGTATACAATATTCAAGCCTATTCCCAAAATAATGTAAAGCAACGGACGCTCTCAGCATGATTTACGGAGCCCATTTCGATTGGCAATAACAATGGCACGGAGGGGTGCCGGATAGCCTTCGATGGTTGTTTGTATGTTGTTGGTAGCTAGAAAATCCGGAAGTGATTCGAACTGCATCCAGCTTGTGGTGCGTTGTTCTTCGATGGTGGTGGGTGATACATCAATCACTCTTATATTTTCGAAATGACAACGTTGTAACCAGGTTTCCAGTTGTTGTGTGTCGGGTATGAACCACACATTTCGCATTTTTGCGTAACGGTCGCGTGGCACCAACAAATTGGCATAACTTGAAGGAACAACCAGGGTTTCGAGAATCAATTCGCCTCCGGGTCGCAACGCTTGTCTTAATTCAAGAAGATGATCTATAGGTGACCGCCTGTGGTAGAGCACGCCCATAGAAAATACACTATCAAATTGTGCTGTAGCGTCAGGCAAATCTTCCATTTTAAAAGGGACAAGATGAACGGGAACTTGTGGTGCATAGCGCTTTAGCGCATGAAATTGAGCTAAAAAGAGCAAAGAAGGATCGGTACCAATCACTAATTGAGCATCCGCGCCTGCCATTCTCCAGCAGTGATAGCCATTACCACAACCCACATCTAAAACCTGGCGTCCTACTAAAGGAGTAATATGAGGGGCGAGTCGATTCCATTTCAAATCGGAGCGCCATTCAGAGTCGATATGAATATCGAAGAGTGAATAGGGACCTTTGCGCCAGGGGTGAAGTTGTTGTAAGCCGCTTTTTAACTGAGCCTGTTGTATGTTGCTACAATCCGTTATGTCACCAATAGTAATCTCTTTATGGTTAAGGTTGTAGTGCCGAGTTTCAATTTCGGGTAGCTGCTCTAATGTTTCTAGCCAGTTTTTGAAATTACCATTGACGTTCACATTGACTCGTTGCTCAATGTGTCTGGGTAATGTTTTTAACCAGGGTTTCAGTGATGAGGACTTCAGTGCCTCGTACAAGCTTTGGAAATCTATCATTGGAGACGCATTACTTTATGGCAACCAGGGACACGAAATTCAGATTTTGATAATAAAGATAACTGTGCTTGAAGCCCACCTGCTTAAGGCGGGACTGATGTTCTGCTAATGTATCCGCAACCAGGATGTTTTCCAAGGCGCTGCGTTTTTGACTGATTTCCAGCTCGCTATAGCCATTTTCTTTTTTAAATGCATGGTGAATAAAAGTAAACAGGTCGTTTTGTGTTTGCTCTGCAAATCTGATTTTTTCAGAAATTATCAAAGCGCCTCCGGGTTTCAAATGAGTGTATATCGATTGCAAAAGCTTGATGCGACCCGGTCTGGCAATAAATTGCAGCGTAAAATTCAGAACGACCAGTGAAGCGTTAACAAAACGGATTTTTTGAATATCCGCACAGGCCAGCGTATAGCCTATTGGACTGTTTTGCTGTGCCAGCAAATTTTTACAGCGTAGTAACATGGGCAATGAGCTGTCCACGCCAATAATCTTGCAGCTATGGTGCGGGATGTTGGCACGCATTGCCAGGATCGCCGCACCAAGAGAGCAACCCAGGTCATAACAAATAGAGTGGGCTTGTGCATAACGTTGGCTGAATATGCCGATCGCGCTGATGATGTCTCGATAACCGGGTACGGAACGATTAATCATATCTTCGAAAACGTAAGCCACTTCGGCGTCAAATTCAAAATCTGGAATTTTGCTCAGCGCCTTGGCGTATAACTTGTCGTGATGTTCCGGTTTTTGTGTCAAAATTTCAACTCCCTACCTGGGTTAAAGCGAAGCCAACAACACATCTTTGGCTTTATTTATTTTGGCTGCCAGGTAGGTTGAGCCACCCCGGTCTGGGTGGAATTTTTGCATGAGCTTGCGATGTGCAGTTTTAATGGCATTTTGATCCGCATTTTTTGCAATGCCCAATATTTGACAGGCTTCTTCGTGCGTCATTTTACCCTCGGAGGCGGATGAATTGACGCCATGGGTATCCTCATCCTCTTGTTGAGATCGCCATTCAGCGCCAAAATGACGATCCACGAAACTTTCCAGCAGGGTCGCTGACTCAGGGTCTTCTATACGGTATATTTTAAGCAGGCTGATCAATTGATTCTGTTTGAGTTCCGAGAGTTTTATCCCTGCATGCACCCCATCAAGAATTAACCCCTCCAGGTTACCCGTGTCATGATTCAGAGACATTTTCAGGAAGCGAGTTTCGATTTGAGAGCAGGGGCTGTCATTATCGCTTGCCTGCGGGTTGCGGCCTGTTCCCGCACCGGAAAACTGAGAACGAATTGATTTGAACATTTGGTAGCCTCGCAATAGAGCGGCGATGCGTTGAAAAAAGGGTAAGGCACCGCCAAGCAAAGCAAATAACCAAGGCAGTTTTCCAGTTAAAACAAGGACGATCAATAAGAGCCCGGCAATAATAAGTCCCGCTCGTTTTATAGTGCGTGAGATTGTCTTGGCAGGGGTGTGAGTAAACCACTGTACTATAAATACGAGTATAATCAGGGTGAATAAAAAAACAATTAATTTAATTAACATGAGATGATAAGTGATTATTTATCAGGTAATTGTTGCAGAAGCTGTTGTACTATTTCAGGGTGCGTACTTTGGTCGTGTTCCAGGGCGGCTCGTCCCTTCATGACAAACTGAGAAACGGCTAATAATAATGCTTTTAATTGAACGGCACTACCGGCATCAAAATGGCAATAAGCTCCGCGGGTCATTTTCGCTATGCGGCGAAAAACCTGTTCAGTCTTGGCTTCATAACCCTCCTGAAACATGAAAACAGGAATACCATGTATGGCCAGCGCGCCAGCCCGTTCATAAAGGTGCTCGGTTTGTTCCTCTACGCTATCACCAATAAAAACGACGGCTTGTATTGGCCGTTTGTTGTGTTCTGTAAAGGCATGGGCTAAAACACGCTCGATTTGAGTGATCCCGGCTGAACAGGTTACGCGTGACATTTCGCGTAACAAGGCATTGGCATTTGTCGCCCAGGGACAAGCATAAAACTCCCCATAACCTCGATAATAGGCCAACTGAATCGATAAATGACCGAGCTGGGTTGTTTGTTGAAACATATCCGACTGAATGTCGCAGGCTTGCTGCCACAGCATGGCGCGACTTGCCGTTGCATCCATTGCAAATAATAGTCGCGCATCCATTTGATGCGTTGTAATAGCAGGCGGTGACGTTGCCGCTAGCTTTTGCAAAAATACCTGTACATCACTGTCCGTTTTTAGTTCGGTTGATTTTTTCATCGCGCACTCTTAATCGGTTTGACAAGATTTTATCATGAAGGTTTGTTATTATGGTTCAAAAATCATTATTCTTATAGCCTATCAACAGCCTTTTACTTTATGTACCTCCCGTCAGGTGCTTGTGTTATAACTGGAATTTGAATTAAACGGTAGTGTGGTGAAATCAGTAATTTTTTTGTATATTATTATTTTTCTGTTGTCTGGCTGTGTCGCAACTCAAAAACCCCTGATGCCTGTCGATCCTGAACCGGTTCTCAGTCCGGAGCAACTTCAGGATGAATTACTATCGCATGAGCAGCGTCTGACACAAACTATAGTCGGTATTTTTCAGCAAAGTCAGCAAAGTCAGCAACTGATGCAGATTGATGCAGATTTGAATACTCTGCTGGCACAGGTTGACAAAATTAATGAAAGAAGTAAGCGGGTGCGACGTGCTGTGGCCAAAGTAGAAAAAGCTTATCCGCCCAAAGCGCCCCCTTTAATTGAAGATAAGCTATTACTAGGTGAACGAGAATGGGTTTATTTAAACGAGTTTGAGCACGTCTTTACCGCCTATATTGATCCGGGTGTTGATTCGTCGATGCTCAAAGTCGATAATATTAACCTGTTTGAACGCGATGGAGATCAATGGGTTCGTTTTGATGTCTTGTTGCCGGGCGATAATAAGTCCGAGAGTGAAACAGTCAAAACCTTTAAACTTAAAGTACAACGCATGATCCGCATCAAATCACGTTCCAGTGACAAAAAATCTCTGCGTTACCCCGTTATTCAGGTGAACCTGAAGATTGGAAAATACCAAGGCATGACGGATATTTATCTTGGGACTCAGGGTAAGCGAAAGCACGCTCTGGTGCTGGGTCGTAAATTTCTTAAAGATATTGCAGTTATTGATATCAGTCAAACATTTATTCAGGGCAAAACGAGTTTGCATAACTCTAAATAATGAAAGTGTGTTATGGAATCACGTAGACCATTTTATTTTTTAATCATGTTACTTATTATCGCCGGGGTGAGTGCCAGCCTCCATCGTCATCTGGAATTTAATGTTCCCCTTTTTCCCGGTAAGCAGCTTGATATTTGGTTGATCGATGCCAAGGTTAATTTTCAGAGTGAAGGCGGAGCGGCGGAAGCCACGCTGTCTTTGCCAACTGACCCAGGTTTTCAAGTCTTAGTTGAAAATGCAACCTCACTGGGTTATGGCTTGACAATACAGGAGAAAAAAGCCGGGGTACGCCATGCGATCTGGTCTATTCGTGAAGCCGAGGGCCCACAACAGCTTTATTACAAAGTCACCCTGATATCGACGGGAAATAATCGTCTCGTTGCTACCGATATACCGGCGACACCCGGTACAGTTAATTGGCCGAACAGCATGAAGTCGGTCGCTGAACAACTTGTTGCTCAAGCCTATAACCGCAGTGCCAACAATTTATCTTTAGCAAGAGAACTGAGCCGGATACTGAGCAATCCCTCCCGGGATCAAAATGTTGCCTTGCTCTTATCAAGCTATTCTCCGGATAAACTGTTTGAAATGCTGTTACATACAGCTAAAATTCCCGCCCGGATTGTCAAAGGATTGTCTCTCGAAGACCAACGTCGGGGGCAAACACTGATTCCATTAGTCGAAGTTTATCATGAGCAAGAATGGCACCTTTTTGATCCTGAAGCCGGTACGGAAGGACGACCGGATCATTTATTATTATGGGAACGTAATGGCCATTCGGTGCTGGATGTTATTGGCGGACATAATTCGAAAGTGACCTTTTCCATGCTACAACAAACCGGATCTGCACTGGCGACTTCGGTCGAGTTGATGATGAACTATAAACCGATGGCATTTTCTTTATACCAGTTACCGCTGGAAGAACAGAGTTTATTTAAGGGTATTTTACTGATTCCGGTAGGGGTGTTGGTCGTGGTTTTTTTGCGCATCATGATCGGAATAAAAACATCCGGTACGTTTATGCCGGTATTGATTGCTTTGTCTTTCATTCAAACCACTTTGCTGGTGGGCCTGATTGGGTTTTTACTCATTGTTGCCGTTGGCCTGGTGATTCGCTCCTATCTCTCACATTTACACCTGCTCCTGGTTTCGAGAATATCCGCAGTGGTGATTGTGGTGATCGGTATTATTGTTCTTTTTACTTTGCTGTCCTATAAATTTGGCTTGAGCGCGGGTTTGACCATCACTTTTTTCCCCATGATTATTCTCGCTTGGACTATTGAAAGAATGTCCATCCTCTGGGAAGAACAAGGGGCTAAAGAGGTGATGGTTCAAGGAGGAGGCAGCTTGATTGTGGCGACGATTTCGTACCTGGCTATGAGCGATGATTGGGTACAACATTGGGTATTTAATTTTCTTGGAATTCACTTGGTGATACTCGCACTGGTTTTGTTGATGGGGCAGTACACCGGTTATCGTTTTCTTGAATTAATACGCTTTAATCCGATGAAAAAAGATTAAACCTAAACTCCGCAGTTGGACGAGTTGAAGTGTGCGTTTGCAGTGGTGTAAATCAAGGCGTAACGACGCGGAATAGCGGGCTATTCCAAGGAGTTGCAACGCAGATATACGCCACTGCAAACGTGCAATTCAGCTTGTAGCGGGACTCACCCGACAAGTGGAAAAATTGAGTTAATTATGTCAGTATTTATAACAATAAGTTACCCTCCAATGCGAGCGGTCAACTGCGGAATCTAGGTTAAACCTTTATGCTATGTAGTCCACTGACATTGAGTAGAAAAGGGGTGTTGGGCATGAACAAGCGCAACGTTCACTACATCAGCCGCTATAACCCGCGCAAACTTTATCAATTGGTCGATGACAAGTTGATGACTAAAAAGTTAGCTTTGGAATCGAATATTGCCGTGCCAAAGTTGCTTGGGGTGGTCAGTACACCCCATGAAATAGCGGGTATTTATTCTTTGTTTGAAGGCGAACCGGGCTTTGTGATCAAACCTGCACAGGGTAGCGGTGGCAGAGGGATTATCGTCATTACTGAGGTTCGGGAAGGACGATTTTATAAACCCAATAAAGAGGAGGTAACCGCGACGCATATTAAAGACCATGTTTCTAATATTCTCGGTGGCTTGTTTACCCTGGGGGGACATACCGATGTCGCCATGGTTGAAGGCTTGATTAAATTTGATCCGGTTTTTGAAGGTTATAGTCATGAAGGAGTGCCGGATGTTCGGCTTATTGTTTTAAAAGGCTTTCCGGTTATGGGTATGTTACGTCTTTCGACCCGCGCTTCCGATGGCAAGGCTAATTTACACCAAGGTGCCATTGGTATTGGTCTGGATATTGCCACAGGACACAGTATAGCGGCGGTTCAATTTGACAGGCCCATTGTAGAGCACCCTGATACAGGCAAGCTTCTTGACCATATTCAAGTGCCACACTGGGATCGTTTGTTAAATTTAGCGGCCGGTTGTTATGAAATGTCGGGGTTGGGTTATCTGGGTACGGATATGGTGTTAGATGTTGATCAGGGCCCGCTACTGTTAGAGTTGAACGCCAGGCCAGGTTTGGCCATTCAAATGGCCAACAAACAAGGGATTTTACCTCGTTTAAAGCGGGTCGAGGCTCTGGAAAAACCGCATAAAATGACCGTAACCGAGCGTGTTGATTACGTCAAAAAATATTTTTCACATCGTATCAAATAGTATGTAAATGAAATTGAATTCAATCCTGTGGTTTTTTATTATTACTGTCGTTCTGAGCGTGGGTTTTCCTCCGGATTCAGCTCTCGCAAATAACAAAGAAAAAAGTTATCGTATTGATTATAACTTCGATTTTTTGCCGGAAGATAAACGAGTGTTGGTGACGATTCGTTTATCAAAAAATGCGGGGGTGCTCAAAAGCTTGCGTTTTAATATTAAGCCAGAGTATCACAGTCAATTTGAGGGTGACGGAAAAATCAAGCGCCAGGCAAATTATATTACGTGGTATCCGCCTCAAAAAGGGGGGCGTTTAACATATCAGGTTAAAATAGACCGTCAACGTAACTCAGGAGGTTACGGTGCTTATTTTGCCAAGGACTGGGTGATATTTCGCGGTGATCATGTGGTTCCTTCTGTCAAGGTCATGACAAGAGGAAAAGCGGAATCTCAAGCCCGGCTACGGTTTAACATGCCTGCGGGTTGGGTCGGTGAAACTATTTACGAATCAGCAGATAAAATCAATTTTGTCATAGATGATCCGCACCGACGTTTTGATCGCCCCCTCGGCTGGATGATCGTCGGTGATATTGGTATTCGCAAGGAGCAAATTAAAAATACGCTTGTTGCTGTAGCCGGGCCGAAAGAGCAAGGTATTCGACGTATGGATGCTCTGGCTCTTTTGAATTGGAATTTACCAGAGTTACTTGCTGTTTTTCCAAATTATTACAAAAAAATTCTTATTGTCAGTGCTGACAGCCCGATGTGGCGGGGTGGGTTATCGGGGCCAGGATCATTATATATGCATAAAGACAGACCGATGATCGGCGAAGACGGTACCAGCACACTCATCCATGAACTCATTCATACTGCGATGCGTATTAATGGCGGTGAGCAAGATGACTGGATCGTAGAAGGTTTTGCTGAGTTCTATTCTCTAGAGCTGATGCGTCGCTCTGGGACAATACCTCAGCAACGCTACGAACTGACCCTGTCAAAATTGTATAAAAGGGGGGCTGATATAAAAAAATTACGAGGTAAAAATTCAAAAGGGGCAACCACCGCCCGGGCAGTTTTATTTATGAAAGAACTGGATGATAACATCAGAGCGATGACTCACAATAAGGCCAGTTTGGATGATGTGGCAAAAAAACTGGCTCTTAAGCGGGGGCAAGTCAGCTTGAAATTACTTAGAAGTTATGTCAAAGAAGTCGCAGGTGCTCCGCTTGATATTTTGTCTAAAAATAATCCATTACTTTCTGATTAAATCATTCCAGGTTTATTCACCTGGAAGGCCATGCACATGAATTCCAGACTACATTTTATTGTTCTCTTATTCGTCGTTGTCGCCGTTTCCTTTGCTCCGGTTCTCCGTTGGCCATTTAATTGGCTAGAAACGTACTTTCACGAGTTGAGCCATGGTTTGGCTGCTTTGTTTACGGGTGGACGTATCCAATATATTGAACTTCATTTTCAAGGCTCTGGTTTATGTGTGACCGCAGGCGGATGGCAAGTCGCGATCGCTTTTGCAGGCTATTTTGGTGCAGTATTCTGGGGAGTAGCAATCTATAAAACCGTGACGGCTACAGAGGCTCAGGTTTCACGATTATTAACGGCTGCATTGTTGCTGACTCTCTTAACCACAACCGTGCTTTGGGTTAGAGATATCAATACATTGATTATTGCAGCTATCCTTTTTATGGTGTTTTTAGGGGTTTTTAAGTATGGCCATGGACTTCTGCTAAAAACAATGATGCAATTTTCAGGTCTCTATGTTTTAACCAATGCGATTCGTTCTCCCTTGGCATTGCTGGATGGAAAATCAATAGGCGACGGCGCAAATCTTGCGATATTAACCTGGGTACCCGAGGGAGTTTGGATTGCCGTCTGGATATTCATTTCTATTATTGGACTCTGGATGGTTTGGCCGCCAAAAGAGAAAAATATAAAAGCACATCTATAGATGTATCAAGTGTTTTTCACAGGGACTTGAGACACCATGGCTTCAGTACAGGGTATACGTGTATTAATATCAATACTATTGGGGTGAGCCGCATTTGATTCTTTAGTGCGTTAAAATCTAGGAGACCAAGCCTTAAACCGAAAATGCGGCCATCACGTATTGTTTTTGGCCGTTTTCAACAAATTATGGTAGGAAAAGTAGACTTTTTTATGAAAGAGATATACCTTAATCGCTTATAAACAAAATAACTAAGGAATGGGTGTGGTGAAAAAAAATTTGAGCTGGGTCATGATGGTGATGCTGCCATTGTTACTTATTTTACTAAGCATAATGGATTGATTTATGTCTCAAGTAAAGCGTATTTCAGGCCGTGAACATAAAGCATCTAGCCCAGGAATCTGGCTGAACCTGGTTGGCATCGCATTTTTTTCTTATACGCTTTTTTCCCTGATGATGATGGCTTCACAAACTAAAATAATTGGAGCCGTTGTCGCAACTGCTTTATGGTTTTTGTCTTGTTACACGACAAAACAGTCTTTTGCTTTAAGCGATCAAAAATATAGTTATTTGAAATCGTCTGCTCGTAAATTGAGGGGCATCTCGGCAATATTTATTTTTTTGGCCATTTTTATTTTTGCCTATTCCAATGCTGAATTGCATTTCATTGCTGCACTCATTATTGCGTTGGCAAGCGCTATAGGCTCTGTTTTATATTATGGCTGGCCAAAAGATACAAACCTGGAAGACCTACCAACGGGCATCTCTCAGCATAAATTGGTACAACTCTCCACAAAAGCCGAGGAACTGATTAAAGATTTAAAACGCGAGGTTTATGACGTAAAAGAGCGCAGCAATAAGAATGTTTTACGCACTGTTATTAAAAAAACAGATGATTTGCTCGATACTCTGGAAAAAGACCCAAAGGACTTATACTCATCAAGAAAGTTCATTAATATTTACCTGCAACAAAGTGTCGATATCACCAAAAAATTGAACAATGCTGAAAATAACAAAAGTGGCAACAGTAATAATATTAAATATCAGCAAACTATGCTTGCTTTCGTTGAAGTCATTGACGAGCATCATCAAGCGATCCAAATAGCTGATGCAGACTCATTAGATACACAAATCGAAGTATTAAAACAAAGACTGGAAAGTGAGGGGATATAAAGATGGAAAGCACAACTGTAGCAGCATTGCCAGGTACCAGCAGGACTGCCGATCTGCCAAAAGAAAATGATAGCAATGAAATACTAGCCAATGACGAACCCAGCGTTGTTTCGTTGGTATCTGAGATTCAGATGCAAAACTCAGAGAGCATCATGTATTTTGGCTCAAAAGCTCAGTATAAACTTACGGAAATTTCTACAAGCATGCTGGACGGTGTTAAAAATAAAGACTTAGGCCCTGCCGGCGGCACATTAAACGAAGTGGTTGCTGTTCTCCGCGGGTTTGATATCGATTCAATCAAAAAACCCTCTTTCTTTGAAAGAATTATGGGTAAGGCTAATCCTGTAGCGAAAATTTTACAGCGCTATGAGTCTGTAAGAGGGCAAATTGATGCCATTACTGATCGTTTAGAACATCATAAAACTCAACTTTTGAGCGACATTATTTCTTTGGATAAATTATACGAAGCAAATTTAGATTATTTTCATGACCTCGAGGTTTATATCGCAGCGGGCGACATGAAGCTTAAAGATCTGGATGAAAACGAGCTTCCTGAACTGGTAAAACAAACAGAGCAATCAGACGAAGTTTTAGATGCGCAAGCACTCAGTGATTTGCGCTCAGCGAGAGATGAGCTTGAAAGACGTGTACATGATTTAAGGCTGACCCGTCAGGTTGCTTTACAGTCCCTGCCAAGTATTCGCCTTGTACAGGAAAACGATAAGGGGCTGGCCAATAAAATTAATTCCACCATCGTCAATACGGTACCGCTATGGCAAAATCAGTTAGCTCAAGCTCTGGCTATTTCCCGCGCATCAGAAGCAGGTAAAACATTAAAAGCGGCTACTGATTTGACTAATGAGTTATTAGAATCAAATGCGAAAAACCTGAACACTGCAAATGCGGAAATACGCCAACAGTTGGAACGTGGAACCTTTGATATTGAATCCATTAAAAAAGCCAATGCACTACTGATCGCAACTATTGAAGAAAGTATTCAAATCTCTGAAGCTGGAAAAAAGGCAAGGGCTGAGGCGGTCATTGAATTAATGGACGCTGAAAACAAGCTAAAAACAGCTTTAAAAACCTCTAAAATTAAAGAATTAAACGTTGGAGCCGCTGCCGATGGCACTATGGGATAAATTATTTTCAGAATTTGTTGATGTTATTGACTGGACGAATGATGATAACGATACCATGGTGCATCGTTTTGAGCGTTATAACAATGAAATCAAGTTTGGTGCCAAGCTCACCGTTAGGGAATCTCAAGTTGCTATCTTTGTTAATGAAGGTGAAATTGCAGATATTTTGGAACCTGGAATGTATGAGCTGACAACGGCTAATTTACCTGTTTTGTCGACGTTGCAGAGTTGGCAACATGGCTTCGAAAGCCCTTTTAAGGCTGAAGTTTATTTTTTTAATATGGTTCGGTTTCAGGACTTGAAATGGGGAACAAAAAATCCTGTTATTCTTCGCGATAAAGAGTTTGGCCCCATTCGGATCCGTGGGTTTGGCACATACTCTATTCGTATAGATAACCCTAAGGCATTTTTGTTAGAAATTGTCGGCACCGATGGTCATTTTAGTGTGGATGAAATTTCCAACCAACTTCGTAATTTAATTATGACCCGGTTCTTAACCATTTTAGCGTCATCGGGCATTCCGGTTCTGGATATGACGGCAAATTATGATCAGCTCAGTGAGTATTTAACACAAAAAATTAGCTCTGAATTTAATGAATACGGACTCAAAATTACCAAATTTTTAGTTGAGAATATATCTGTTCCGCCTGTTGTTGAAGCTGCTTTGGATAAGCGCACCAGCATGGGTGTGATCGGCTCTTTAGAAAAGTATATGCAATTTCAGTCGGCCGAGGCAATAGAAGCTGCTGCTAAAAATCCGTCAGGGGGGGCATCTGAAGGGATAGGCTTTGGCATGGGTTTCGCTATGGCGCAAAAAATGGGCGACTCTTTGGTTAATTCCAACAGCTTACCGCCCGCATTACAGACCAATACCCCTTATTTTATTGCTGACAACAATGAAGCTAAAGGCCCTTTTGAACTGGATGAAGTCAGAGCGATGGTCAAAGCCGATAAAATCAAAGCGGATACACTGGTTTGGAAACAAGGCCATAAAAACTGGATCGAGGCAAAGGATTTTGCCGAGTTGCATGAACTGGCTTCAGTCGAGTTACCGCCTCCACTACCCACAAAAAAATAAGCATTAAAAATGCAAGACCCTGGATTAGGACAAACATTTTTCCCCTGCTCAAGTTGTGGATCTTCTTTGGTATTCAAAGTAGGATCCGGCTCACTCGAATGTAAATATTGTGGCAACATTAACGCAATTGAAGAGAGCCATGAGCGCATTGTTGAGCTTAACTTTAACCAGGCATTACAAGAAATTGAAAATGCCGATGCGGCTGATGAGACCAGTATTGCGATCTGCATCAATTGTAGTGCAGAATTTTATTTTGATCAATTTGAGCATGCCGGTACTTGCCCATACTGTAACTCTAGTATAGTCACCGACACAAAAAATATTAACCCCATTGTACCCCAAGCGATTGCCCCTTTTAGCGTAACAAAAGACCAGGCCAAAAAGTTGTTTCAACAGTGGCTGGGGAAACTCTGGTTTGCACCCACTGCGGTAAAAAAATTCGCACGCTCTGATGACAACTTAAAAGGCACCTATATTCCATACTGGACATTTGATAGCAAGACAGACAGTTATTATTCCGGTGCACGAGGTGATCTCTATTATCGACGCCAATACGTCACGGTAAGAGTTAACGGCCGAGCCAGGCGTCAGCTACAAAATGTGCCGGAGATACGCTGGACAGCCGTATCGGGGCAAACCAGCAGATTCTTTGACGATGTATTAGTGCAAGCCAATAAAACCTTACCCAGAAAAATTACTGAACCATTAGCGCCCTGGCAACTGGAAAAATTAAAGCCATACAATAAAGACTATATCTCCGGTTTTTCCAGTGAGCTTTATCAAATTTCAATCGACGATGGATTTCAATACGCAAAAATGAAAATGGATAACATTATCAGAAACGATGTACGGCGTGACATTGGAGGCACGCAGCAACAGATCCGTCAGCTCAGAAGCAGTTTCAACGATGTGCATTTCAAGCATATACTTTTACCTATATGGACTTCATCGTTTGCATTTAAAAATAAAACCTATCGCTTTGCCGTAAACGGCCAGACAGGAAAAGTAAAAGGGGAACGTCCCTATAGCCCATCCAAAATAGCGATGTTTTCGCTACTGGTGCTGGCCTTAATCGGACTGAGTTTCTGGTTGTTTAACCAGGACTATGTTCAGAGTTTAATCTACGGAAAACCTTCTGTTCGCTCAAATTACCTTTAATGCATTTGAACTGTGCTGTAAGGGCGTGCAATGGACACCTAAATCTATAACACCTGGGTATAGAGTATCAGGTGTTTTTCACAGAAACTTGAGACACCATGGCTTCTTTAGTGCTGGGTATGCGTATTAATATCAATACAGGGATGAAGAGTAAAAAGACAAGTAGACTTTTACCGACGAGACCAAAGGGGGAAAAAAAGAGAGAAACTATACCGGCAAAAACAATCGATATCATACCTAATATTTTGGCTTTGCGTGGAATGGTGCGATGTTGTTGCCAATGAAGGATTATGGGTCCAAATATCCGATTGCGCGTGAGTTTTTGATATAAGCGATCGGAAGAGCGGGCAAAACAAAAAGCGGCGAGTAGTACAAAGGGAGTCGTGGGTAAGATGGGCAGTACCAGCCCCAGCAAACCTAGTAATAAGCTGAAGGATCCCAGTGTGATGAACAATATTTTTTTGATCATCCTAATATCCATAGTTGGAAAAGTTGAAGTGTGCGTTTACATACGCCGATGCAAATGCGGATTCTAGGATCATAGCTCATTAAAAAAATCATGTCCTTTGTCATCAATAATGATAAAGGCGGGAAAGTTTTCGACTTCAATACGAAAAATAGCTTCCATACCCAGTTCAGGATAATCAATCACTTCAACTTTTCGAATACAGTCTTTTGCCAATTGTGCTGCGGCACCACCGATAGAACCCAAATAAAACCCACCATACATCATGCAGGATTCAGTGACGACAGGGCTGCGATTGCCTTTGGCTAACATAATCAGAGAGGCCTTGTTTTTGAAAGGCGGCAACATAGCTGTCCATACGCCCGGCTGTTGTTGGGCCAAAGGATCCTGATGGGGAACCTTTGGGTGTTTTGGCGGGTCCTGCGTAATAAATAATATGATTTTTAAAATAGTCTGGTATCTGCTCACCCGCATCCAAACGAGCTTTAATCTTAGCATGCGCACTATCTCGAGCAACGATAATCGGGCCATTGAGTATCAGTTGGGTTTTAATCGGGTGTTGTGCAAGCGTGTGGCGAATTTCAGTTAGGGTTTGATTCAGGTCAAGATGAACCACTTTTTCTGTGCTCTCACTCTGTATCGGTTCAGGTAAAAAGCGAGCGGGGTGGCTTTCAAGTTGTTCTAGCCAAATTCCGGAACGGTCAATACGACCAAGAATATTACGATCGGCTGAGCAAGAAACACCGATTCCTACGGGACAGGAAGCGCCATGACGAGGGAGTCGAATAACCCGTGCGTCATGTGCAAAATATTTCCCGCCAAATTGCGCACCTATGCCCAAGCCTTGGGCGATGGTCATGATTTCAGCTTCCAGTTTCGTATCCCGAAAGGCTTGTCCCCCTTCATTTCCCTGTTGAGGCAGAGTATCCAGATAATGCGCTGAAGCCAGCTTGACTATTTTTAAATTGGCTTCCGCAGAGGTGCCACCAATGACGATAGCCAAGTGGTAAGGGGGGCAAGCCGCTGTTCCCAGAAGTTTCAATTTTTCTGCTAAAAAATCAAGTAAACTTGAGGGGTTGAGCAACGCTTTGGTTTCTTGATACAAAAAAGTTTTATTGGCTGAACCTCCTCCCTTGGTCATAAACAAAAACTGGTAGCCCTCACCAGGCACGGCTTCTATATCAATTTGTGCTGGCAGGTTAGTTCCCGTGTTTTTTTCTTCATACATGGATAAGGGTGCGAGCTGTGAGTAACGCAGGTTATCTTGTGTATAACTGTTATATATTCCTTTGGATAGTGCTTCAGCATCGTTATAGCCCGTCCAAACTTGCTGCCCTTTTTTTGCGACGACAATAGCCGTTCCGGTATCCTGGCAACCGGGTAATTGCATGTCCGCAGCAATGTTTGCATTTTTTAATAATGCCAAAGCAACAAAACGATCATTGCTTGAGGCTTCGGGATCATCCAGAATATGGCGCAATTGCTGTAGGTGCGATGTTCTGAGCAGATGGGAGACGTCGTGAATAGCGGCGGCGGCCAAAAAGCTCAGCCCCGCAGCTTCAATTTTTAGTATAGGCTGTCGCTCAAATTTACCGATACTAACAAAACGATTCGTCAATAAACGAAATTCAGTGGTATCAGGTCTGAGCGGGTAGGGCGCACAGTATTGAAATGTAGTCATATAAGTTACTATCGGCTTGCCGGTTTGACGGAAAAATCGACAATACGCTCAATGCGACCTAATTCTTCTGCAAGGTCTTTAAAGTTTTCAGGCTTACGTGTTTGTACTACCATGGCATGACGTACATTGCGACCCTCATCGCTTAAAGAATAACTCTGATTGCTTGCTATCATTTCATATTTATCTAGTACCACATTAATTTCTTTTTCAGTCATCATATCTTTACGCAAGCTGGAGATAGATAAGTTGCCATACGACAAAGACGGAAGATATTTTTCCAGCAACCGAAACAGGGATAAAATACCCAAAGCAAGCAAAGTTGCAATGCCTGCGGCAAGATAAGACCCCATACCAATTAAAATACCAATGGACGCGGTGATCCAGATAGATGCGGCTGTAGTGAGTCCTCGAATGGTGTGCCTATCCTTCATAATGACACCGGCACCGAGGAAACCAATACCGGTCATAATGCCTTGAGCCATGCGTGTCGGGTCAATCCGAATCGTTTCTATTGGCATCTCTTGCAATAATTGCCATTGAAACACGGTTAACAACATGAGTAATGAAGAGGCCATACAGACCAAACTATGTGTACGAAACCCTGCAGGTCGACCATTGTAACTGCGCTCCAGGCCGATTAAACCTCCTGCCATAACGGCGGCAAGTAATCGTATCATAATCAGGGAAAACTCAGAGTCCATCACTTCCTTCTTGTTACGAAGTATACTTTGCCGGCATTATCCTAGAAAAATCAGTTGATCCAGGACACATTAATACTTTGTACTCGCGTCCAACTGCATTTTCTAGGATTATATACCTCTCGCGTTTAAGATTCAGGTGTTATTGCTTTAATCATTCCCTTGTCATAAATATTAATAATTTTCATAAAGGCATTAATTTAAAAGAGTGTTTTTTAATAGACAAATTTCTGGCATACTTTAAATCCTGTCTCATTTTGGAGATTACACAGGCTATTGAGCTTTTTAGAGGGAGTTAGAAAAAAATGAGAAGCGTATTTTTTACAATATTGTTATTAAGCAGTGTAACGGCTAATGCGGCTTTATTTTCATTTACTGGAAATTTAGAAAATCGCAATGATGTTCAATTGTTCAACTTTACAACGGATTCAATAAGTAACGTGACATTACAAACATTCTCCTATGCGGAGGGTGGGTTTGATCCGGCACTGGCGCTTTATAATAATACTGGAGACCTTATTGCTCTAAATGATGATGCTTTTGATGATGGTTTTCTTGTACCAATAGATCCGGTCAGTGGTTTTCAGTACGATTCATTATTATCGGTCAACCTTGATGAAGGTGAGTATACGGTTGCCTTAATGCCATTTCCAATCTTCCCTGGAAACACCTTGGCTGATGGCTTTCAGGTGTTTGATACTCAAGACTTGAATGGACGGACTGATTTTTGGGCTCTTGATATAGAAGGTGTCAGTGCGGCGACTGAAGCTTCTGTTGTCTCTGCTGTTCCTCTTCCTGCTGCGGTATGGTTATTTGGCACAGGTTTGATCGGACTTTTCGGGATGATGAAAATGAAAAAAACAGCATAGGGATTGAAGCCAAGCGGGAAGGAGGTGAACCACGTTTTCGCCTCCTTACAAAAACAATCACATGGGGGAGATACAAAATATCGAACGATATGTCCGATAAATGTTAATATCGGACATATTGTTTTGTACCTAATGCCTTACCATTACCTCAAACGCTACGGGTATATTCCTAAGGCTTAGACGCCATTAAGTCACTGTAACCACCCGCATTCAATACATTGGTAAAACCATTTTCTTTCAAAATACGTTCAGCCTTGTCTGCCCGTGCGCCGCGCTTGCAATACACGACGATTTGACGATCTTTATCCTCACCAAATTCGGCGATACGATGGGCAACTTCGTCCACAGGAATCAACGTTGCTCCAGGCAAATGCCCTTCGTTAAATTCCCCAGAACTGCGTACATCGACCAATAAGGCACCGTTATTGATTATTTTCCAGGCTCCCTCGGGTTCACCTTGCGAACAACCCGCAGACCCGGCTAATAACAGCACGATGATCACCCACCCTATCGTTTTCATGATTCGCATTCAATATCTCCAAAATTATTAACTAAACGCAGCGCCGGACTTTTTACCCAAAGTTTTAAGTATTTTAGCCAAAGGACAAAACCCGGTAAAAGCGGCTTGTAACATATTGGCTCCAGCAAATGCCGTTAACCATAGCCAATTGGGGGAATGCCAGAGGCTCAAAGCCAAACTGGTCAATATGACCGTACCTGCAAAAGCGAGCACAATTCGATCAATATTCATTAGGTTATCTCCTACTCTTGTAAGCCATAGATATACAATACCAAGTAACAAAATACTCTCTTGTATTCATATTCACATATGATAATATGAAATGCAAGTTATTTCCTAATCCTTGCCGAGGCAACCATGAGTCAAGATAAAAACAACGTCTTAATTCAATATTCAGTCAACCACCCCAAAGTGATTAGTTGGGCTATGGGGCTTTCTACTCTTCTCTTGATTGCGCTGGCGGTGCTGCCCAGTCTTTGGCCCGCGACGTTTAACGCACTCAACCCGCTAGCAGTGGATACGGACCCTGAAAACATGCTAGCGGAAGATGCCCCGGTGCGAGTCTTCCACAACGAGATGAAGCGCACTTTTTCACTGAGTGACATGGTGGTTGTAGGGGTGGTTAACGAGGCGCACCCCAACGGCGTATTCAACCCCGAATCACTTCAACGGGTCTATGAACTCACCGAATTTGCCAAAACCCTCACTTGGCCTGATCCAGAAAACCCAGGCAAGCAAGGGGGCGTCATTGAGGTGGATATGCTCGCCCCTTCCACGGTCGATAATATGGAACAGGGTGGCCCTGGTATTGTTAATTTCAGTTGGTTGATGGCAAAGCCGCCGACTACCGAGGCCGAAGCCTTAGCCATTCGTGATCAAGCGCTGCGTATTCCGCTGCTTAAGGACACCTTGGTGAGTAATGACGGCAAAGCTTTGGCGCTTTACCTGCCCTTAACCGAAAAGCACTACAGTTACGATGTGCGAGAAGCTTTGCTGGGGAAAATTGCGAGCTGGCCAGCATCGAAAGATCAATTTCACATCACCGGTTTGCCCGTAGCGGAAGATACTTTTGGGGTTGAGATGTTTATCCAGATGGCGATCTCTGCACCGTTGGCGATGTTGGTGATTTTTCTACTGCTGTGGTTCTTTTTTAAGAAGCTGCTCCTGGTCGTTTCGCCCATGATCGTAGCCATGGTCTGCTCCCTCTCTGCCATGGGTGCCCTGATCATTAGTGGTAACACGGTTCACATTATGAGTTCGATGATTCCGATCTTTATCATGCCCATCGCGGTGCTTGATGCTATTCATATCTTGTCAGATTTTTTTGATGAATACCCCAAACATCAGAATCGCCGCAAAGCGATATTGGTCGTTATGCGCCATCTTTATAAACCCATGCTCTTCACCACACTGACCACCATGGCCGGGTTCGCCTCACTGGCACTCACTCCTATCCCCCCTGTGCAAGTGTTTGGGTTGTTTATCTCCCTGGGTGTTTTTCTCGCCTGGTTTTGGACCATCACTTTCATCCCGGCCTTCATCATGCTGATGCCGGAAGAAAAATTGGCCGACTTTGGTCACAAGGTCAAAGCGGGCAGTAACGAACAGACCACGACGCCCATGTCCCGGTTGTTAAATGGTATAGGCCAACAAACCTATCGACACGCCCGCCTGGTGTTGATGAGTACGGCGGCGGCAGTCTTTGTGGCGGTTTACGGCATCAGCCAAATCAACATCAACGATAACCCGATTAAATGGTTCGATAGCGAGCACCCTATTCGTGTGGCAGACAAAGTGCTCAACGAGCACTTTGGTGGCACTTACATGGCTTATCTGGAACTAGAACCCGGCCAAACCAATGGGGATGAAAATATCGCCCCATTGTTAATTAAACGCCTTGCTGAACAACAAACGATCGCGATAGAGAACGAAATTGAAAACGCCAACATCGTTTTTAATACAGTACGTCAACGCATCGAACAATCTCAGAAAAATAATCGAAGCGCTTTGCTAAAATCGACGCAAAGCTTTGTCGAAACAGAGTTAGATAAGGCCAGGGATGATACCTACGATGCTTGGGATGCCGTCATGATCTTTCTGGATGAGGAACGTCAGAGAGATGAAATATTTAAACAGCCCGAGGCATTAAATTACATGGTACAGCTGCAAGATTATCTTGCCTCGCTAGAGGTCGTTGGTAAATCCAATTCGGTGGCTGATATCGTTAAAACCGTGCATCGTGAACTGTTATCCGGCAATGAATCGCAATTTCGCATTCCCGACAGCGCCAACGCGGTGGCTCAAACCCTGGTGACTTACCAAAACAGCCATCGCCCTCACGATCTATGGCATTTTGTAACTCCCGATTACCGTAAAGCCGTCGTTATGGTGCAACTCACCAGCGGCGACAACCAGGACATGGCTGCCGTTGCCCAGGCGCTTGATCGCTACATCAGCGAAAACCCACCGCCGTTTGCGCTAAAACCACAATGGTTTGGTCTGACCTATATTAATGTTATCTGGCAAGATGAAATGGTCGCGGGCATGGCCAAAGCGTTCGCAGGTAGTTTTGTTATCGTCATGCTGATGATGATATTTCTCTTCCGTTCCATTCTCTGGGGGGTGCTCGCCATGGTACCTCTGACCGTTACCGTTGGGTTAATTTATGGCGTGATCGGCATCATCGGCAAGGATTATGATATGCCTGTGGCGGTACTCAGCGCCCTGAGTTTAGGGCTGGCCATCGACTACGCTATCCATTTTTTGGCTCGCGCCCGGCAAATCGTTGAAAAGATGGGCAACTGGCGAGACAGCATCAGCCCCATGTTTGCAGAACCCGCCCGGGCTATCACCCGTAATGCGATTGTGGTGGGCGTGGGATTTTTACCACTGTTAGCCGCACCGCTGGTGCCTTATCAAACTGTCGGTGTTTTCATCGCTTCGATATTGATTTTAGCGGGCGTTGCTTCGCTGTTAATCTTGCCAGCGATGATTACGGTGATGGAAAAACGATTGTTTAGGGCCCGTAAATAAATAACTTAGCATTCTGCGCTGGCTAGCGTTTCGTCTCCAAGGCGCTCAAAGGTGCTCATACTCGTTGTATGTAAGCCTTTGAGCAACACCGGAGACGGAATGATGGACTAGTAGAATGTTAAGTTATTTATTTACAGTCCCTTAAGAAGTAAAGAGCATAAAAAAGGAGTCATACATGCCTATTTTTCTATTATTAATTCTACTATTTTTTTCCAGCATCACCAGCGCCGCACTTTCTGTCGAGGAAATCGTGCAACGTGCTAACAAAACGATTTACTACCAGGGTCAGGATGGTCGAGCTCAGGTCAAGATGACCATCACCGACAGTCAGGGCCGCGAGCGCAGCCGACGCTTGACCATTTTACGACTCGACGAATCAAAAAGCGATGCAATTGAAGACGGTGCTTATGAGAGTGGGCAGAAATTTTATGTTTATTTTCAGCGCCCTGCCGATGTTAACAAAATGGCTTTTTTGGTGTGGAAGCATCTGGATAAAGAGGATGACCGCTGGCTTTATTTACCCGCGCTTGACCTGGTTAAACGTATCGCCGCGACAGATAAGCGCACCAGTTTTGTCGGTTCTGATTTTTTTTATGAAGATGTCTCCGGCCGTCGTTTGAACGAAGACACACACGAACTGCTGGAGACCACAAAAAACTATTACATCATAAAAAATACCCCGAAAAATCCCGCTTCAGTTGAATTTGATTACTACAAAATGTACATTCATAAAACCAGTTTTATTCCAGTCCAAGTCGAATATTTTGATAAAAAAGGAACAAAGTATCGTGAAGCCAAAGCCCTGGCAATAGACACCATCCAAGGTTTTCCAACCGTTACAAAAGCCAGCATGGAAAACTTGCGCACTGGCAGCAAAACTATCATGGCCTATCGTAAAGTGGAATATAACGTCGGTTTAGATGATACTTTATTTACCGAGCGTTTCTTGCGTAAAGCGCCTAAGAAAAAATTGAGATAAAACACCAATGCGATCTATATATCTAGTCATCATGCTCTCTCTGCTGTGGGTCGGTCTTGCTTCAGCCGAAGAACCTGCCCTCCCCGCTGGCCTTTTGCCTGAGCAACTACAAGGCAATGATGATCTTTGGGATGATGAAGAAGATAGTGATGGCTGGCAAACCACGTCTTTCTGGGAGGCGCGTGTTGGTTTTTGGCGTAATGAGCAAGATTTTTTAGCCAAACGTCCTCTCACTGAGGGGCGTTTTCAACTCTCAGCAGAGCGTGACTTTGAACTTGTCACGGTTTATTTTACCGCCGACTTACTCTACGACAATATCGAAACCCAGCGTCGTGCCAAATTAGAAACCGGCCAAGGTTGGGTTGATCTGCGTCATGCCAATATTGTTTTTTCACCGCAGTCAAACCTGGACATTCGGCTGGGTCGTCAAACGCTGACTTGGGGCACGGGGGATCTGATTTTCATCAATGATCTCTTTCCTAAAGATTGGAATTCCTTCCTTATTGGTCGTGATGATGCCTATCTTAAAGCGCCCTCAGATGCTGTAAAATTTTCGCTGTTCAGCGACCAGGCCAACCTTGACCTGGTCTACACGCCCCGCTTCGATGCTGATCGTTATATCAATGGCGAACGGGTCTCGTATTACAACGCCAATTTGAAGCGAATTACTGGAACAGATGCCATTGTGTCTGTAGAAAAACCAGAGCAGTGGTTTGAAGACGACGAGCTGGCCTTGCGCCTCTACCGCCACATCGCCGCCTACGAAATAGCCCTGTATGGCTACCGCGGTTTTTGGAAAAGCCCAGGGGGTGCGAACCCCGTTACCGGTAACGCCCTCTTTCCACGTCTCAACGTTTACGGTGCCAGCTTGCGCGGCCCATTGCTGGGCGGTATTGTTAATGGTGAATGGGGGTTTTACGATTCAAAAGACGATCCAGGCGGGACTAATCCCTTTGTTAATAACAGCGAACAACGGCTGCTACTGGGCTACGAACATGAATTGATCAGCAACCTAACTCTGGCTTTACAACTCTATAGTACTCACCGGTCTAATAACAACACCGATAACCCCAATCGCCATGAAATAAGCAGTCGACTCACCTGGCTGGCACTCAATCAAAAACTCACCACTTCAATTTTTTTGCGTTACTCAACATCCGATAACGATTACTATCTACGCCCTAAAGTACACTACAGCGTCAACGATTACTGGTCCTGCGAATTCGGAGCCAACATTTTTTATGGTGAACGGGCGCATACTTTTTTTGGACAGTTTGAATACAACGACAATATCTATATCGCTCTGCGTTACGGACTTTGAAAAACAGGAAAAAAGAATGGACCACATTGATCCAGATAAAATAATCGCCGCCGCTGACGCTTTAAAAGGCATCGCCAATGAACGCCGTCTACACATTCTTTGTGTTTTGCTCGAGGGTGAAAAAAACGTTAGCGAACTGCAAGAACTCACCGGTATCAACCAATCCAACCTATCCCAACACCTGGCTAAAATGCGCGCCCAGGGCATTCTTACCAATAACCGTGAAGGCAAACAGGTTTACTACCGCCTTTCCCACCCCGCCTTCAAAAAAATCATCATGGCCTTGAAAGAAATTTTTTGTCCCGAAGAGGAGTAAATTCCTCGATACGGGCACGATGAAGCAGAGGATCTCATCACTGTCTGACAGAGGCTCTCAATATGCATCTGCATCGATCTTAAAATGTATTAAAAAATATGGTATTATTTAAAGCATGAGCCGAAAAGGAAGCTGTGGGAATAACGCAATTGCAAAAAGCTTCTTTCATACAACAACACTGGGCTAGTATTTGATATGACTCAATACGTAAAAGAGAAGTTGTTATTTCGTGGGCAGTTTATTTTGGGTTCAAGGTATGCTGATTTTATCGGTTGGCATAAACAGATATTTTGCGAGGGCTATCATTTAACTATTCATCCTGAGGTTAACTACTGCCGTGTCATATCAAAGGATAAAGTGGTTCTGTGTCTTGGAAGTATTATTGACCCTAGCCGTCCTGGAATAACAACAGAATCTATTGTGTCCGAGATTGTGGAACAGGTGTCAGATTTTTCCACATTTGAGAAAAAAATACATAGCCTTGCTGGAAGATGGCTTATATTTATTAATCTTAAAGGGGTGATCAGAGTTTACCCGGATGCGATTGCTTCATTTCCAGCATATCACGTAAAAAAAGACGATTTTTTGTGGGTTGCGAGTACGCCACAAATCTTAGCTGAAACACTGGCGTTATCTCTTGCAGAGGAGTTGATTTCAGAATTTGAAAGTCACAAAAGATCAGATTGGTGGCCAGGCCAAGTAACGCGTTATCAATCCGTTGGTCATTTGTGGCCTAACCACTTTATGTCGGTTCCAGACGCGAGTATAGTTCGGTTTTGGCCGAACGAAGCGCTTGGAGAGGTTACAATCGACGAAGCAGCTTCTAGAATATTAGAGATACTTAAGGGTATCCTTCTAAGTGCATCTCAAAATAATAAATTACATCTCGCCTTAACAGCGGGTTATGATAGCCGTGTGTTGCTGGGAGCTTCACGTGAGTTTTTAGACGACATTGCATTTTTTACTATACACTACCCGGGTATTAAAAGTTATGATTTGGATCTTCCAAAGAAAATAGCCAAGATACTGGGTTTGAAACTTCGAGTTAAACCTCTAAAAGCGCCGACTAAAGAATTTTTGGAAATCTTTGACCATAATTCTGCTTATATGGTTTCGGGACAATGTCGTATAAACGCAATGACTTATCAGTCTTTTCCTCCTAATGCATTATTTGTTGAAGGAACGGCTTCAGAAATAGGTCGTAACTTTTATTATAGTAATCATAGGGGCAAACCTCTAGATATAACTCCTGAAATTTTGTGTAAGTGTTCGGGGTTTAATGATAATCGGATCGCGTTGCAGGCGTTTTCTCAATGGTTAGCGTCGATGCCAGAAAATACAAATGTTAATACATTTGACCTTTTTTACTGGGAACAAAGAGTAGGCAATTGGAGCGCGCTTGACTCTGTCGCGCAAGAAACCGTTCGCAAGGTAATGGCTCCGTTCAATTGTCGCGAACTGTTGGCATTGTTTCTTAGTGCTCCAAAACATGCTCGTTGTAAGCCTTATCCTATACATACAAAAATATGTAAGATGACTCTGCCTGAACTGAATAATGTAAAATTTAACTACAGCGTTCGTGATGCTACTTTTCGATTTTCTCGGCGTGCTTACAATAAAGTTGCGCGAACTTTAAAGTTGCCATTGGTTGCACGGCGGTGAAAGTTAGATCTTAACGGGTGTTGTTTCAATATAATGTTGTTTCATTAACTCGTAGCGAGAATACCAAAAATTGAAAGAATGGCGCGCGCTCTGGGGTTTTAAAAAACGACTAAAAAAATTAATCTCTTCCTGGTAAATAATGTCAGCAATGTCTATTCAGAAGACCTACACACTGTTGATGCAATCGTCCGCTCTGGGCAAACACTGTGCTGCCGGCCCTCTGATCCCCGCATGCCGAACTACCCCACGGGGCTCCTCAAAGTTACTCGGGAAGATGAAAAAGCAAATCCAGAACGCTATCCCCGCCGCAAAGCTTCTCGAATAGGACGGCATTGCGCGACCCGATGCCGGGCAGCTCCGTGATTCGTCGGAATAGCGGATCAAGCTACGGCCAAACTGTTTTTGTTTCGCCAAGTGAAGATAATCTTCCAGAACTCGGCTCATTACTATTAACGCAGACTTGCTGCCACGATTTATGAAAGAGACAAAGAAGTCGGACTGCTCGAATTTGCTCTCAATGACTATGTCACTATTGACTGATATTTTCTAAAATAATAAATCTATTCCAACTCCGTCTACCCAAGGAAAAAATATACCTAGAGGGATTCGCCCTGCAAGCTCCAGTGAAACCCCTGGACAATAGTGAGTATCGATATATGACAACGACCCAGCCTCAAAGCTTAAATCTTCTTGCGTTATAGACCGCAATTTGCGGTATTTACGCACATTTTTACCAAAGTTATCACGAATACTACCCATAGAATAGATTATCCGAGAAGCTACTTTTATCACGACTCCTTTAAAGTAGCATTGTTGCATGGTAGAATTGCTACTTGTGTAGTAATGGTGCTAGCCCATGAGAATGGAAGATTACATAGAACAAACCAATAATGCTAATACAGTAACTGGGCTGTTTAGATCCTTTGAAGGGGCTATATCTGAAGCCATAGTTAAAAATCTGCTAGGCATTGGTGGCGTTCTCAAAGCGATGTAGGTGAAACGCGGAATCATATCCTCTAAATCGATAGCAAAACTCTGCAAGATATCGCGGTAAATGTTTCGGATTTATAGCATGATAAAATCCTGACATAGCCGTCTTTATATTACCTATCATCGTGTTTACCCAGGCGAACTCTCTTTTAGTCACGCTCTCTGGTCCTCCACCGGTAACAATACTAATATGTTTACATTCCGCTTCTTTGACTGCTGTAAAACAGGCGAGACCATCTGAATAAACAGTACTCCCGGCTTGTAAATGACGTTTTTCCCATCGTGATATTTCTTTCAGACGAAAACCTTTGACGACATTCATGTTCATTGCGACGGGATGACCTGCTTCAGTGATCGATACCGCTGCAACAAAAGCTGTTTTGTTTTTTGATCCGCGCCCACGTGAACCGCCGCGTAGTTCACCACCCCAATACACATCATCCAACTGAATAGTGCCGGAGAGAGGTTGGCTATCATCACGTTCTTTCATGACTTGCATCATTTTCTGCTTCATATTCCATGCAGTATTGTAAGAAACATGTATTTGCCGCTTAAGTTCTAACGCAGAGAGTCCTGTTTTTGATTGCGTAATGAGATGAATCGCAAGAAACCAGCGTGTTAAAGGGAGTTTAGTGCTAGAAAAGATGGTTCCACTTGTTAAGGATGTTTGATGGTGGCAACGATTACATTGATATATTTTGCGAGTTTTTAGCGTACAGAAACTCTTGGAACTACACTCAGGACAGGAAAAACCGTTCGGCCATTTCTACTGGAACAGCGCTTGAGCGCACTGTTCTTCAGTACCATAATGATTAAACCATTCAAACAAACTATAGCCGGATTGAAACTGAACTTGATTTTTACTCATTTGCTTCACAGCTCACATCTGCGTGAAGACTAAAGCCGTTGTTTTGCACACAGCGCTCAAAACCACCCTCCTCTGCTTCTATTGTTCGAAGGGTAAATACCTTTTTACCTCGCCTCGGGCCAAGCCCTATACGGTAACTTGTCGCGGCGGCCTGAAGAGTCGATAGCGCGCTTTCTTCTCCTTCGCCTTCCAGGTAGGTTTGCCCCTGGTCTTCGATCAAATGGTAAGCGCCAAACTAACCACGTAGTTGCTTTTTAAGTAGCTACTGTTTTTTAAATTTCGCAGCCTTATCTTTCACATTCCACGGCAACAGT
>JAADHS010000291.1 GCA_013151745.1 Gammaproteobacteria bacterium | reverse complement strand
CTGGGAAAAATCTATTTCACCCAAGCCAAAAAATTAACGACCGCACGTAAAAAAGGCGCAAAACAACTCGCACAGCAAATTGCCGAGGTGCTACAGCAGCTCGGCATGCCTCACGCTAGGTTTGAAATCACCTTATTAACTCGTAAACAGGGCAACCCTCACCCCCAAGGGCAAGAACAAATTGAATTCCGCGTCAGCGCCAACCCAGGACAAGCCCCGGCAGCACTGGCTCAAGTGGCCTCTGGTGGTGAACTTGCACGCATTAGCCTGGCCATCCAGGTTGTCGCCGCACGCGAAGGCAATACCCCGACCTTCATTTTTGACGAAGTCGATGCCGGCGTAGGCGGGGCTGTTGCCGAATCAATTGGCTTACACCTGCACCAACTGGGCAATACGCATCAGGTTTTCTGTGTCACCCATTTACCGCAAGTGGCTTCCCAGGGACACAGTCATTTTTTAATCGAAAAACTTTGGCACGAAAAAGAGACACAAACTCATATTATAGAGCTGGATAGAGCCGAACGTAACGAAGAAATTGCACGCATGCTAGGCGGGAAAAAAATCACACAACAGACACGGGCACATGCCAAAGAAATGCTAGAGAAAAATTAATCCTGACACGCGGCACAAACACCATAGATACACAAACTGTGATCGGTCATCTTATACCCCGCTTGAGCGGCCATTTCACGCTGACGTTCTTCAATGATATCATCCACAAACTCATCTACTTTACCACATTTCACACAAAGCAAATGATCATGATGCGCGCCTTGATTCAGCTCAAACAAAGAGTGCCCACCCTCAAAATGATGACGCGTAACCAAACCCGCAGCTTCAAATTGAGTTAAGACTCGATACACCGTCGCCAAACCAATTTCTTCGTCCAGCTCCAGCAAATATTTATAAACATCTTCCGCGCTGACATGACGTAATTTATTACTTTCAAGAACCTCTAGAATCTTTATTCTTGGGGCGGTGACCTTTAGCCCCGCTGTTTTCAAGTCTAAATTTTCCACGTTGATCCACCCCTTTTTTTGCGCACTTGGCACATTCATTTTACCCCCAACAGCACCAGCTTTTTACCTAATTCTTGCAAGTGATCGTATTTGCGCAACACAAGAGATTAATTTCGCAGAGCAAAGACAACGTGACGGAATCCTTATTGCGCACTCCGAAACATTCATATCGCCATACGGATCACGAGCTTGTGCTGAGCAGCTTGAGCACTCGCAAGGCTCAGGCCTGAGACATTGCTCTAAAAATCCTTATGGCGATTTATTGACTGACAATGTAAACTACGGCACTTCATTCACCATGTATATCACGAAAACTTGACTAAATTACTAAAGTTATTATATATGAGAAAGCTTCTCATTACATCTACTATCATTGCCGCCCTTTTCGCAACCGGGTGCGGCATACATCGCATTGATATTCAACAAGGTACAGTTTTTACGACTGAAGATGTCGCACAACTCAAGCTCGGTATCACACAAACAGAGGTCTACAAGATATTGGGTACGCCCCCCATCACCGACCCATTCCACAAAAATAGATGGGATTATGTTTACACCATGATCAAACCTAATGAAACGCCGGAGGAAAAGCAAATTACGGTATTTTTTGAAAACGGAAATTTAATTCGAGTATTAACAGATATTGCAACTGACACAACGGAAACACCCTCCCTTCCTTAGGAATGGAACACAACAACTTAAGGGACAGACTCTTCTTTACTTGCTTTTGCCTTAGCCTCGGCAGCTCGGCGACGACGCACTTCTTTAGGATCCGCAATCAAGGCACGATAAATTTCAACCCTGTCCCCAGGGCGCAATTCACGATCTAGTTTAGCCAGCTTACCAAAAACACCCACCTTGTTTTTTGCTAAATCGATGCCTGGAAACTGATCCAATACCCCAGACAAGTTAATGGCATCATGAAGCGTCATCCCTTTTTCAATATCAACAGGAATGATGGTTTGATGGCCCGGCTGCGAATAAGCCACTTCAACCTTAACTTGGTCAGCGTTTTCCATAGATTTGATGCGCTCGCTGATTAAATGCATCGACCATATCATTTGCAATCTTGCTGAATATCGGGCCGATTGTCAGCCCCAATAAACGGCTTGAAAATTCGAATTGGAGATCAAATGAAACACGACAACCCTCATCACCCAATTGATCAAAACGCCAGAAACCTTGCAAATGTTTAAAAGGGCCTTCTTTCAAACGCATTTCAATCATTTTATTTTTTTGAATTCGGTTACAAGTAGAAAATGATTTTCTTAATGCGCCTTTATTGATTTCAATCGAGGCATGCACTTCATCAGCATCCCTCTCTATTTCGTTGGACTGGCTACACCACGGCAGGAACTCAGGATAGGCAATAATATTATCTACCAATGAAAACATTTCACTCGCCGAATACGGCACCAGTGCAGAACGGCTAATCGTCTGCATAAACCACCTCACACTTAGGGACTGTAAATAAATAACTTAACATTCTACTGGCCTATCATTTTCCGTCTCCGGTGTTGCTCAAAGGCTTACATACAACGAGTATGAGCACCTTTGAGCGCCTAGGAGACGAAACGCTAGCCGGCCCGCAGAATGTTAAGTTATTTCTTTGCAGGCCCTTAGTTTAAATTCAGTGTTGAGATTCCTTCTCAAATTCTCCCGAACGCAATTTTAGCATATAGAGACGCAGAGATTCACGCACTTTTCCATGAAGAAAATACAAACCAATCAAATTGGGAAACGCCATAGATAAAATCAATAAATCACTGAAATCCAATATATTAGTTGCACTGGTAATCGACCCCAAAAAAACAAAAACTAAAAATAAAATACGATACACCAGCGCTGATCCGTCACCAAACAAATAAGACCAACAACGCTCGCCGTAATAAGACCAGGCAATCATCGTACTATAGGCAAACAACACCACGGAAATACTCAAAAAAATTGGGAACCAGGAAATGACGGTAGAAAAGGCAACCCCAGTTAAAGCCGCACCTTCTTTATTGGCCACTAAATCTGCCGTTTCGGGGCTATTATAAACGCCAGTGATAACAATCACTAAAGCCGTCATCGTACAAACAACAATTGTGTCGATAAAGGGCTCTAACAACGCCACAATGCCTTCGCGTACCGGATATTTGGTTTTAGCCGTTGAATGCGCAATCGCCGCCGAGCCAATGCCGGCCTCATTGGAAAACGCCGCACGCTGGAAGCCCACCACCAACACACCAATCAATCCACCCAACCCCGCTTCGGGTGAAAAAGCACCCATTATTATTGCGCCAAATGCCGCTGGCACCGCACTGATGTGCGTCAAGATAATCCACAAACAAGCCAATACGTACAAACCACACATTGTTGGTACAATCGATTGCGTCACCTGGGCGATGCGTTTTATCCCGCCAATAATGACCGTGCCCACCAAGACAACCATGATCAGCCCATAAACCCATGAATAATCCGCCGCCTCCGGAAAAGCTTGTTTGATCGAGCCGAAAGACTGGCTCACCTGAAAGGCGTTGCCCCCCCCAAAAGAACCGCCAATACATAAAATACAAAACAGAATCGCCAATACTTTGCCCGTACGTCCCCACCCTTTTTCAGCCAAACCCCGACTGAGATACGCCATCGGCCCACCCATAACCCGCCCATCTGGACGAATCGTTCTATACATTTGAGCCAACGTACACTCTGTGAATTTCGCTGTCATGCCTAAAAAACCCGCAACGATCATCCAAAATGTGGCACCCGGCCCGCCGATGCTGATGGCAATCGCCACACCTGCAATATTACCCAGACCCACCGTCGCCGATAATGCGGTTGTTAACGCCTGAAAATGACTGGTTTCACCCACATCATTGGGATCATGATACTTGCCGCGCACACACGCGAAGGCGTGACGGAAAGCTCGGATATTTATAAACCCCATTCTTAATGTAAAAAAAAGTGACCCCACAACCAACCAGCCAACAGCCAGCGGTAGCGTGTATTCTTCCGTAAAAAACAGCACATCGACAAAGGTTACCGCATATAAATAACCAACCAACACACCAAACTGTGCATCCACTACGGCATCAAAACCCGTGACGACCTCTTCCTCAGCAAAGGCAAATGGAGAAATACTCAACACGACGGCTATTACGATAAACAGAAAAAAAGCGGATATACGCATCCGTGGCATAGACATAGTAACTCCCTGATTGAACTGGTTTTCGATTCTAACCGCTTCAGTTACATAATCCTAGAAAAATCAATTGGACGCGAGCACCGAGCGCAAAACCGCTCTTTTACATCCTGTAATTCGTGAAAACACCTAGATTCATAACGCTATGGGTATATAATCCCGCCATGGGACAGAAAAAGAAAAAATCACCACCGAGCAATACCATTTCGCGCAATAAAAAAGCGCGCCACGACTACACGATAGAAACCCACTATGAAGCGGGGCTGGTTCTGGAAGGATGGGAAGTCAAAAGCCTGCGAGCCGGACGTGTTCAAATCAATGATAGTTATGTGTTCATTAGAAACGGTGAAGCGTTTTTAACTGCTGCACACATCAGCCCACTGCTGTCAGCCTCGACCCACATCAGCCCCAGCCAAACACGCTCCCGTAAATTATTACTCCATCGTCAGGAACTCAATCAGCTCGTCGGTGCCGTCGAACGCAAAGGTTATACCGTTGTACCACTGGCTATGTACTGGAAAAACGGCCGCGCCAAATTAGACATCGCCCTGGCCAAAGGGAAAGAAAAACACGACAAACGAGCCGCAGAAAAAGATAAAGACTGGCAACGGGAAAAACAGCGTATTCTCCGTGGCAAACATTAAATTTTACGGGTGTCGCTCCATTTCTGATGCAGACCTAGTCACTCTAAGTTGAATTTTTTCTCAATCAAAAAAACCGAAAATAAGGTACCGCTATGCGTGAAAGCGCCTAAATTCATAACGCCAAGTGACAACACATCCCTTAGGAACTTGCACGTTCCTTCTCAACTTCAGAACGGTTCCAAAAATATGCTAGTGTAGTGTCCTGAACTATTCATAATAAAGTGAAGAAAAGAGCCAAGAGCAATTAAAGTTAAACGGTTTTTAATAGCCCCTTCCAGGGGCTTTCATCATACCACCCGCTTTGCGGGTGGTTGTGGATTTATTTAAGAGCTGGGTACGTCAACAATGTAAAATGTGTCGCATTGAGCATAAAGTGCGTAAATATGGAGAACTCTATTCTTTTTGTTCTCATATACACCCAACCATAACCTATTCCGGCTAAGCCAGCCAATACGACATAGTGCCATCCCCCTGCAATATGTGCCACAGCAAACAAAATGCTAACAATAAACAATGCGACCCACTCTCCATGTGCAAGTAATGATAAACGCTGCGATAGATGACGTTGAATCATGCCGCGAAAAAAAACTTCTTCGGCGACGCAGGTTATAAAAAGATTAACGGGCACCCATATTAAAAATATCGAATTCCATTTTGGGTCAAAAGAAACATAGCCCATAATCACGGCTAACAAAGAAACAAAAATAATAATTACAACGACACCACAAAAAACGATTAATAACTCTGACTTTTGTGGCATGCCAACTTGTTGTGACAAAGGCGATACAGCAGCTAAAATGATGAGGCCGAGTGCGGCCTTATCATAATTAAGGTATAGGCTATACGGCATAGCAGCAGCGCTAATTTCAGCGTTAGACAGAAGCAATGGATTTAAAAAACTTGAAAATTGGTGTGTTGCAAGTAATATTGCAAGCACAATAAAAATAACCCAGATCAAAGGCCGTATTCGTTGTAACGACGCATAACGTTTAGAGTTTTCTATAACCTGGCAACACAGTATCAACGCTATCAATGGCCATGCCGCATGCAGCGTAACAATATTATAAAACCAGGCAAAAACAAACGATATAAAAAAAATGGCTAGCCAGTACTGACTTATGGCCTTTACATAGAGTACCCCCATAGCCATTAACAACAGAAAAAAAGGTAAAAAAATCACACTTTCTAATGGCATTAACATGTTTTTTTAGAGCCAAGCCTTCTTAAAGTCGGCCCCATAGTCAAGACAGTAATCCAAAAATATAAGATATAAATTTTGTTGGACTCTGTAAATAATTCGGTGTAACTGTCGTGTTTAAATAAAGTGAGTCAAGCGGCCTTCAAACTTAATCATAAATCTATTTAGCACAGGTTTCCAGTCTCTGAATAGGCAGGATCCATTTTTTGGAGGTTGCTTGAATAACCAGATAAATTACTTTTTTCTCTGAGTCATAAATTGAAAACAATTTATGGTTTTTAACCGCCCTTCTAGTCACGTTATCTACCCTAATTAGTTGCACACTTCTTTACCAAGGCTCAGGTATTTGTAGTTCATTTGTGACTTCTGTTAATTTTTTGAAACGGGAATAAATTAAAAAACTGATACATAGGAGCGACATATTTTTTTATAAAAGGTATTCAGTGACCGGATAATCTATGTTATTTTAGTTGAATTAAAAATAAAAGAGCAAAGGATCTCACATGAAAAATAAAACTTTGATAAAAGCGGCTTTGTTAATTGTCTCGCTTGCTTCTACAGTGTCGACTGTTTCTGCGGCTACAGTAAGTTATAGTGGACAACTGGACCTAACAAATTTGAATTTCCCAGTTAGTATTGGTGGTCTTCAGGGGAATGCCTCTGTAGATATGATTCGCTTTGATTTGGGTAATAATTTAAGCGGAAACGATGTGCAAATGAGTTTGACTACTAGCGATTTTTCGCCATTAACAACGGGGGTCGGTGTGGCGATTACTACAGATCCTAATGATGGCTTATTGGTAAACCCAACGCCAATACTTGACTTGTTTTCACCAGGAAGCAATGTTTCTGATTTTTTTAATAATAATGTTGATGGCGGTGTGCTTTTGGCTTGGGGTAACGCTATTAATGCAGGTGGTGTGACCGATGTGACCGGAATTTTTGATTCGCCAATTGAATTTACACAGGATACAAATTATTATGCTTTTATTATTGGTGGTTCACTGTCGCCAACAATGGTTGATACTCAGTTACAAGTGACAGCAGTACCTATTCCAGCTGCTTGGTTGTTTATGCTTTCCGGTTTAGGTCTGTTCGCTTTCTTGAAAAAGAAAAAGCAGAGTAGAGACTCAGTACTCAGTTTATCTCACTCCTGATAATGTGTTTAGTTCAAAACGAAATATGAACTTGAAAATGTAAATAATTATTTTTTCACTCTAAAATGGCGGGGTTCAGGGGGGCAGGTGCGTTGATCTTTATTGCCTCCCCGAGCAAATGTTCATTCTCTGTCTTTGGCAACTCGATACACTCCTCTGTTCTCACGACGATTTACTCTAAAGCCACTATTGACAACATCTTGATTTCAGGCTGGCAATTGCGAGGCGTTTGCAACGTAGCCAGGGAATGAAGAGGGCGTGTAATCACACCTAAGTCTTAATCGCTATGGGTATATACTTACCCAAACACTCAATTTTAATTGAGGAATAGGTGTGGTTCAATGGGTTAATTCAGATTCAAGGCTTGAAGTTCTGTTTGCATGCCGGAAAAGGTTCTTATCCACGGCTTATTTTTACGAAGCGGTGCAGGCAGCTCTTGCTGAGCAAGAGCTGCTTCTTTAGCACTGGTGAAATCGCCATAGAGTAAGATATGCAGCGAACGCCCTTTACGTTGGGTCGTGAAAATAGCATAACGCGATTTATCATCAATTTTTTTCAGCTGACTCAAAACACTGTCCTCTTTACGCATCGCCATCAGTTGTAAAGTATAGTGCTTGGCGTTACGTGTCATTAACCATGTATTATCTTGGGCGACATCATGTTTGACTGCGGCGACCTTAACCGTTTCAACTTTGGGTGTCGTCACTATTTCAGCCATCGGCTCAATTATTTTATCTGCTTTCTCGTCAACAGCAACAGATTTTGCTCCGTCACTTTTGATCTGTAGCGGCAACTCAGCTTCAGGTATGTTTTCATTCTCTGAAGTATCCTGCTTGACTATGACGGAAGGAACGGCCTTGAGGATTTCGGGGGGCACTACCATTTCGGTAGATGACTTAATTAGGCTATCTATTTCATTATTAGCAGTGATTGACTCTGGTAGGTCGATTTGAGTGTGAGGTGACAATTCAGCTTTAGGTCTGTCATTGATGTCATTCGTTGAGGTGATTAACGGCTCAGCTAATTTGGTTTGAGGTTTGTTTTTTGGTGACAATGGGGGTGCGCTTGTTTCATTCAAGATGGGTGACAGTCTCTGTTCCTCCTCTACATGATCAATCACTGTGGTCTCAACAACAAGAGGGTCAATCGTCACTTGATGAGGTTGGCTTGGCAATGACTCAAATGTAACCTCAGCAGTATCCTGATCCAGCGACGGCTTGACGGGGCTTATCATCTCGCCTTTTTCTGCCGTCGTTGCCAGTGGATTTTTGTTCCCAGGCGTTGTCACTGAATTATTGATTTCTTCTTGAAATGCCAGTGCGAAAACAAGTAATAACACGATACTCACTCCGCCAGCCCATTTCAATGAAGTTACGATGGAAAATGAGGTTTTCAAACGTGTCTTTGTCTCGTATATAGCGGGCAGCATCGACGGTTGAACTACCGCCGATTCGGTGGTATTTCCATTCAAATACATATCGCTATACAGCTCAATCAGACCCAGGTTACCATTGGATTTTTTTGTTATTTCCTTTATATTTTCTACAGATAATCTATCGTTGGACAGACCTGCTTGTTTTAAGCGGTAACGTAAATAAAGTGTCACTTCTTCAGCTTGTAATGGCGGTAAGTCAAAGCTATGAGAGCCGTGTCGGTTTAAGGCGGCAAACCCCGGAATATCAGGCAAGTTATTTTCGCTGAACAGAATAATGCTGATGCCATTGTCCGCGACCTGCGATGAAGAAATTAAATGATCCAGAAGCTGGAGTGTTTCCTCAGTCAGTAAATGTGCATCATCGAAGATCAGGATGGGGCGGCGGCCTCGACTTTGTAGTGTGCCAAGACAGGAAGACAAGTTGTGCGCAACAACATTATCGTATTCAATTTCGGTACTTGCTTTTAATATAGCGAGTATATATTCAGAAACGGTATGTGCAGATAAGTTAGGCTGTAACTCAACGATACAGACTTCCCACGCTGCACTTGCTTTTCTTAAAAACTGCTTGATGAGTGTTGTTTTACCACTTCCTTTTTCACCACAGACAAGTAATAGATCATTGCTATAAGGCGCCAGATGTAAAAGAAAATTAAGACACTGGGCACGCTGAGGCTCATCATAGAAAAATAAGGGTTGTGCCTCATCAGAATTTGCTGTCACTGTATTCATCCGATTATTCCATTAAAATTAACTGTAACGACTCAGCTTACTCTTGGTTGTTTGTTATTTTTGCGTTAAAACTGACGATGTTCAGGGGCAGTCTGAGCCGTGACTGCCATATTTATGGCTCGTTGAATCGTTACAATTAACTTTTCCAGGAAGCTGTTCGAGAACAGACTGACCTCGGTAACTACATCCCTGCGTTGCCATTATGCCCTGCCCTTGGAGGGGCGGGCATCCCAGCTATTTTGGCCAGATTGTTACCGATCATTTTCGTTAATATAGACCCATTATTCGCCTCACCCATACGTTGGGAGCGAATCGCCCCCAGTGGGGTGAAGTACAAGGATGTATTTCATCATATGATCGAAAAGCCTGACTTTTATGCCCCTTTCGGGTGTAAAATGACGGGCTCTTGCTATGATCGCTATTCTCAGACAGCCTCCTGGTTTTCCGGTTTTTTAGGACCTTCAAGAAAAACGACCTGATACCCTCGTTGAATCTGTATATCTCTGAGGCTGAGTAAAGCAAGCTCAGCCTCATCATAACTAGGATAGTGACTCCGTACAACGCGCCCCGCAGACCCTTGCATTCCCCACTCTCGCACCAAAGTCCAGCCACTTAGCATATCCTGGTGCAAGATCAAGTGATAATATCTAGGTACTTTACCACTGACAATAGACGCTTGCATGTATATTCGCATTGGAGGAAATGTTGCTAGGTTAGGTGAGACGGATTAAATATCCGTTCATATTCTTTTATTGCATAACGATCCGTCATGCCCGCGATGTAATCGGACACGGCGCGGGCTATTCCTGTTTCACCCTGCTCAGCTTCTAGGCACCGAGCCTTACTCATCGTCTCCGGTGGCATCAACCTGTTATCATTGAGAAATGCACCAAACAGGGCGCTAATAATTTTTGATGCTTTAACCGACATCCGCCGCACTCGATAATGCTGATAAAGATTGTGCCTTAAAAACTGTTTTAAAGTGACCAACTGAGCGGCCATGTCACGGCTAAAAACAATAAGCTCGCCCGGGCTCTCATGTACCTCATTTAAGTTTTTAGGGTTTTTTTCCTTCAAGCTGGCAATACTAGTCTCAATCAAATCCGTAATTTGCGCATTAATCATTCGCCGTACTACTTCGTGGATCGTACGCCGTTCTGATAAGCGCGGATAGTTTTCCCGGACGATGTCATAGTGTTGGGCGAAAATAGAAATTTCCGACAATTGTTCAATGGTGATAAAACCGGAACGCAAGCCATCGTCAATATCGTGATTATTATAGGCGATTTCATCTGCTTTATTCGCCAGTTGCGCTTCCAGACTAGGTTGCCGTTGTTGCAAAAACCGTTGACCCACGTCTCCCAGTTCAGCCGCTCTTTTTTTCGAACAATGTTTTAAAATCCCTTCACGGCTTTCAAAGGTGAGATTTAATCCAGAAAATTCTGCGTAGCGTTCTTCCAAAACATCAACAACACGCAATGACTGTAAATTATGCTCAAAACCATCGTAACGTTTCATACAGTCATTCAGCGCATATTGACCGGCATGACCGAAAGGCGTGTGTCCAAGGTCGTGTGCCAGCGCGATGGCTTCACTTAAGTCTTCATTTAACCCCAGGACTCTTGCCATAGCCCGAGCAATTTGTGCAACTTCAATAGAATGTGTCAATCGGGTTCTAAACATATCGCCTTCATGATTGACAAACACCTGGGTTTTATATTCAAGCCGGCGAAATGCGGCAGAATGAACAATGCGGTCTCGATCTCGCTGATACTCTCCACGATAACGAGGTGGCGACTCGGCATAGTGTCGCCCCTTTGATGTCCGTTCAGATGCAGCATAAGGAGCCAAGCGTTCTTCATCTCGACCGGGGACATAACCGTATGGGTAATTAAGATTATTTATTGAGCCTGACATGTTGAAATCACATCCTTAATCAGCCGTCTGGAATCACTTGATCCGTTTTCTGGATCATTAATTACGGCATGACCCAAGCCTTTTAGCAAGATTAATTTTATTCGTCCTGCTTCAACTTTTTTATCCACCGCCATTAACTTTATATATTCGTCTGCTGACATTGTTGTAGGTCCTTGAATAGGCAAGCCCGCAGAGGCAATTAATGTGACACTTCGCTCCCGTTCCTGCTGACTGAGCCAACCCAGTCGATAAGAAAGCTCTACTGCCATGACCATGCCGGCACCTACAGCCTCGCCATGCAGCCATGTTCCGTACCCCATACCCGCTTCAATAGCATGGCCAAAAGTATGACCCAAATTTAAAATAGCGCGAATTCCTTGCTCTGTTTCGTCACGGGCAACAATCTCGGCTTTGCATTGACAGGAGCGTTCGATAGCATAAGATAATGCTTGTGGGTTTCGTGCTAATAAATCTGTCATATGCGCTTCCAGCCAGGCAAAAAACCCAGCATCCTGGATTAAGCCATACTTGATGACCTCCGCCAGACCCGCGCTGAGTTCCCGATCTGGCAAAGTGTTTAGGCTGGTGATATTGGCAATAACACATTGGGGTTGGTAAAACGCACCGATCATATTTTTACCAAGAGGATGATTGACCCCGGTTTTACCTCCAACAGACGAGTCGACCTGAGATAGTAAGGTGGTCGGAATTTGAATAAAAGAAACGCCTCGTTGATAGCAGGCGGCAGCAAATCCTGTCATGTCACCAATAACGCCCCCCCCTAAAGCGATAAGGGTGACATGACGATCGCAACGGTTTTGTAATAGCGCATCAAAAATCTGATTTAATACGTCCAGGTTTTTATATTTTTCACCATCAGGCAAAATCACGGATTGGGTATTAAAATCGGCCAGTTGAGAGCGTATCTGAGCTAAATACAACGGCGCTACGGTGGTATTGCTGACCACCATCACTTGCGAGCCTTTGATATAATCTGCCAGCCTCACTAACCGAAATAGATCTTGGCCAATAAAGATAGGATAACTGCGCTCACCCAAATCTACGTGTAATGTTTTCATTTTAGAGTTTAATATTTAAAGAGTCTAAAATCAATTGCACTGTATTACGCAGATTACGTTCACCCGTGTTTATGACAAGATCGGCCACTTCCCGATATAAGGGTTCGCGTTCCTGGATTAATTTTTCTAGCTGGCCTCTCAAGGGACGGCGATGGTGATCCTTTGCCGTTCGTTTATACAATATTTCCAGGTCGGCGTAAAAATAGATAACAGTACCTCGATCTTTTAAAAACATCCGGTTTTGTTGCATCAGTACCGCGCCGCCCCCTGTAGCCAGAACAATACCGGAACGTTGAGTTAAATCATCAATGACCTGTGTCTCATACCTGCGAAAGCCACTTTCCCCCTCTAGGTCAAAAATCCAGGGAATATTGACACCCGTATGGTTTTCAATTTCCTGGTCACTATCGACAAATTCTACGTCTAAAGCATGAGCTAATTGCTTGCCAATCGTGGTTTTACCTGCCCCCATGGGGCCAACGAGAAAGAAATTACGGCGCAAAGCCTGGGTAACAGGAGTGGATTTCGACATAAATCAATTATAGATCAGGCTATTACAGAATAATAGAGCAATTTACAGCGTATCGCTCTCTCGTTGAGCAAAGTTTGGCGTATATTGAGCATATTTAACGAAAATAATCAGGAAAATGGGCCGAAATAGATTTTTCGCAGTAGACTTTTCATTCTTGGGCAGCCTCCCAGGCCTTGTTAGTATGAAAACATGGTTGTGGTAAAATTTCACTATTTCTCATGAGTGGCAGGATCCGGTTAAATAAATGAATGTACAACTCCCAAAATGGGACTCAGCTTCCGCTGTACTGGTTGTGGGTGATGTGATGTTAGATCGTTATTGGTATGGCGGAACGTCACGCATTTCTCCTGAAGCACCCGTGCCGGTCGTTCATGTTAAGAAGGTAGAAGAGCGTGTGGGCGGGGCGGGTAACGTTGCGCTGAATATCGCTGCTTTGGGTGGGCAAGCCGAGGTAGTGGGCGTTGTCGGTGAAGATGAGGCCGCTTCGGCTTTGGCCGCCTGTTTGCAAAAGGCGGGCGTGATAAATCGTTTGGTTACGCATGAATTTTATCCTACCATCACCAAATTACGCGTCATCAGTCGACATCAACAATTGATTCGTATGGATTTTGAAGATGGTTTTGAATCGGTACCTATAGCTGAATTGCGGCGCAATATGGAAACCGCTTTGACTGATTGTGCTGTCGTCGTTTTGTCGGATTATGGCAAGGGCGTATTGGCTGACCCGCAAACCTGGATTCAGCTTGCCAGACAGCATGGCAAGCCTGTCCTGGTTGATCCGAAAAGCAAGGATTTCAGTGTTTACCGTGGCGCCACCGTCGTCACGCCGAATCTCAGTGAATTTGAAGAGGTCGTGGGTTCTTGCAAGGACGAAAATGAGATCGTGACCAAAGGGAAGGCATTATTACTCCAGTATGATATTGAGGCGCTGTTGGTGACACGAGGAGAGCAGGGTATGACCTTGATTCAAGCAACCGCAGACGCGATTCATTTACCGACTCAGGCGCAAGAAGTTTATGACGTTACTGGCGCAGGAGATACCGTTATTTCAGTAATGGCCGCCACTTTGGCCGCAGGTGAAGCGTTAGATACGGCGATGTTTTTAGCCAACGTGGCAGCGGGTATTGTGGTGGGTAAGCTGGGTACAGCAACGGTACAAGTGGCCGAATTACATCAAGCTCTGCATGATTTGCATGAGTTTCGTTATGGTATTTTAACCGCCGATGAACTGTTTAGCGTGGTAAAGGCCTGTCAGGCTCGCGGTGAAAGCGTCGTCATGACCAACGGCTGTTTTGATCTATTACATGCCGGTCATGTGCAATATTTAGAAGAGGCGCGTAAGCTCGGAGACCGGCTGATTGTCGCGGTCAATAGTGATGCCTCGGTACGCCAGCTCAAGGGCGAGCAGCGACCGATTAATCCGCTTGATCAACGGATGACTGTATTAGCGGCATTAGCCAGTGTTGACTGGGTCGTCTCGTTTACTGAGGAGACCCCGGAGCAATTATATTGTCATATCTTGCCCGACGTTTTGGTTAAAGGTGGGGATTATCAGGTCAGTGAAGTCGCAGGTGGCCAATGTGTGATCGACCAGGGTGGAGAGGTACGCATACTAAGCTTCAAAGACGGCTGTTCCACTTCAAAATTAATTGCTGAAATCCAAAAAAAATCTGGAATAAAAAAATGATTATAGTGACCGGTGGCGCAGGATTTATAGGCAGTAACCTTGTAAAAGCCCTGAATGAACGAGGGTGCCGTGATGTGGTGGTTGTCGATGATTTAAGTGACGGCATTAAATTTCGCAATATTGCCGATTGTGAGATCATGGATTATCTCGATAAAGATCAATTTATAAAAAAAATTCAGTCAAATAAAAATTTTCCAGATCGTATTGAGGCTGTTTTTCACCAAGGGGCTTGCTCGGCGACCACTGAGTGGGATGGTCGTTACATGATGGATGTGAATTACGATTATTCTAAAACAGTATTACATTATTGCCTGGAGAAAAAAATTCCTTATCTGTACGCCTCATCTGCATCCGTGTATGGCGCCGGTCCAGTATTCAAGGAACATCCGGATAATGAAGCACCGCTAAATGTTTATGGTTATTCAAAATATTTATTTGACCACTATGTACGCCGGCTCTTACCTAATGTGACCAGTCAAGTTGTAGGCTTGCGTTATTTCAATGTCTATGGTCCACGTGAGCAACATAAGGGCAATATGGCCAGTGTGGCCTTTCATTTAAACAATCAGCTATTAAGTCATGGTGAAGTCAAGCTTTTTGCCGGCTGTGATGGTTATGGCGATGGGGAGCAACGACGTGATTTCATTTACGTGAGTGATGTCATTGATGTTAATCTCTGGTTCATGGATCATGCCGCGAAGTCCGGTATTTACAATCTGGGTACGGGTCGCAGTCAACCCTTCAATGATGTTGCTAATGCAGTGATCCATCACCATGGGCGTGGTCAGCTTCAATACATTCCTTTCCCCGATCATTTAAAAGGAAGCTATCAGAGTTTTACCGAGGCCGACATATCCGCTTTAAGGACTGCGGGCTACAATCAAGCCTTTAAGTCAGTAGAGGAGGGGGTAACCTGTTACCTTGAATGGTTGAACAAATAGGCCGAGACATGCCCATTTCTAAAATCGGTATCACGACTTATACGATATTGTTCTATTGCATTCTGCCCTTTGCCTTAATCAGATTATTATACCGAGGCATACGAGCGCCAAATTACCTTAAGCGATGGCCAGAGCGTTTTGGGTTTTTTTCACAGCCCGTCTCGCAGCCATCGATATGGATTCATGCTGTTTCGGTAGGTGAAATACAGGCGGCCATCCCCGTTATCAATGCACTTCAAGCCCGATATCCCGATACCCCTGTGGTTGTCACTACCACCACACCAACGGGCTTGGCGCGGGCGCAAGCCGTGTTTGCAAATCGTATTATCACCGGACACCTTCCATACGATCTTCCTGGCGCACTACGTCGTTTTTTACATCGTATTCAGCCAAAAATAGCGATCATAATGGAAACCGAATTATGGCCCAATTTATTTGAACAGTGTGCACAGCGCACTATACCGATTGTGGTGCTCAATGCGCGATTATCTGAGCGTTCAGCACGAGGATATCAACGATTCACAACATTAACTCAATTTATGATGCAGCGAATCACCTGGCTTGCTGCGCAAAATGAAGCCGATGGACATCGTTTTCTCAAGCTGGGGTTGGCAGCAGAACGTTTAAGTATGATCGGCAATGTCAAATTTGACCAGCCTGTTTCTGCCGCCGCCATTCAGCAAGGACAAACACTGAAAGCCACATTCGGTACACGTCCGGTCTGGATTGCCGCAAGTACACACGAAGGTGAAGAAGAACAGGTCTTGGCATCTTTCCATACGCTAAAGCAACATGCCACAGACCTCTTGTTAATTTTAGTGCCTCGTCACCCCGAACGCTTCAACCGCGTCGCTGACCTGTGTACACACCAAAAATGGCACGTTGCTCGCCGTAGTTTGAAACAAAAAGTCAGCAAAAATACAGACGTGTTGTTAGGAGATACCATGGGCGAAATGATGATACTTTTCGCCGCATCCGATGTCGTTTATATGGGTGGAAGCTTGGTACCCACTGGTGGCCACAACATGCTCGAACCCGTCGCTTTGGGCTTGCCTGTTATCACCGGCCCTCACACTTTTAATTTCGCACAAATCACCCAACAATTGATCACTCTAAAAGTAGCGCAGCAAGTCAATAACACCAATGAATTAACCCTTGCCGTAACCCATTACCTTCAAAACCCGATCCTAAGGCAAGCAGCAGGAGCCGCTGGGTTGCAATGGTTACAAAAAAATAAAGGCGCTACAAAAAAAATTGTACAGCACTTAAGCGAATATTTAACGTGACTAAAATATTGACTGAAAAATCGGGCCTTCAGGAATGAGCCGAGTCATCACTCACTACTTTACTCATGCCAGGCAAGTTTGCGTTAACCTGGTCGCCCATTAGGCTTATCATGTGTGCATAGGCGTTTATATACCCGTAGTGATTAAGATTTAGGTGTGATTTCACGCCCTATTCATTTCCTGGCAAGGCGAAATGACGAGGTGTAGCGGGCTATTGCGAGGAGTTTCAACGTAGGCAGGGAATGAATAGGGCACATTCTCAACACCTAAATCTCAAATGCTACGGGTATATCCAGACAGAATGGAGAGCAAAAACAATCCCAATACATCAATATTTTCTGGCGCACTGTTGCTACTGTAATGGAGTGGGTCATCATCGACCCAGGGTTGAAAAAGATAGCCGTGCTTTACGTCCCTGATCAAGGGTAGTTGGTGAATGGTTTTTTGAGGGGATCTCAGTCCGTTGTTTTAAAGCATCTCGGGTTTTGCCTTTAGTGCCGTGATCGTTTGCTATCTGACCATTATTTATGGGTTCCTTTTCTGTCTAATTCTGAAAAATATGATGTAATGTCACCTGGAGTATAATTGGCTATTTTTATCTGGAAACGCCTTGATGTATCGCCAGCTCAAATGACATGAAAGCGAATGATATAGTCTTTAATTCTTTTTTTAACAAGGAGTTGAATATATTTATCCCAAAACTTTCCAATGAAATATTTGGATGGGCTGCGGTTTGATTCATGCTATACATTCTGCTATTTTGAACGAAAATTTAAACAGATCATGTTTTATATAGAGTTATACACAGAATCTATGTGTATTGGAATAGAGGGATCCTGTGTAACTTAAATAGAGTGGTTTCTGTATATATGGATGTGTTGAACTAAACCGCTACGCGGCAGCTTTATCAGCGGTTCCTCGCAATTTTCAGCTCATCGTCCAAACTTAATATAGACCCCTTTCGGTCTGATATTAAGGAGAAGGGCTATGAGTATTTTAAGACAAAAAATGATAGATGCCATGCAGTTGCGTGGATTTTCCCCTAGAACCCATGAGTGTTACCTTCGAGTTGTACGGGATCTTGCAAAGTATTACCATCAGTCGCCAGATCAGCTCAATAAGGAGCAACTTCAAGCCTACCTTTTATACCTTGTCCAGAAGAGGAACTATGCCCCTTCGAGTTGCAGGCAGAGCCTGAACGCACTTCGGTTTCTCTATTTACAGGTGCTTCATTGTGAAGCGTTTGAGGTCAAGCTGGTGACCCCAAAACGAGAGCAACGTATTCCAGAACTGCTGACACAAAATGAAGTTGCACGCATCATTGAAGCGTGCACTACTTTGAGGAATCGCACGTTGCTGCGTCTCTGCTACGGATGTGGACTTCGAGTCAGTGAATTGGTGGCATTGAAGGTTCGTCATATCGACGGGGATCCTAAGTTGCTGCGCATTGAACAGGCCAAGGGAGCAAAGGATCGCTATGTACGCCTCTCTGATCATTTACTCGATGACTTGCGTCAGTATTGGCGAGCTTATCATCCAAAAGAGTGGCTGTTTGTTTCGCACTATCGTCGTCGCCAACATCAACCGCTTTCAGTGAGTACGGTTCAAAAGATATTTGATGAGGCAAAAGGTCATGCGAAAATCGATAAGGTGGGGGGTATTCACACGCTTAGGCACGCCTATGCAACCCACCAGCTCAGTCAAGGTTTACCTATCCAGGAGTTGCAGCAGATGCTGGGTCATCGTCATATTCAGTCAACGTTACGCTATCTGCACTGGATGCCTCAGCCCCAAGCTGGTGATCATTATGCTGATCTGATTGCCGATTTGGAGGGGCATCATCATGACAACTAATCTCCACATGGCCACGGTGCTGGATCGGTTTATGCCCGACTTCCGTCAAACCTATCCCATGAATTATGAGCAGATTAACGTTTGTCATCATATTACTCATTGTCGTACTGAAGCGTTAGGTGGCTTACAATGGCAGTGTGATCATTGTTCGTATGTCTATCCGGCCTATCACTCTTGTCGAGATCGTCATTGTCCTCAATGTCAGTGGCGGGCAAGCCAAGCCTGGTCTGATAAACGACGAGCTGATGTTCTAGCGACGACCTACTATCATCTGGTGTTTACCTTGCCCCATAGTTTGAATGGCTGGGTCGAGCTGCACCCTGAGGTGATTTACCGTTTACTCTTTGCCTCTGTCTGGGGGGTGCTCAAAGCACTTGGACAAGACCCTAAACGGCTTGGCGGCCAGTTGGGCTTGGTTGCTGTCCTGCATACTTGGGGGCAGAACCTGAGCCGTCATGTGCATTTGCACTGTTTGATTCCAGGTGGTGTGCTGGATGACGAGGGTCAGTGGCATGCGGTCAAGGGCAAGAACGATTATCTCTTTCCTAATCATGCCTTATCAAATGGTTTTAGGGGTCGAATGGTCAGTGCTTTACGCCAAGCCTATAAAGAAGGAGAACTCAAACGTGTCACTCGGGCCGGTGAAGTGGATACTCTATTGCAAGCGTTAATGCAGGTAGACTGGGTGGTGTATAGCAAACCGTATCTCACTGACGCGGATATTATTGTAGAGTATTTAGCGCGTTACTCTCATCGTATTGCCTTGAGCGACAGTAGATTGGTGGCGATTCAAGAGGATCAGGTTTTGCTGCGTTATAAAGATTACCGTAATCATGGCCAGCAAAAGCTGCTGTCGCTGGAAGGTAAAGAGCTGATCCGGCGCTTTTTGCTGCACGTGTTACCGAAGGGCTTTATGCGCATCCGCCACTTTGGTTTTTTGGCAAGTTGTTGCAAACGAGGCAAGCTGGCGTTAATCCGAACGAATATGGGACAAGCTGAACCCAAAGTCGAGGAAAAGACTCAGGAACCTAGCCCGATACCGGGAAGAAGAAAGTGCCCCCAATGCCGGGTTGGTATTTTATTTTGTGCAGGAGAGCTTCAACGACCCTCTTATGGTTGGGGATGACGAAGCATTGTTAATATAACGATGCTAAGAGTGAATCAACAGGCTTTGATAGGCCTGGGGAGCTGTTTATGTCTGGCGTGAGAATTGAGTATAATTTAGACAGTTGTTGACTTAAACGGTAACTTAAAAGGAGATTCATAGGCAAAGAAAGGAGCCGCTACAACATTGTCATCTGACAAAGTTAGAAATAAGACCTATCCCTGAAATACAATCCCCTATATATTATGAGTCCGAAGTCTGAGGCGATCGGCTTAGTCCAACAGACATTTATACGTCATCCTGTACGCAGCGTGTCAATTTGAATTGTGGTGGTGTACGACGTATAAATGCTTAGATGTTAATCAGAACGCGCTATCGCGCGTCCTGATTAACGGGCAGGGAGTTGAGTTCCGCTGCGCTCAACTCCCTGCCCGTTAGCTTTTAAAGAAAATTATGGATCATACAAAATATAAATGTATCGAGAGGGCCAACTCTTTAATAGAGGAAGGTTCCGCTGTAAGTTTACGATATGCAGCTCTCGAACTTAGATTTTGTATGGAAGCGATAACATATGAAAAACTGGCAGCATCTGCAACACATATACCTCCAGATATAATTGATAAATGGCAACCTCCTCAGGCAGTAAAAGCACTTTTAGAACATGAGC
>JAADHS010000010.1 GCA_013151745.1 Gammaproteobacteria bacterium | reverse complement strand
ACGGTAGAGGGTTGGAAACGAGCTTCTCTGGATGAAAACAAGGCCATGGGGATGACCATCACGGAAGCCGTTTATGAAAAAAACGGATCTAGAATTGAAGTTCAGTTAATGGGCGGAGCAGGAGGTGGGATGGGTTCACTCGGAATGTTAGCTCAACTGGGCATGATGGGCAGTGGCAAAAAACTGCGTATTCAAAGACGTACTGCAATGGATATGAGTCAGGGCTCCCGTTCGGAACTGATAGTTAATCTGAAAAGCGGAGGCAATATCATATTTAAATCCAAAATTTCTATTGATGATGTCGTCAGCTTTGCTAAAGCGTTCCCCATCGCAAAAATAGACGATGCCCGAGTTGTTAAATAGTTAGAGCTACTACAGCAATAAGTATTACGATGAATTTTGACCAAAAAACAAAGGCTAATTATCAATATTAGGTTAGGAATGAGCACGGAATAACTTCCTGTTTTGGGGCTCAGATTTGACTATATCCCCCTTTAAAAAAATACCGTTGAACTGTTGAGTAGCCACGAAAAATGAGTATAAATCCTCGAATCGTTAGTCTTTTTTGATTCTGTCATACTTTGATTTTCAAGTATCAATGCATCGGAAAAATCAGCTTTTTCATTCCATAGCGATATTGAAATTTATTTTGGATTAACAATTAATAATCAAGTGGTAAAATTCACTTGATAACCGTAGCTAGAACGTTATCATAGTTCTTTCATAATGTTTTGTTAAAATTATTGTAGTCAGGGATACGCTATGCCACTGAAATGTCTATTGTCTATTATAGTCTCTACTACGCTGTTCTGTTTTAATTACAATGTTTTGGCGGCTTCATTAGGAGCCAGGGTGAGCACCCTGGGTGTGGGTCTGGAATACGCGCATGGTTTAAATGATACATTGCAAGCCCGTGTTGGCTTTAATATGCTAAAGATCAGTAGTTCACAACGTTTTGATGGTAATAACTATGATTTAGATATAAATTTTGAATCCTGGGGTGCGTTATTAGATTACTATCCCTTTCAGGGTCGGTTTCGTTTCACGGGCGGCCTCTTGGTGAACAATAATAATTTTGATCTTACGCTCACAGCACAAGAAAATTATAGCATCGGTGATACGACGTATTCCGGGGACTTAACCATTAACGGTTCCTTGGGTTTTCGTCAGTTTGCACCCTATCTGGGGTTTGGTTGGAGTGCTAATCCGAGTAAGGCATCGGGTTGGGGCTACGGTTTTGATGTGGCGTTGGTTTATCAAGGCGAACCCAAAGTGACGCTGAATGCTCGTGGTACGGCGACACAACAAGGGACTTCAAACATTATTAATGTTGCTGATGACCCCACTTTTATCGAGGCACTGGTGCGGGAGGAAGGTAATTTCCAAGAGGATGCTGATGGTTTTGTGCTTTACCCGGTTATTTCTTTTGGTCTGAGTTACGCGTTTTAAATAATGATTTTCCGAAATAATTAACATGTAGGCGATGCCCTTATGAATCGATTCTATAGCTCATTTGCCATTTTTCGGACCATCGTGTTGATGTGCTTTTTTATGTTAATAAGTATGCCCGATTCGGTTAATGCTGTTGAAATTGCTATAAATTGTGACGATGTAAAAAACCCGTCAACGTGTACAGTGAGTCCAGCAGGGACGCGCTTGACCTCATTTCTCAGCACGATTGATTCCATTAATCAAAGTTGTACCTTTACGGGTAATGAAGCGGCATGCAATACGGACTTGGGCGTGGCGTTTTCTTGCCGTCGTGATGATAATGACGTACTCAGTTGTACTCTTCCCGGGCAAACGGCTGTTGTTTGTTCGGATGTCAGTAATAGCTCGGTCAATTGTACGCTGAGTACACCGAGTGCGCCGACAGTATTATCAGCCTTACAGCGTGCACCGCTGACGCCCCCACAATCAGAAATGGCTAGTTTATTAGCCCGGATTTGTACGGCAAGAACGGTGTCCAGTGCCATGCAACGGGATTGTGATTCATTACTGGATGCTGCGCTGAGTGGTAACAATACCTCAGCAGTCGCTGAAGCGATTTCACAATTGACGCCGGATGCAGCGAGTGCGCCAGTAGATGCCTCACAACAAAGTGTTCGAGCCCAAAACGCAAATGTCAGTCAGCGTTTTATTGAGTTACGTAGCAATACGGCCCGTAGTTTTAGTAGTCAAGGTTTAAAGCTCTATCGGGATGATCGTTTGATTAATAACGAAAGTCGTTTTTATTCCTTGGCTTCTGCTGTACGTGGTGGTGCCGCATCTGCTGATGACAGTGAGGGTCTTGCGGAAGGTCGTTTGGGTGGTTTTATCAATGGCAGTATTTATTTGGGGAAAAAAGAAAATACAGCCAATGAGCGAGGCTCCGAGTTTGATGGTGTCGATATGACGGCTGGAGTCGATTATCGCATTAACCCACAATCGTATGCCGGAGTTGCTTTTGGCTATTCCAGTAGCGAAACGGTACATAGCTCCGGTCGAGGCAAGTTGACACTCACCGGATTCAATCTTGTTTTTTATGGTAGTTACTATGCGACAGAACAATTATATTTTGATGCCAGTTTAAGTTTTGGTGGGAACGAATATGATCAGGAACGTCGTATTCAATATAATTTGGCTGATCCGGCTACAGGTCGAGTTACGACGGTAAATCAAACGGCATCGGCTGATTTTTTCGGTGAGCAACTGGTTGTCAATCTGACTTCAGGATATGAGTTTTCATTAGGTGCAATATCACTGACCCCTTATGCTCAACTGCAAATAACGGATGCGAATACAGAGGGTTATAACGAACGTATATCGAGTAATAATGCGAGTGGTTCAGGCTGGGTGTTGCGTATGAATGCTCAAGATTTTCAATCCTTGTTATTCACTGTAGGCGGACAATTGAGCGTTGCGGTCAATCGAACCTGGGGTGTTCTGGTTCCCCAGGTTCGTGTAGAATGGGTTAATGAATTTAAGGATGACCTGCATGTCGTAGAAGGGAGTTTTATCGGTGATCCCAACCGCAGCACATTTCGTTTACCGACTAATGCGGTGGATGATAATTATTTTAATCTTGGATTCGGTTTGTCAGCCGTTACGGCTGGAGGAAGCACGGCTTATTTTTATTATCAAACTCAATTAGCATTCGATAATTTAACTTATAATACGTTCAGTTTGGGGTATCGCCGAGAGTTTTAACTCTGTCCCTTATTCTATACCCGTGGCGTTTGATATTTAGATGTAATATTCAACAAAAACCGCCTACATTTTTCCTTTTTATAAATACAGCCTTTAAAATTTCCACTTTATTTTTGTGCCATGCCGTGGCTAGCACGGTGTCTATGGCCGTGATAGAGTAAGCCCGAATAAATTATTACCCATAGTGATTGAAGGGCGAAGGATCAGCATGGCAAAGAATTACGATGCTTCAACAATTGAAGTATTAAGCGGTCTCGAACCGGTGCGTAAGCGACCCGGAATGTATACCGATACGACTCGGCCTAATCATCTAGTACAGGAAGTCGTTGATAACTGTGTCGATGAAGCGCTGTCTGGTTATGCAACACGACTGGAGGTGAGCCTTTACAAAGATGGTTCTATCGAAGTCAAGGATGATGGCCGAGGCATGCCGGTGGACAAACATCCTGAATTAAAAGTGCCTGGTGTCGAAGTGATTTTGACCCGCTTGCATGCCGGAGGGAAATTCTCCAATGAAAATTATCAATTTTCAGGGGGGTTGCACGGGGTAGGGGTTTCAGTGGTTAATGCCTTGTCAACAAAACTGGAAGTGACCGTGCGTCGTGATGGCCAAGAGCATTTCATGACCTTTGCCCATGGCGATAAAAAAACGCCATTGAAAATTGTGGGTAAAGTGGGTAAGCAAAATACCGGGACGACGGTTCGTTTTTGGCCTGATGGCAAATACTTTGACTCAGATAAAATTTCTATAGCAAAACTTAAACATGTCTTGCGTGCTAAAGCCGTGTTGTGTTCAGGCTTTGAAGTACGTTTCTTCGATGAAAAAACAAATGAAAAAGTACAGTGGTGTTATGAAGACGGTTTACGATCTTATTTATCGCAAGCATTGAGCGGACTGGCATTGGTACCCGAAGCCCTTTTTATTGGTCAACTTGCTGGAGAGCGAGAAGCGGTTGATTGGGCTGTGTCCTGGTTGCCCGAAGGGGGGGAGTTGGTCTGTGAAAGTTATGTCAATCTGATTCCGACAATTCAAGGTGGGACGCATGTTAATGGTTTGCGTACAGGGTTAACCGATGCCATTAGAGAGTTCTGTGAATTTCGTAATTTATTGCCGCGTGGTGTCAAGATTTCGCCCGAAGATGTTTGGGATAAATGTGCCTACGTTTTATCCCTGAAACATTTTGACCCTCAATTTAGCGGTCAAACAAAGGAACGGCTGTCTTCACGGGAATGTGCGACCTTTGTTTCCGGTGTGACTAAAGATGCTTTTGCATTGTGGTTGAACCAACATGTCGCAGAAGGCGAGCAAATTGCTATGCTGGCTATTGAAAGTGCGCAGACTCGCTTGCGTGCGGGTAAAAAAGTGGTGCGCAAAAAAGTAACCTCAGGTCCAGCTTTACCTGGTAAATTGGCGGATTGTGCATCACAGGATTTAAATCGTACTGAGTTATTTTTGGTAGAAGGGGATTCGGCAGGGGGGTCCGCTAAACAGGCTCGAGACCGAGAGTTCCAGGCCATTATGCCGTTACGGGGTAAAATTTTAAATACCTGGGAAGTCGATTCTGCCGATGTGCTGGCTTCGCAAGAGGTGCATGATATTGCGGTTGCGGTGGGTGTCGATCCGGGTAGTGATAGTCTCAAGGGGTTACGCTATGGCAAGATTTGTATTCTTGCTGATGCCGATTCTGATGGTTTACATATTGCGACTTTATTGTGTGCTTTGTTTTTACGTCACTTCCGAAAACTGGTGGACGCGGGCCATATTTATGTGGCGATGCCGCCGTTGTACCGGATCGACGTTGCCAAACACGTGTTTTATGCCTTGGATGAGGCTGAAAAACAAGGTATTTTTGATCGCATTAAAGCAGAGAAAATAAAAGGCAAGGTTTCTGTGCAGCGCTTTAAGGGGCTGGGTGAAATGAATCCGATGCAGCTTCGAGAAACAACCGTGGCACCGGATACGCGCCGTTTAATGCAGTTAACCGTAGAAGTTGGTGATGAAACCCATAAGTTGATGGACATGTTGTTGGCTAAAAAACGGGCACCTGATCGTAAAAAATGGTTGGAAGAAAAAGGTGACCTGGCCGAAGTGTAAAAAAATGCTTAGGAATGGGGACGAAATAACTTCCCGTTTTGGCGCTCAGATTTGACTTGTATTTGTTCGTTCTGATTGCCTACAGGGATGTAGGTAAGATGCGTGAGCAGGACGCGGAAGCTTTGAGCAAAAGCGCAGAAATAGTTACTCTTATTTCGAGGTTTTGAGATTGAAGAACGGACAAAGACGAGTTGATTTAAGGAACGTGCACGTTCCCAAGAGCCTGGTTTTCTTTTCAATCTTCGTTTTTCGGTGTAATTTTTTAAAAAATTTGGAACAATAAATGAGTAACAACGAACCACTGAATTTTGAAGGAGTAGAGCAAACGCCATTAAGTGAGTTTGCAGAAAAAGCTTATCTGGACTATTCCATGTATGTTATTTTGGATCGCGCTTTGCCACATATCGGTGATGGTTTGAAACCGGTACAGCGTCGCATCGTTTATGCGATGTCTGAGTTGGGTTTGAATGCAACGGCTAAATATAAAAAATCAGCAAGAACCGTCGGTGATGTGTTGGGTAAGTTTCATCCGCATGGAGATAGCGCTTGCTATGAAGCTATGGTGCTCATGTCACAGCCTTTTTCCTATCGTTACCCATTGATAGATGGGCAAGGTAACTGGGGTTCCCCCGACGATCCTAAATCATTTGCGGCGATGCGTTATACCGAGTCTCGTTTGGCTAAGTACTCGGTATTATTACTCAATGAATTAGGTCAAGGCACGGTAGACTGGGGGTCGAATTTTGATGGAACTCTGGATGAGCCCTTAGTGCTGCCTGCACGCTTGCCTAATATTTTGCTCAATGGGGTAACGGGTATAGCGGTGGGGATGGCAACGGATATTCCGCCGCATAACTTACGAGAAGTCGCCGCTGCTTTAATACAATTAATAGATGCACCTAAAACTGATCTCGAAGCCTTGTTCGACTTTATTAAAGGCCCGGATTATCCCACCGATGCGGAAATTATTTCTCCTCCTGCTGATATTAAAAAAATATATCAAACCGGTCATGGCTCAGTTCGGATGCGTGCGAAATACGAAACAGAGAAAGGCGGGGTGATTATTACCGCGCTGCCGCATCAGGTCTCTGGTAGTAAAATTTTGGAGCAAATCGCCGCGCAGATGGTTGCCAAAAAACTACCTATGGTCGAAGATATTCGTGATGAGTCGGATCATGAAAATCCGACTCGCCTGGTGATTGTTCCTCGCTCAAACCGGATTGATAGCGACGCGGTGATGACGCATTTATTTGCAACTACCGATTTGGAACGAACCTATCGTGTCAATCTTAATATGATTGGTTTAAATGGTCGTCCTGCCGTAAAAAACCTCAAACAAATTCTTCAGGAATGGTTGAGATTTCGTATGGAAACGGTAAGACGACGTTTGCAATATCGCCTGGATAAAGTGCTTGCACGTTTACATATTCTGGATGGTTTGCTTATCGCCTACCTCAATCTTGATGAAGTCATCAGAATCATTCGCTATGAAGAAAAACCTAAAACCGCCTTAATGGCACATTTTAAACTGACCGAGATTCAGGCGGATGCGATTTTAGACTTAAAATTGCGACATCTGGCAAAACTGGAAGAAATGAAAATTCGCGGTGAACAAAAAGAACTGGCCGATGAACGAGATGCGTTGGAGAAAATATTAGGCTCTGAGGCGCGTTTGAAAACATTGGTTAAAAAAGAAATCATTGCGGATGCGAAGGAGTATGGCGATGATCGACGTTCTCCCATCGTCAGTCGCGCCGCTGCGCAAGCGATGGATGAAACGGCCTTGATTCCCTCTGATCCGGTTACGGTGATTTTGTCCACCAGCGGCTGGGTTAAAAGCGCCAAGGGGCATGACATTGATCCGTTGACTTTAAATTATAAATCAGGCGATGCTTTTATGGCTTTAGCTCATGGAAAGACCAATCAGCAAGCCCTGTTTCTAGATTCCACAGGTCGCTGTTATGCCTTGCCAGGTCATTCGTTTCCTTCCGCTCGTGGACATGGTGAACCTTTAACGGGTCGTGTGACTTCGCCGGCAGGTGCCACATTTGTTGATGTATTGATGGGCACAAATGAGGATCTGTTTGTCATGGCAAGTGATGCGGGCTATGGTTTTGTTGTTAAGTTTAGCGATATGCTGTCTCGTACTAAAGCAGGCAAGGCGGTCGTGACCGTGCCCAAAGGTGCAAAAGTGATGCGTTCGGCTCGCATTATGGATGCCCTGAGTGATTGTGTTGTTGCCATCAGCAACGAAGGTCGAATGTTGGTTTTTTCTGTCTCTCAATTACCGATGATGGTACGTGGTAAAGGCAACAAAATCATCGGCATTCCCCCAGCAAGAGTGCTCGCTCGTGAAGAGTTCGTTGTCGCTATTACTTCGGTACCTGAAAAAGCAAGCCTGACCTTATATTCAGGCCAGCGACATTTTACTTTAAAATCTTCGGATTTAAACCACTATGTCGGAGAGCGAGGTCGTCGAGGTAATAAACTGCCAAGAGGATTCCAGCGTATAGAACGGGTTGCAGTGTCGTAGATATACCCGTAGCAATTTAGGTGTTCAGTGTGCATCTTGTTCATTTCATGGCAAGGCGAAATGACGAATAATGGCCGGTCTCCTATTGTGAAATATTTTAACGTCGCCATGGAGTGAAGAGCGCGTGCAATGAATGCCGAAATTTCAATCTCTACGAGTATAAGTTTAAGGCGTACGTATTCATTTTTTGTCATAATTGATAAGGTTAGTCTCTCAATCCATTAAAGGCGCTGACGGCCCACATTAAAGAAACCGCGGCAAAGGCACCGACTACGCCTAAGCCTATAAAGAAATCGCTTGCATTGAGTTCGCCGACCATTGTTCCGCGTACCGCCTCAACGGCATAGTTAATTGGGTTGAACTGGGATATAACGGCAATCCAGTCTGGCATGAAGCTTTGTGGCACCATGGCGGTAGAGAAAAACATCAGTGGTAACGTCATCAAGTTACCAATGACCACCAATGGTTCTTCGCGCTGAATCATGATGGCAAAACCATTGGACAGCGCTGCAAAACCTACTCCTAATAATAGAATAACCACAAGGCCACCCAGTAATGGAAAGAACGAAGGGTTGATGTTCGTGCCAATTAATGCGGCGGCAATCAGAATGATAAAAGCTTGTATCATGACTTGAACTGCCGAATGCAGGACACGACTGAGAACAATAGAAACGCGGCTGATGGGGGCGACCAACATTTTGTCGACGGAGCCTGCCGTGATCTCACGCAACAAGCTGACTCCAGACCAGGAAGAGCCAAACAATACTGTCATAATGAGTACGCCGGGTACAAAAAAGTCCATATAGCTGCCCTCAGGAAACCCCGGGAGCTGTGCCATATTACGAAATAATTGACCAAAAATCACCAACCAGATCAAAGGTTGAATGAGGTTGAATAACGACCATAGTGGTGTTCTAAATGAAATAATAAGATATTTGTTGAATAAATGCCAAGTATCAGAGAGCACGATTTTTCCTTTTTTTATACTTTAATTTTATTTTTTGTTAGGTCGCGGTGGTGAATTGTCAGACGATTGATTTTGCCATTTTTTCCAGTCATTATTTGTGTCTTTATTATTTGAGCTGTCCGCGTTTTCTGTCGTTTCGTTTTCTGTCGTTTCGTTTTTTTTCTCTGAGTCTTGCCACTTTTGCCATTCGGTATGATCTGTATTTTGCTTTTCATCTTGTTGCCAGGCTTGGGTATTTGTTGTTGTCAGCTTGTGCTCTGTTGCTTCTTCGGATTGTGTTTTTTGTTCGCGCTGGCTCCATTCTTCTTCGCTGTTGGGCCAGCCCCCGTCAGGCTCTTGTATTTCACCATCTGTATTTTGATCTTGCCACTTTTTGGCCCATTTACCGCCGCCGCCTTTGCCTGCCCATTTGTGCCACCATTCTTCGGTTTCTTCCTCTTTTTCTTCCAAAGAGTTGCCCGTGTAGCGCAGAAATACATCGTCGAGCGTTGCGCGCGACAAAGAAAGCTCAGCGATATCGATGCCTTGTTCGCCAGCGAGCTGAGCAATTTTAGGGACACTGGCAGCACCATGGTTGACATAAATATGGCAGCGTTCTCCTTCCCAAATGATATTGCTGACATAGTCCAGTTCTTGAAGCTGGTTGGCGAAGGCGTGCGTTTTGGCGTCAGGATCGGCAAAGGATAAGGTCAGAGAATCTCCGCCAATTTCCCTTTTAAGGGCATCCGCTGTATCCATGGCACAAATTTTACCTTGGTTAATAATGGCGACCCGGTGTGATAATTTATCAGCCTCTTCCAAATAGTGTGTTGTGAGTAAAATAGTCAGGTTGAGTTCTTTATTCAATTTTTCAATATAGTGCCAGAGACTTTTACGGCTCTTGATGTCTAAACCCAAAGTGGGTTCATCTAAAAAAAGTAATTTGGGTTTATGAATAAGTGCCGTGGCGATATCGAGCTTGCGTCGCATTCCGCCGGAGTAGGTCATCACTTGTTGATCCAGAGCGTCAGTCAGTTCAAAGTAATGGGCTAATTCGGTTATGCGTTGTTTGATTTCAGATTTTTTGAGATGATAAAGTTGACCCTGAAGAGCTAGGTTTTCTCTTCCCGTTAAGAGATAATCTATGCCGGTTTGTTGGGCAACGAGACCTATAGATTTGCGAATTTCTTCTGGTGCATGATCCATATCAAAGCCGGCAACTTCAACTTTACCTTCATCAAACCCCGCCAGGGTTGAAAGGATTCGAATCGTTGTTGTTTTGCCCGCCCCATTGGGACCCAGCAACGCAAAAATTTCGCCTGCTTCGATTTTTAGGTTCAGATTGTCTACGGCACGGGTACCGGCATCAAATACTTTTACTAGGTTCTCTACGTGTATCATCGTTCTCTATGCTGTATTATAAATGAAGCAAAATATGAGTATCAGGGAGGGATTATAAGACCTCCCTCGACTTAAATACTGTTCTTGATCTTAGTGTCTATTTCATACGTTACAAGGGATTATATACGAACTGCAATTTTGAGGGTAGTTAATGCGTGTACTGGGAATTGAAACCTCTTGTGATGAAACCGGTTTGGGTATTTATGATACCGCTCACGGCCTTATGGCGCATGCCTTATTTAGCCAAGTAGAGATCCATCAACCGTATGGGGGGGTGGTGCCTGAGCTGGCTTCTAGAGACCATGTACGGCGTATATTACCCTTGATTAAAAAGGTTATGGCCGAGTCTGGATCGAGTTGCGATGATCTTGGTGGCATTGCTTACACTGCGGGCCCGGGTTTAGTGGGGGCCTTGTTGGTGGGGGCTGCAGTCGGGTCTAGCCTAGCCATGACATGGGACGTACCCGCTTTGGGGGTGCATCATATGGAAGGGCATTTATTAGCCCCCATGCTGGAAGCGTCCCCCCCTCGCTTTCCCTTCCTTGCTTTATTGGTTTCGGGTGGTCACACCTTACTGGTTGCTGTCCAGGGCGTAGGTCGATATCAAATATTAGGTGAAAGTATAGATGATGCTGCAGGCGAAGCGTTTGATAAAACGGCAAAGATGTTAGGGCTGACTTATCCGGGTGGACCCGCATTAGCAAAGCTTGCTGAACAAGGTGATGCTCAGCGTTTTCATTTTCCTCGCCCAATGACCACACGACCTGGCCTGGACTTTAGTTTTAGTGGTTTAAAAACCTTTGCCCGTACGACCTGGGCTGAGCACGCTCCGGATGAGCAAAGCAAGGCAGATATTGCCCGTGCCTTTGAAGACGCCGTTATTGATACCCTGGCGATTAAATGCAAACGTGCAATGAAACAAAGTGGTTTAAAAGACTTGGTGATTGCAGGCGGGGTCAGTGCCAATCGTGCTTTACGAGGTCGCTTGCAAAGCTTGGTTGATAAGGAAGGAGGGCGGTTGTTTTGTCCTAGAGCCGAATTTTGTACCGACAATGGTGCCATGATTGCCTATGCCGGTTGGTGCCGTATGCTACATGAGGGTAAAAAGCAAACAGCGTTTGCTGTCCAGGCCCGGTGGTCTATTGAGTCATTGCAGCCAGTATGAATGGCAACAAAATAACATGATCGCATTATTACAACGTGTCACCCAAGCTCATGTTGTCGTCAATGCACATATTATCGGCGAAATTCAGCAAGGTTTAATGGTATTGCTGGGTATCGAACGTGGAGATAGCGAGGCTGAGGCCAAGCGATTGCTGGAACGGCTGATTGGTTATCGTGTTTTTGCCGATGAACAAGGGAAAATGAATTTGAATGTACAGCAAATAAACGGGGCTCTCTTGTTGGTGCCTCAATTTACCCTGTCTGCCGATACACGTAAAGGAACTCGCCCCAGTTTTACGCCTGCTGCGGCTCCCGAAGAGGCAGAATGTTTATTCAATTGCTTTGTCTCGTTGGCTAAAAAAACGAGTTTATCTGTACAAACCGGCCAGTTTGGTGCCGACATGGCCGTGAACCTGACCAATGATGGCCCGGTTACATTTTGGCTGCAAGTTTCACGATGAATAAAATCATAATTAGAGCCTGTTAAAGAAATAACTTAGCATGTCCACGTATTTTTTAACTTTTTTCATATTAATAAAGGGGTGAGTAGTTACGGTGGAAAAATGAATAAAGGTGTTTACGCATTGCTGGTGGCGCAGTTTTTAACGGCCTTTGCTGATAATGCCATTCTGTTTACGATTATTGCAATGGTTATGAATAACAATCAAACGGCTGATTGGTATATTCCGGTATTACAAGGTGCCTTTTTGATTGCTTTTGTTTTATTAGCGCCCTGGGTCGGACCTTTTGCCGATAAATATCCTAAACCCAGAGTACTGATTATAGGCAATATGTTTAAAGTGCTGGGTGTGGTACTGATTTTGTTTTCAGTTGAACCGATCGTAGCTTATGTCGTTATTGGTGTGGGGGCGGCGATTTATGGCCCGGCTAAATATGGATTGTTACCCGAAATGGTGGGGCATCAATCCTTGGTCAAAGCCAATGGCCTCATTGAAGGGGCGACTATTTTTGCGATTATTTTGGGTACGTTTATCGGTGCTAAATTAGCCGATTGGTCGATGCAAGGTGCTATATATTCGGTATTGGTTTTTTATGGCTTGTCGATATGGGCTACTTTTTTTATAACAAAATTGCCTGCCCGGGGAACGGCACCGGGTGCGGCAATCCCTAAATTTAAAAAAACGATACAAGTTTTTTTTACTGTGGATAGGGCTCGTTTCTCTCTCTTGGGTGCTAGTTTATTTTGGTCCACTTCCGCTGTCTTGCGGGTATTGATCGTCGCTTGGGCACCGTTGGTTTTGTTATCGAAAAATGCCAGCGATATTGCTGAACTGACTTTGTTTGTTGCCATGGGTATTATTACTGGTGCCGCGTTAGTACCGAAACTGATCCCTATCGATCATTTAAGTCGAACACGACTGGCCGCCTATATGATGGGCGTTTTTATTATCACTTTGTCTTTTGTTGATGCGCTTTGGCTTGCGAGAATTGTTTTATTTTTAAGTGGATTGGCAGGCGGTTTATTTATTGTCCCGGTGAATGCCGCGTTACAGGAAATAGGACACAAAATGATGGGTAGCGGTGGCGCAGTTGCCATTCAAAATTTTTTCGAAAATGTTGCGATGTTGCTCGCAGTGAGTATTTATAGCTATGCCACCGTATTGGGCGTGAACCCGGTTAGCTCTATGTTAGTGTTGGGTTTTATCGTCGTGATCGCCACCTTACTGGTTTCCTGGTCTCTGCCACCGGATAAAAAATGAAATCGATCAAGTTTGACTCGTTTTTTTAAACGACTAGAACTCAATTTTTACGGAGGTACAGCCAAAACCACCAAACGATAAGGCCAATTAATGTTAAGCCTGCGATATTGATTAATAGCGTGCTCATCTTTGTTCCTGTTTTGGTTTGAATCGACGTAGACGATTGGCATTGGTTACTACTGTCACTGACGACATGGCCATTGCGGCACCGGCAATCATGGGGTTGAGTAGTATACCCATGATGGGATAAAGTACGCCGGCGGCGATGGGGATGCCCACGATGTTGTAAATAAAGGCACCAAACAGATTTTGCTTGATGTTGCGTACGGTGGCTTTGGAGATAGCAATGGCGTCTACTACGCCATGCAGTGATCCTCGTATAAGAGTGATGTCGGCACTCTCGATGGCGACATCGGTACCGGTGCCAATGGCAAACCCGACATCGGCGCTTGCCAGAGCTGGTGCATCGTTGATCCCATCCCCTACCATACCGACATGGACTCCTTGAGCTTGTAAGTTGACTACGGTATTTGCCTTGTCTTGTGGTAAAACTTCCGCAATCACCTCGTCAATACCGACTTGTTTAGCGACCGCTTCAGCGGTAATGTGATTATCACCGGTGAGTAAAATCACCTTCAAACCCAGATCATGCATGCGTTGAATCGCGACCAGGGAATCGGGTTTGATCGCATCGTTAACGCTGATGAGACCTGCGATCTTGCCGTCTATGGCGATAAATACAGGCGTTTGTGCCTGATGTTCCAGTTCAAGCGCTGCTGTTGTCACTGCGGCGATATCAATATTGTGGTCATTCATTAATTTTCGATTACCCAATAAAACCAGTTTATTTTTGATTTTTGCCTCAACGCCTTGTCCTGCGATAGCTGAAAACCGGGTGATTTCCAGCAGCGCGATTTGTTTTTTCTTTGCCTCGCTGACAATGGCTTCCGCCAGAGGATGTTCGGAGCTTTGTTCAATACTGGCGGCCCATTGCAGTAATGACGTTTCTGTCCAATTATTGACGGCGATCAGCGTGGTGACACTGGGTTTGCCTACAGTAACCGTACCGGTTTTATCGAGTACAATCGTATTGATTTTTCCTGCTAATTGTAATGCATCGCCATTGCGAATGAGGATACCAAATTCCGCTGCCTTGCCGACTCCGACCATAATGGAAATCGGTGTCGCCAGACCCAGTGCGCAAGGACAAGCTATAATCAGTACCGTCATGGTTGTGACGATGGCCAGGGAAATAGCCTGGTCACCTGTGCCAAAGTTAAACCAGGCGAGAAATGTGATGACGGCAATAATCAGCACTGTAGGTACAAATAAGGCAGAAATTTTATCTACCAAACGAGCAATGGCCGGTTTTGATGCTTGCGCGGTACGCACCATAGCAATAATGTGGAATAATGTTGTATCTTGACCAATACGCTGAGCTTGAAAAAGAAAGCTACCCATTTTGTTAATACTGCCCGAGACTACTTCATCGCCGACTTGTTTTTTCACTGGGACGGGTTCACCGGTTAACATGGATTCGTCAACACGGGAAGAGCCCTCAATGATACGGCCATCCACAGCGATGCGTTCGCCAGGGCGTACCCGTAAGGTGTCCTCTAATCTTACCTCCTCGATCGGAATGTCCTGTTCTACGCCATTTCTTATTACTCTTGCTGTTTTAGCTTGCAAGCCAATCAAACGCTTGATCGCTTGTGATGTTTGACCTCGGGCGCGCATTTCCAATGCTGCACCTAAATTGATTAAAGCGATGATAATAGCAGCGGCCTCAAAATAGGCATGTTGTGCCAGGCTGGGAACCTGATCTGGAAAAGTGATAATGACTATTGAATAAAGCCAGGCCGAGCCAGTACCCAGTGCAATCAAGGTGTCCATATTAGCGTTGTGATTTTTGAGTGATTGCCAGGCTCCGGTAAAAAAGTGTCCACCAGAATAGATCAAGACCCAGAGGGTTAGTGCGGCGGTTAGAAACCAAAAAAACTGCTCACCACGCTCAAAAAAACCAGGCAGAACACCGGTCATTCCCAGGGCGAACTGAGGGACGCCAACGACAGCAGCAAAGGCTGACATTTTTAATAATTTTCGGTAGTGAACTATTTCTGCTGCTTCTTTTTCGGTTTCATCATCATTACCGCTGAGTTCCGCTGCATCATAACCCCCCGCGCGGATGGCATCGACCAGTGACTGTGCACTGACATGACCTTCAACCGTGGCCGTATGTTCAGCAAAGTTAACGCTCGCAGACGATACGCCTGTAACTCTGTTTAAAATGCTTTCAACTGACCCAACACAACCGGCACAACTCATTCCAGAAACCGATAACCGGATTGTCATGTTCATGCTACTCGTTCCTCTGGAAAGACATCATATTTAAAATATTGAAATGCTATAAATGGAGTTTGCTCGCTATTATGCATTAGGTTACCCATAAAGACATTATATAACTCCAGGAAAATATTGCATAATTCACGTTTTATCGAGAAATCAAAGCTTTCTGGTGAAAGCAGGATTAAAAGTGTGAATACATCACATCAACAAGATGGCAAACCTCACAAGTAAATTAACGATAGTGGCTTACTATAGTCCCACATGCAGCAACAACAGCATGAAACACAAATTGGATTTTGACACTTTAAGGAGTTAAGAAAATGAATAAATTCGTAATAGGTATGGTATTGGGTAGCTTTGCGTTGGTTTCTACAAGTGCGGTGTTCGCGGCGGATGCATCATCAATCAGTGATGATGTGAAGATCAATATTACCTCAAAAAATCAAGGTGCAACAACTACATCTACCCAAGATTCTGCTGCAAGCACGGGTGGTGTTGCTCTAAAAAGAGCGCAGATCAAGGATAATGTCAAAATTAATATTGGTTCAAAAAACCAAGGTGCGACAACTCAATCATCCCGGCAATCTGCAGCGACTACAGGGGGGCTGGCCATGCAACGAGGCGCTATGTTGCAGGATGATGCAGAAATCACAATTAATTCAAGAAATCAAGGCGGCGTGCTGACAACGTCTACACAAGAGGCTGCAGCTAGCACAGGCGGTGTTGCAATGGGTCAACGGACGGTGATCAAGGACAACGTTAAAATTTTAGTTGACTCTAATAACAATGGTGCGACTACACAGGCTTTTGGGACTTCTGCTGGCACTACGGGGGGGGTTGCTCTTAAATAAGTGTTTTTATACGGTGTGCTGATAAGCCAACGTCCTAATTTCCTTTATGGGGCGTTGGTCAGCAGATTTATGATTACATCTGGATCGTTAATGTTAACTTTCGGTTTAATGATGAAAATTAATAATGGATTCGCCATGAATACTAGTCATTACATTTTTTCAAGCTACCTGAAATTGATTCTACTGATCTGCATGATGGCACTGGGCGGTGTTTATTCGGCGTTGGCAACGGCGAGCGATTTGGATGATGGTATTGGTATAGATGAAGCCATAGACGATTCAATTAACGCTGATCGCAATATTGAATTCATCGTTACCAAAGCAAAAACAAAAGCCCGTGCCGCTGCCGCCGCAGGTGAATCTTCGGAGATTGAAGCAAATGGTGTTGGTAGCATTAATATTGGCACCGGGACTAATTTGCAAGGCGCCACCATTATCAATATTTCGACTAATGAAGATGCTGTTTCTATTTCTGAAAAATAAATAATTTACGAGCTAAATCACTCTTTAAAATTATTTTTGAAAAACTCAAAACATAATATTCACGTTCAGTTTTAAAAATAGACAGACTTCAGACAACGAAAACGCGACAATTTTTTCGAATGAAACAGGTAAAGTAAAGGTATTTTAAAACGGATGATGTGCATGGTTCACAACCTAACTGTAGTATTGTTCACAGGGAAATTTAATCTGGCAGGGTATTATGGGTTTACATAAAAAATAATATTTGAATTGAAATTATTCAGGAATCAGTTATGAAAACGAACCTCACATTGATATATCGTCCCTTAAATTTTGTCTTTATTTCGTTTTTTTTCGGCCTGCTTAGTGCTTGCACAACACCGCACAAAGTAGATGTCAGCATGCCGGAGGCCGCACCGCAGGTGAAAGCAACCTCTTTTGACAAGGCATTGTTTGATCTAGGTCTGATGAGTGAAATCTACGCTGATCAGCCCTTACATATGATGGTTAAAAGTATTGCAGATAATACGGGGAGTTCTTTTGCATCTCTGGCGGAAATACCACAAGACGTCACGGAAATGCTGAAAAGTACATTAAATTCCATAGGCGGCAAGGTGATCTACATCCCTTATGACCCAGAGTTTATTTTGAATTCTGCGAATACAGGTTATTCAGGTTTCGACGACAAAATAACGCCGAATGTGGTGGTTTCTGGCGGCATTACAGAATTTGACCGGGGATTAGAAACACGAGGGAAAAATACTGACCTGGGTGTAGAAGGGACGGTTAGTGGCAAAGAATTTGGTCTGGATTTTTCTGATCAGGACAAAAGCTCATTGGCTCGGATTACCCTTGATTTTAATTTAATTGATTTTAAAACTTTAACTGGCATTTCACAAATGCAATCGATCAATACTATTGAAGTACACAAAGCATTAGCGGAAAACAGTATCGCCTTTTCGATTCTTGGTAATACGATTGGTCTTAAAGGTACAGTGAAAAAAGTACAAGGTCGTCATGCGGCGGTTCGTTTATTGGTGCAGTTGAGCATGATACAAGTGATTGGTAAATACATGNNTGCCTTACTGGCGCCTGATTCCCGAGCAACAACCTGACCCTGTAGTGATTAATCGCCTCTTGTTATCATTTACTATGCTCAATCGTTCGGCTAAAATCCGCTTAATACAAAAATATCTCATATTGAATGGTTACAACGTAGCTATTACTGGCCGTATTGACAAGGCAACACAAATTGCATTGAGTGACTATACGGGTATCTCGGCAGAGGGCGCTAAGCCAAACATTGATGGAAAGCTATATGTTGCTTTGTATTCATCAGTTCCTATTACGCATGAGACTATTTATAAAAGAAAATTATTAGCACAGGCTGCGAATCAAGATTTGAAGGGTAGCTCCGTCATCAGTCACGATGGACGACTGCAACTCACTACCAATTCCTCTCAATTTAGTGTGGGCGATGAAGTGAAAATAAATCTCTCGGTACAATCTCCCTTGTACGTCAAAGTATTAATGACTTCAGCAGGTGAAATTTTGGGCTTGTTTCCAGATAATAAGGAAGATAAGGGCTTATTGTTACCCGGTCAGGATTATCAAATTCCGCCGTTAGCCGCGACTTACGCACTAAAAATTACAGGGCCGGCAGGTATAGATAAAATTATCGCCGTCGCTAGCCCGGAACCGATCGAGAATAATTTTGATATTGTTGATGGGAAAGGTAACTTTACGGAAGAATCCTTAGCAAATCTGCAAACTCGGTTGGGTCTGGACATTTTGATAAAATAGGGAGTTATCTGTGAAGATGATGCGTTGTGCTCTCTATGTCGTTACATTCTGTATTGGCGTATATCCTATGAGCTGTTTTGCTGAAATTAGAAAAATTCCAGCAAAAAATAATTCGACCTCTATTGTTGCCCCAGTCAAAGAGGACTCTAAATCAACCAGGGTTGAGCGCTACTATCGCAATAAGCAGTTACGATCAATAAGT
>JAADHS010000129.1 GCA_013151745.1 Gammaproteobacteria bacterium | reverse complement strand
TGGCGTTATGAATTTAGGTGTTTTCACGCGCATCTGCACCTCATTTTCGGTTTTTCCTCAATCGAAAAAACTCAATTTAATGTGTCTTGTTTAGGTTGACCAGTACATTATTCACTGCGCACCGCCTGACTCATAAAACTGAGCTCGACCCAATGCTTGCTGCTCACCAGCATGGTCACCTTGCTGACGCTTGGCTGCAGCGACAGTCTTCCAGTTTAAGGTCATCAAATACGAGTGACCTTTAGTGAAACTATTGGAACGCAAGGCTAACTGGATCGCCTGCTCCATATTGTTCTGAACATAACGAATACGTGATAAAAAATACCATAAAGCCGGTGCACGAGGCGTAATTCTCAGTGCCCGTTCTACAGTAGCTCCCGCGCCATCCAGTTCTCTTTGTTGATATTGAGAGAGCGCGTGCTCAAGCAAGCTGGTTATTGTTGGCGTCATTTTTTCACCACTTAACCTCTCCATAGAGACCGCACTCTGGCTACTCAGGCTAGCAGGTAACATTAACATCGCCTTGGCTGACGTTAACACAACGGGACGTTGTCCTGGCCCAGAACTCGTACATGAAACCAAAAAAAGGCAACACAGCACAGCATATTTTTTCATCATCACTCGCACTTCTATATAATTTTAATAATATTAAACCTAAATCAGGCAGGGATTCGTCATTCACTCAGCGCAGGTTTTTGATACATAGAGCTAAATGAACCCTTTCGGAAATCACAATAAGGACTCCATTTAACCTAGAAAACGTAGTTCGATGCGTTTTTTAGAATTATTTTCAGGGTTCCGATAAAACATTAACGACAGGAACCCCGCTCTTTAGGTGCAGTTCCTTTTATAAAAGGTAGTTTTTTCGCTTGATTACACCGGGATGCAACGCGCTTTTTTTGCTTAGGGTCAACCCAAACCCATTCAATCGTATCGGGTGATCGAGACTCCAGAGATTGCGTTTCAAGTTGATCAACGACCCCACCCCACACCCGCATCGCCCCAGATGCACCGGTTAACTTGGCGGACTGATGATTATCTCTCCCGACCCAGACTACCGCAACATGTTGCCCACTAAATCCAGCAAACCAACTGTCTCGCAAATCATTTGTTGTCCCTGTTTTACCCGCTACAATGAGATCATCAGGTAAAAAAGCAGGCAAATTTTTAGCAGTGCCAGAGCGCACCGTTTCTTGTAATATATATTGTAATAAATAGAGCGCATTCGCATCCACTGCCTGGCTGATCTCTAAAGCATATTGTTGCAAAGGTATACCGGATGATGTGACAACAGCGCGAATCGCCCGTAAGGGAGTAACAAAACCCCCATCAGCGTAAGCCTGAAACATCTGTGTTACATCATACGGTGTTAACTCATAAGCCCCCAATAATAATGAAGGGTAAACCTGATCTGGTACCTCAAGCCCCAGTCGTTGCAAAAGATCAATAACATCGCTGATGCCAAGCGTCATACCTAACCTCACCGTAGGAACATTTAACGATTCACGCAAAGCTTTGTACAAAGGTACTGCGCCACGATACTGGCGATCAAAGTTCTCTGGTGCCCATATTTTATCATCTTGAATATTTAATTTAATTGCTTCATCTTTAAGCTCTGAAATCAAATTATAAGAAGTCGTGTGCTCTAAAGCAGCCAGATACACGGCAGGCTTAACGAGAGAGCCTATTTGACGCCGCACATGTAAAGCTCGGTTATAAGCGCCTCGTTGCGCTTGTTTCCCTCCCATTAGAGCAACGATTTCACCACTGCCTACCGTAGAAACAACTGTTGCGACTTGCAAATCGTCTATCGCTGTTTTTTGCGATAACTCCTCCATCTGTCGTGCAACACTCAGTTCAATTTTGGTTTGTACTATGGGATCCAGCGTGGTATGGATTTGCAGGCCCGCACTCCGTAAATCTTCTTCTTTATAATCTCGCTTCAGTTGCTGCCTGACCAGACCAAGAAAATCAGAAAAACGCCCTGTTGTAGGAATCATGCTGCGTATTCCTAATGGTTCCAGCATCGCGTATTGAGCCTCACTATCACTGACAACCTGTTGTTCTGCTAATACTTTAAGCACCTGATTCCGGCGTTTAATTGCCCGTTCTGGAAAACGCCTGGGGTCATAATAAGAAGGGCCTTTAAGCATCCCAACCAAAAGCGCTATTTCAGGTAACTTTAAATAATCAAGATTAGAGCCGAAAAAAAACTGTGAAGCCAAAGCAAAACCATGAATTGCGCGCCCACCATCTTGACCCAGAAAAACTTCATTACAATAAGCCGTCAGGATGTCTTCCTTACTGTAGCGCCATTCTATGAGAGGGGCCATCATCGCCTCTTTAATTTTACGAATGATCGTTTTATCTCGGCTCAAAAAAAAGTTTTTTACCAACTGTTGCGTTAAAGTACTGCCCCCCTGTACAACCCTTCCCGCTTTAATATTCGCCACACTGGCCCGTGCCAGGCCTAAAAAATCAATCCCTATATGTTCATAAAACCGCCGATCTTCCACAGCAGTCAACGCTTTTAATAACAAATCCGGTATTTTATCCGCGGCGAGTAAAACTCTATCTTCATTATTAACAGCAGTGATTTGTGCAAACTGGTAAGGATCAAGACGAACAACAGGTAACGACTGGGCACTGGCATGATCACGCAAGGCAGTAATTTTATTGTGTTTGATCGCCAGGTCAAAATGCTGCGCAGATCCATAGCCATCCGCAAAATGAAAGTCACGACTTATAATTTCAAATGTACCGTGACGCTGTTGATAACTCCCTTGTCGATTTTCGTCAAGAGAACGGTGATACCCTAGTAAAGTTAACTCCTGATGAAGATCACGGCTGCTTATTGTTTTTCCAATATACAGCTCTAAAGGACGGGCATAGACATGAGCAGGAATAGCCCACTTTCGCCCTTCAAACGCGTAACGAATAAGGCTATCAAGATAGATCACATACAGTCCAAAAACGACAAAAATTAAGAGCAACACTTTAAAAATAATCGACTTCAACCCACTATTTTTTTTGTGCGGAATTCGTTTTTTCTTGGCTGTCGTCTTTTTTTGAGTCCGTTTAACCGAACTCTTCCGTTTAAGAGCATCCTTTTTTTTAGCCCGTTTTTTTTGAACCATCAATTTTAACCTGGGTTTTATCCACAATTCCTGTGGATAACTTTGTGTGTAAAATAAAAGCACTCTCGTTAAAGTATGCCAATGAAAGAAAACTTTTTAAATTGCTTGTTTTTTGTACAATTCGGGCTTATGGTCAGTTTCGAAAAAATATTTCAGATTGCACTGGATTGAGTGCAAGCAGAATGACATATTTTTTAATAAAAAATCACCTGCACGCCATTTTTTGAAATGGAAA